>NZ_BAAATJ010000015.1:0-154651 GCF_039533345.1 Streptomyces glaucosporus | reverse complement strand
GCCGGCGGCGGGGGCGGTGGCCCTCGCCGCGGCCACCGCGGTGTCCGGGTACGCCGTGCCGGTCCCCACCGGGGCCGCCGACACCGTCCGCATAGCCGTCGTCCAGGGCAACGTCCAGCAGCCCGGCATGGACTTCCTCGGCCGCCCGATGCTGATCCTCGACAACCACGTCCGGGCCACCCTGGAGCTGGCCGAGGACGTGGCGGAGGGCCGGACGGAGCGGCCCGACCTGGTGATATGGCCGGAGAACGCCTCCGACCTGGACCCCCACCGGCACCTGGAGGCGTACGACGCGATCGACCGGGCCGCGAAGGCGGTCGGCGTCCCGATCCTCGTGGGCGCCCTCGTCGACCACCCCACCGAGGAGGGGTACGTCGAGAACCAGGGCATCGTCTGGGACCCCGAGACCGGCCCCGGCGCCTCGTACACCAAGCAGCACCCGGTGCCCTTCGGCGAGTACGTGCCCTACCGGGAGCAGCTCAGCAAGGTGATCACCCGTCTCCAGCGCGTGCCGCGCGACTTCTGGCCCGGGGAGCGCACCGGCGTGCTGGACGTCGGACCGGCCCGGCTCGGCGACGTCATCTGCTTCGAGGTGGCCTACGACGAGATCGTGCGCGACACCGTCAACGACGGCGCCCGCGCCCTGGTCGTCCAGACCAACAACGCCACCTACGGCCGCACCGGCCAGCCCGAGCAGCAGCTCGCCATGTCCCGGCTGAGGGCGGTCGAGCACGGGAGGGCCGTCGTCACCGCCGCCACCAGCGGCATCAGCGCGATCGTGGCCCCCGACGGCACGGTCGAGCAGCGGACGGAGGAGTTCACCAGGGACGTCCTCCTCGCCGATCTCCCCCTGCGGGACGGAACCACTCTCTCCGACCGAATCGGCCCCGCGCCGGAGTGGGTGCTCGCTATCGTGGGCGTCCTGTCCTGTGCCGGGGCATACGTCCTCGGCAGGCGGGGGGCAGACGGGGAGAACGGGACAGAGGGGAAGAGGCAGCAGCAGTGAACGACGCCCGGCAGCGCGGCAGGGGTCCGCTCGGCAGGATCCTGGTGATCATTCCGACCTACAACGAGGCCGACAACATCCGCCAGGTCGTCACCAGAGTGCGCGAGGCCGTCCCCGAGGCCCACGTCCTGGTCGCCGACGACAACAGCCCCGACGGGACGGGGAAGGTCGCCGACGAGCTGGCCGCCGCCGACGAGCGGGTCAGGGTGCTCCACCGCAAGGGCAAGGAAGGACTGGGCGCCGCCTACCTGGCCGGCTTCCGCTGGGGCATCGACAACGGCTACGACGTCCTGGTCGAGATGGACGCCGACGGCTCCCACCAGCCCGAGGAGCTGCCCAGGCTCCTCACCGCGCTCAAGGGCGCCGACCTGGTGCTCGGCTCGCGCTGGGTGCCGGGCGGGCGCGTGGTCAACTGGCCCCGGCACCGGGAGTTCCTCTCCCGCGGCGGCAGCACCTACTCCCGGCTGATGCTGGGGGTGCCCCTGAGGGACGTCACCGGCGGCTTCCGCGCCTTCCGCAAGGAGACCCTGCTGGGACTGGGCATGGACGACGTGGCCTCCCAGGGGTACTGCTTCCAGGTCGACCTCGCCCACCGCGCCGTGCAGGCCGGGTTCCAGGTGGTGGAGGTGCCCATCACCTTCGTCGAGCGCGAGCGCGGGGACAGCAAGATGAGCCGCGACATCGTCGCCGAGGCGCTGTGGCGGGTCACCGCCTGGGGCGTGCGGTCCCGTGTGAACCAGATTCTGGGGCGCGGGCACACTGGATGACATGACGACCCGCGCCCCGTACCCGTACGAGCCTCCGCCGCAGCGCCCCCGCAGCGAACCGCACGCCCGGTCCGGCGGGCCCCGCCGCCCGCGCGGCCGCGGCCTCCTCCCCCTGGGAGCGGCCGCCTTCGCGGTGCTGGAGATCTGGCTGCTGATCCTGCTGGCGGACGCCACGAGCGGGCTGGTGGTCCTGGCCGTCCTGGCGGCCGGGTTCGTGCTCGGCGCCGCGGCGGTCAAGCGCGCGGGGCGGCGTGCCTGGCGCGGACTGGTCGAGACGGTGGAGGGCCTCCAGCCGGGCGCCGGCCCGGCGGAGAGGACGGACGCCGGGCCGGCGCGGCGTGCCGGGCACGGGTTCGCCATGCTGGGCGGGCTGCTGCTGATGCTGCCCGGCCTGGTCTCCGACGCCGCCGGTCTGCTGTGCCTCTTCCCGCCGACCGCGGCCCTGCTGCGCGGGGCGGTCGAACGCCGCCTCGCCCGCCGTGCGGGCCTCGCCCCCGGTTCTCTGGGCGACGCCCTCCGGCAGGCCCGGGCGGCGGGGGAGCAGGTACGCATCCACCGCCCCGACGGAAAGATCGTCCAGGGCGAGGTCGTCCGTGAGGAGGACGGGGGAAGCACGGCGTAGCCCGCCGCCGCCCGGGGCCGGCGGACGTTTCCCCGGCGGCCCCGGGCGCCGGAGGCGTTCCCGGAACGCGCGAGGCCCCGGCCACCCGAGGGTGGCCGGGGCCTCGCGTACGTCTCCCACCCGCCGTGCGGGGCGGTGTGCACGCGGCCGTCAGGCGGACTTGCGCCTGCTGTCCCGCGGGTGCACGGCGATGTTCATGGTGCCGGAGCGCAGGACCGCCAGCCTCTCGGCCAGCACCTCCTCCAACTCCTCACGGGTGCGCCGCTCCATGAGCATGTCCCAGTGCGTACGCGCTGGCTTGGTCTTCTTCTCCTCGGGCCCCTCGCCGTTCACCAGGAGCGCCTGGGCGCCGCAGACCTTGCACTCCCACTCCGGCGGAATCTCGGCCTCGACCGAGAACGGCATCTCGAATCGATGGCCGTTTCGGCATGCGTACTCCACGGCCTGGCGCGGAGCCAGGTCGATACCGCGGTCGGTCTCGTAGCTGGTCACCACGAGTCGCGTGCCGCGAAGAGCTCGCTCACTCATGAATCGTGCCTCCCGGGCTTGTCGCCCACAGGACAGGTGTCGCTGTCGTCGTCATCCGGTCAACGTCCGGTCGGCGGTGAAGATTCCCGATCCGGGAGATGCGTCGCCCGTCGTGCCGCTGCCTCGTCGGATATGCGGTACCCACCGCTGCCCGCTTTGTCACATCTGACAGGGGATGCAACTTAACGTTCGCCCATCTTTGGCATGCAGTAACGGTCCATCCGGCGAGCCAAAGGCGTACACTACCCGCCCTCCGCCCGATGGCCTAAATCCGATCCGGCATCCGGCCCGGCGCCGAGGTGCCCACCGCCGCCACCGCTCTTTCCACCGGTACCCGCAGCAGCAGGACGAAACCCAGGACGAAGAAGATCACCAAAGAGACGATCGCGTCCCGGTAGCTCCCGGTGAGCTGGTACGTCAGCCCGAACACCAGCGGGCCCAGCCAGCTCGTCCCGCGGTCGCTGATCTCGTACAGGGAGAAGTACTCCGCCTCCTTGCCACGGGGCACCAGCTGCGCGAACAGCGAGCGCGACAGCGCCTGGGTGCCGCCCAGCACCATCCCGATCGCGGCGGCCAGTACGAAGAACCACACCGGCTCCCCGGCAGGCAGCGCGTACCCCGCGCACGCCGTCGCCGTCCACGCCACCAGCGAGCCCAGGATCGTCCGCTTGGCGCCGTGGCGCGCGGCCAGCCGGCCCAGCAGCAGGGCCCCCGCCACCGCCAGGACCTGGACCAGCAGGATCGCGCCGATCAGCGTGGTCTGGTCCATGCCCAGCTCCTCGGAGCCGAAGACGGACGCCTGGGTGATCACCGTCTGCACGCCGTCGTTGTAGAGCAGGTAGGCCAGCAGGAACAGCAGGGTCAGCGGATACCGCCGCAGGTCGCGCAGCGTGCCGGCGAGCTGCCGCCAGCCGCCCCTGAGGGACGGCTCCGCGCCGCCCCCCGCGCCCTCGCGCGCCACCGGACGGTCGCGCAGCCGCCGCAGCGGGACGATCGTGAAGACCGCCCACCACAGCCCGGCGGACGCCAGGCAGATCCGCACCGCCGTGCCCTCGGTCACCCCCAGCGACTCGTGCCCGAGGAACAGCGCCAGGTTGGCCACCAGCACCAGCGCCCCGGCCGCGTACCCGAAGGCCCAGCCCCGGGAGGAGACCGCGTCGCGCTCCTCGGGGGCGGCGATCTGCGGCAGGAACGAGTTGTAGATCACCACGGCCGTGGCGAAGGAGACGTTCGCCACCACCAGCAGCGCCCCGCCCAGCAGGTAGCGGTCGCCGTCCAGGAAGAACATGCCCATGGTCGCCGCCGCGCCCAGGTAGGCGAACGCGCCCAGCATCGGCCGCTTGCGCCCCGACCGGTCCGCCACCGCCCCCGCCAGCGGCATCACCAGCACCGACAGCAGCACCGAGGCGGAGACCGCGTAGGCGAAGTACGAGCCCGCCCGCACCGGGATGCCCAGCGGGTGCACGTAGCCGGCCGCGTCCGCCGCGGCCTCGGCGACCCCGGTCAGATAGGGGCCGAGGAAGACGGTGAGCACGCTGGTGGAGAAGACGGAGTTGGCCCAGTCGTAGAAGTACCAGCCGCGCTGCTCGCGCCGCCGGTCGGCGGCGTTCCCGGTGTTCCCGGCGTCCCCGGCGCCTTTGCCGTCCCCGGGGTCCTCCGTGCCTGCGGCGCCCGCCTCGGTCTCGGTGTCCACCCACGCCCCCTCGCGTCCGTACGCCGGCGGGGACGCGCGGGGGCGTCCGGGCCGGCGCGCGGCCGGACCACCGGCCTATCCGTCCCAGGCTCCCCGCTCGGCCAGCACCGTGCGCAGTGCCTCGATGTGATCGGTCATGATGCCATCCACGCCCAGGTCGAGCAGCGCCCGCATCCGCGCCGGATCGTTGACCGTCCACACGTGCACCTGCAGGCCCCTGGCATGAGCATGGCGTACGAACGCCCGGTCCACCACGCGCACGCCGCCGTGCCGCACCGGGACCTGGGCGCACAGCGCCCCGCGGCCCACCGGGCCCGGCAGGCGGTACGAGCGCAGCCGCAGGCCCAGGACGCCGCGGGTGCCCAGCGAGGTGGCCAGACGCGGACCCGCCAGGGCGCGCGCCCTGGCCACCCGGGACTCGGAGAAGGCGCCCACGCACACCCGGTCCCAGGCGTCGGTGGAGTCCAGCAGGTCCAGCAGCGGGGCCAGCGCCGCGTCCGCCTTGACGTCGATGTTCCAGCGGGCGCGGGGGAAGGCGCGCAGCAGGTCGGAGAAGAGCGGCACCGGTTCGCTGCCGCCCACCCTCGCCCGCCGCACCTGTGCCCACGGCAGGGAGGCGATCGGGCCGCTGCCGTCCGTCACCCGGTCCAGTGTGGCGTCGTGGAAGGCGACCAGGCGCCCGTCCGCCGTGACGTGCACGTCGGTCTCCAGATAGCGGTACCCCAGCTCCACCGCCCGCGCGAAGGCGGTGTGGGTGTTCTCCAGGCCGGCCCGTCCCGCGACCGTTCCGCCGCGGTGGGCGAAGGCGAGGGGGGCGGGATGGTCGAAGAAGGGGTGGGCGGGACGCGGGGCCGGGGCGGGAGCTGTCACGGGTGCAGTATCGCGCGCCCGTCCCGCCCCTCCCCGGGGCGGTCGGCGGACGCGGGGCGGGCGCCGGGGGAGGACCCGCCGGAGGAGGATCCCCCGCCGGGGCCGGGCACGGCGAACACCCGCAGGAAGAACTGGGACAGCGGGCCGATCGCCAGTGCGTAGGCCACCGTGCCCGCGCCCGCCGTGCCGCCCAGCAGGAAACCGGCGGCCAGCACCGCCACCTCGATGCCCGTCCGCACCAGCCGCACCGACCGCCCGGTGACCCGGTGCAGGCCGGTCATCAGGCCGTCGCGCGGTCCGGGACCGAACCGCGCCGTGATGTACAGGCCGGTCGCCGCCCCGTTCAGCACGATCGCGCAGGCCAGCATCGGCACCCGCACCGCCAGTGCGCGGGGCTCCGGAAGCAGGGCCAGGGCGGCGTCCATGGCGAGGCCGACCACGATCACGTTGGACACGGTGCCCAGGCCGGGCCGCTGGCGCAGCGGTATCCACAGCAGGAGCACCGCGGCTCCCGTGGCGATCAGCACGGTGCCGATCGACAGCCCGGCGCGCTCGGCCACGCCCTGGTGGAAGACGTCCCACGGGCCGAGGCCGAGGCCGGCCCGCACCATCAGCGCCGCGCTCGCCCCGTAGACCACCAGCCCGGCGTAGAGCTGGACCAGGCGGCGGAGCAGCCGGTCGGAAGAACCTCTGAAGACGGACAACGACCCTTCCTTTCTGGCGCGGTGGACCGATGCGTGACACCCTGTGGCCTGTAAGCGTTCCGTGACCATGGCCAATTCCAAGAAGGTGGACTCGAAAGATGGCTCAGTGGACTTCTGCGGTCGGGGCGCAGCAGCTCGCCCGCCTCCTGGCCTCCCAGCAGGCCGCCGAGCCCGGCGCCGGCGGTTCCGGAACGCGGCGCGTGCCCGCCTACCGGGCCCTCGCCGACGGTGTGCGCCTGCTGGTTCTGGAGGGGCGCGTCCCCGTCGCCGCCCGGCTGCCCGCCGAGCGCGAGCTGGCCGCGGCCCTCGCCGTCAGCCGCACCACCGTCGCCGCGGCCTACGAGGCGCTGCGCGCCGACGGGTTCCTCTCCTCCCGGCGCGGCGCGGGGAGCTGGACGGCCCTGCCCGCCGGCAACCCCCTGCCGTCCGGCGGCCTGGAGCCCCTGCCGCCCGAGTCCGCCGGCACCATGATCGACCTGGGCTGGGCCGCCCTTCCCGCCCCCGAGCCCTGGGTCACCCACGCCTTCCGGGGCGCACTGGCCGACCTGCCGCCCTACGTCCACACCCACGGCGACTACCCGGCGGGGCTGCCCGCCCTGCGGCAGGCCCTCGCCGACCACTACACCGCCCGCGGCGTCCCCACCATGCCCGAGCAGATCATGATCACCACCGGGGCCATGGGCGCGGTGGCCGCCATCCGCGGCCTGCTCGCCCCGCGCGGCGAGCGGATCGCCGTCGAGCACCCCTCGTACGCCAACGTCCTGCAGCTGCTGCGGGAGGCCGGCGCCCGGCTGGTGCCCGTGGCGATGGGGGAGGGGCCGGCCGGCTGGGACCTGCCGGCCTGGCGCCGGGTGCTGCGCGACGCCGCGCCCCGGATGGCCTACGTCATCGCCGACTACCACAACCCCACCGGCGTCCTGGAGGACGACGAGCAGCGCCGCGAACTGGTCTCCGCCGCCCGGGCCGCGGGCACCGTGCTGGTGGCGGACGAGACCATGTCCGGCCTCCACCTCGACCCCCCGCCCGGCGGGCGGGCGCCCCGCCCGGTCGCGGCGTTCGACCCCGGCGGGTCGACCGTCGTCACCGTCGGCTCGGCCAGCAAGTCCATCTGGGCCGGGCTGCGCATCGGCTGGGTCCGCGCCGCCCCCGAGACCATCCGCAGCCTGGTGGCCGCCCGCGCCTGGGCCGACCTGGGCAGCCCCGTGCTGGAGCAGCTCGCCGTCGCCCGGCTGCTGACCGGGAACGGCGGGGACGGCGCGGACGGGGAGGCGGCCACGGGCTGGGACCGGGCGGTGGCCGTCCGCTGCGAGAGGGCCCGGGAGAACCGCGACTCGCTCGTCGAAGCTCTCCGGCGGCACCTGCCCGACTGGGAGTTCACCGTCCCGCGCGGCGGCCTCACCCTGTGGGTGCGCACCGGCGGCCTGTCCGGCTCGCGGATCGCCGAGGCGGGGGAGCGGCTGGGCGTCCGCGTCCCCTCCGGGCCGCGGTTCGGCGTGGACGGCGCCTTCGAGGGCTATGTGCGGCTGCCGTTCACCGTCTGCGGACCGGTCGCCGACGAGGCGGCCGCCCGGCTGGCCGCCGCCGCCCGCCTGGTGGCCGCGGGCCGGAGCGCGGGGGCCGACGCGCCGCGCTCCTTCGTCGCCTGACCGCCGCCCGGCGGGCGGCGGCCGGTCACCGGAGCGTGCGGCGGCCGGCCGAGGCCATCGGCCCTGTCAGCAGCTCCATGACCGCCCGCCGCTGCGGCTCGGACGCCTCCTCGTCGTACGGATCGGGGGTGGCGGGCACCTGGAGGCGGTGCACCGGGCCCGTGCCGAGGCGGGCGTAGCCGCGTCCCGGCGGCACCCGGGGCGGCGGCGTGGTGGCGGGCGCCTCGCCGAGCACCGCCCGCACCTGGTCCGGCGTCGCCGGGCCCAGCACGACCCGGGCCCGGGTGTGGGAGCGTACGGCGGCGGCCAGGCCGGCCGCGCCCTCGAACCGGTCGGCGACCGCCACGGTCACCCGCACCGCGCGCCCGTACCGCAGGGGCACCTGGAGCAGGTCCTGCGGATCGCGCTGCCCCTCGGAGCGCGCCAGGCGGCTGAGCGCCGACGGCCGGTCCACCAGGACCCACAGCGGGCGGCAGACGTCCTCGGGGACGTCCCGCCCGGTCTGCCGGGCCCGGTTCGCCGCCAGCAGTCTGCGCTCGGTCTCCCGCGTCACCCACTCCAGCGACGACAGCGCGCCGGCCAGGGTCGGCTCCACAGCCAGCACCCCCCCGCGCCCCGCGAGGAACGCGTACTCGCCGGCGCCGCCGCCGTCCACGATCAGCACCTCGCCGTGCCCGAGCGCCTGGAGGGCCACCGACCGCAGCAGCGTGGTGGCCCCCGCGCCGGGGCGGCCCAGCACCAGCAGGTGGGGCTCGGCGGAGCGCGGGCCCGTGCGCCACACGACCGGCGGCAGGTCCCGCCGCTCGCCGTCGTCCCCGGTCACCGGCACGGTGCGCCGGGCGGTGTGGAGGTCGGTGAAGCCCAGCACGGTCTCGCCCGGGGCGGTGGCGAAGCGCTGCGCGCACACGCCCGCCGGCAGCGGCGGCAGCGCGGTCAGGGACAGCTCGCCCGTCTCCTCGTGCCAGGCGAAGCGGTACTCCCGGCCCTGCCCGGCCTTGTCGCACAGCAGCCGCTGGAGGCGCGCCCGGGACTCCGGGTCCCCGTCGCCCAGGTGCGGCGGGTAGCGCAGCCGCAGGTGGGACAGCCGCCCCTCCTCGGTGAACGCGAAGGCGGTGAACGCCCGCCGCCAGTCGCCGTCGTGGGCGTACAGCGGCCGCGGGCGGGGGTCGCCGGCGAGGGAGAGGTGCGGGACCAGCGCCTCGTAGAGGGTCTGCAGGCGGGCGCGCTCCGCCTCGCCCGGTCCGCCGTCGGCGGCCTCGGCGGACCGGGCGCGGCCCTGCCAGGCCACGGCGCCCGCCAGGGCGACCGCTCCGATCAGCGTCCCGTACGGCGTCAGCCACAGGGTCAGCAGGCAGGCCGCGACCGCGATGAGCACGGGGCCCCGCCTCTCCCGGGGGGTGCGCTCCCACCACCGCCGCACCGCCGAGGCGGCCCGGCCCGGGACGCGGGCGGCCGCGGCCGGAAGGCGCCGCAGGGCGTCGGGGGCGCGCCCCGCCCCCGTCCCGCCCCGTCCGCCGGCCGGCGGAGCGGCGGCGGACGGGGCGGGACGGGGGGAGGAGGCGGGGGAAGCGTGCAGTGGGGTCAGTGTGCGGGGGTAGGGGCGCCAGGCCACGCCGATCTCCTGCCGTCCGGAGCCCTGGGGCTCGAAGGTCGTGGAAGTCCTGGGGGCTGTCTAGAGACTGAGCTCTCCGATGAGGTCGGCGAGGGTGGCGCCGCTCGCGTGGATGCCGGGCGCGACCGCCGATCCCGCCAGGTAGAAGCCGAACAGCGCGCACACGATGGCGTGGGAGAGCTTGAGGTTGTCCCTGCGGAAGAACAGGAAGACGATCACTCCGAACAACAGGACACCGGAGATCGACAGCACCATGGGTACTCCTGCGCGGGATGAGATGGTCACCGTGTGTCCCTCAAGCTTCACAGAGGGTCCGGTGGGCCGAAAGCGGCAATGGGGTGATTTAGCACATTTCTCCTGCTCCCCTCGGGGGGTCGCGGGATTGACCGACGCGGGCGGGCGAATCCCGCGGGCCGTTTCCCGGGCGGTAGCGTGGGGCCGACCGCGCGACGAGGAACGGCCCCGATGCCCCGCAAGCCCGCACTGCTGTACGTCACCGATCTCGCCTACGAGGCGAGGGGCCGCCGCTACGGGGACGAGGACGTCCGCCTCTCGGGCCGGCTCCGCGCGGACTTCCACGTCGCCCTGTGCTCCCCGCACGACACCGTGGCGCTGATGGACGGCTTCGACGCGGTCGTCGTGCGCAACAGCGGCCCGGTCCTCCACCACCGGGCCGCGTGGGAGGAGTTCCGCGCCCGGGCGCTGGAGCGCGGGACGAGGGTGTTCAACGAGCTGTCCGGCCGTGCCGACATGGCCGGCAAGCGGTACCTGGTCGAGCTGAGCGCGGCGGGGGAGCCGGTCATCCCGACCGTCGGCCGCCGCGAGGACCTGGACCGGCTGCCGCGGGCGGCGGAGTACGTCGTCAAGCCCGAACTCGGCGCGGACTCCATCGGCCTGGAGGTCGTCCCCGCGGACCGGCTGGGAGAGGTCGCGTTCGACGTCGACGCGGGCCTGCTGGTCCAGCCGAGGATCGACTTCCGCTACGAGGTCTCCTTCTACTTCGTCGACCGCGTCTTCCAGTACGCCCTCCACGCCCCCGACCCCGCCCGGCGCTGGGAGCTGGAGCCGTACCGGCCCGGCGCGGACGACCTCGCCTTCGCGCAGCGGTTCGTGGACTGGAACGCCGTCGACCACGGCGTCCAGCGCGTGGACGCCTGCCGCACGGCCGGCGGGGAGCTGCTGCTCGTGGAGCTGGAGGACCTCAACCCCTACCTGTCGCTGGACCGGGTGGACGCCGGGACCGCGGAGCGGTTCGTCGCCGCCATGACCGCCTCGCTGCGCGCGCTCCTCGCCTGAAACCGCCCTCCGGGGCCGGGCCGGGTGCGTAGGGTCGCGGCATGACCGATGCGGCGGACACGACGGGCACGGCGAGCACGGCGGAAACGGCGGGCGGCGCGCCGCGCGGCGACGTACGGCCGCCGGGCATCGACGCCGACGAGCGGACGACCCTGTCGGCCTTCCTCGACTACCTGCGGGACGCCGTCGCGGCCAAGGCAGCCGGAGTGCCGGGCGAGGCGGCCCGCGCTCCCGGGGTGCCCTCCGGAACCAGCCTCCTGGGCCTGGTCAAGCACCTGACGGCGGTCGAGCACAACTGGTTCGCCTGGGCGTACGCCGGGGAGGGCGAGCTGCTGGACGACGAGGCGCCCCCCGCGCCCGGCGAGACGGCCGACGCCCTCCTCGCCGCCTACCGGGAGGCCGCCGGGCGCTCGAACCGGATCGTCGCGGAGTGCGGGAGCCTGGACCGGCCGGGCGTCCGGTCGCTCCGCGAGACCCCGCCGCCGACGATGCGCTGGATCCTGGTGCACATGATCGAGGAGACCGCCCGGCACGCCGGCCACGCCGACATTCTCCGCGAGCGGATCGACGGCACCACCGGCCGGTGACCCGCCCGCGCCCTCGCGCCGGAGACGGAGGGAGAGGGGGAGGGGGAGGGGGAAACGGCGGGAGAGGAGGGGAAAAGCCTTGAGAAAAGCGGCGGCTTTTCGCTAGATTGGTGGTTTCGGGAATTCATCTCGAAAAACTCCGCACATACATATTCTAGCGAATGGAGGGCCTTTTTGTCAAGGCAGGAAATCGACGCCGAACAGCGTTACGTCACCCGCCTCTACCGCCGTCTCGACGAACTCCGGAAAGAGGAGGCCGACCGGCTCGCACAGGCCCTTTCGCAGTCCGGGACCGGCCACCAGGCCCTCCTGGAAAGGGATGTGACGGCCGCCCGGTGCCGGGAGAGGATCACCCGCCTGGACGCCGCCGAGAACGGTCTGTGTTTCGGGCGGCTCGACATGGCCGACGGCGGGCGGCGTTATGTCGGGCGTCTGGGAATGCTCGACGAAGACGCGGACCGGGAACCGCTGCTGATCGACTGGCGGGCGCCCGCCGCGCGCCCTTTCTACACCGCCACCGGAATCTCCCCCCAGGGCGTCCGGCGGCGCCGGCACATCCGGACCGGCGGCCGGACGGTGACCGGGGTCCAGGACGAACTGCTCGCCCCGGACGCGGCTGACGGAGCCACCGGGGAGCTGACGGGCGAGGCCGCCCTGCTGGCGGCCCTCGACGCCGACCGCACCGGGCGGATGGCCGACATCGTGGAGACCATCCAGGCAGAACAGGACCGGGTCGTCCGCGCGCCCCGCGCCGGGGTGCTGGTCGTCCAGGGCGGCCCCGGCACCGGGAAGACCGCCGTCGCCCTGCACCGGGCCGCCTACCTGCTCTACACCCACCGGGAGCGGCTGGAGCGGAGCGTGGTGCTGCTCGTCGGCCCCAACCCGCTCTTCCTGCGCTACGTCGGCGAGGTGCTGCCCTCCCTCGGCGAGACCAGCGTGCTGCCGGCGACCGTCGCGGAGCTGTACCCCGGGGTCACTGCGGACGGCGCCGAGCCGCCCGGGGCGGCCGAGGTCAAGGGGCGCGCGGTCATGGCCGAGGTCGTGGCCGCCGCCGTACGGGACCGGCAGGAGGTGCCCGACGGCGGACTGGAGGTCGTCCACGACGGCGGAACCGTCCGGCTGGAGCGGGACGCCTGCCGGTGGGCGCGGGACCGCGCCCGCGCCACCGGACTGCCGCACAACCCGGCCAGGCCGCTGTTCGTCCGGCTCGTGACAGACCTCCTCGCCCGGCGGATCGCCGAGCAGGTCACGGCCTCCGTGCTCGACGGCCTCCCCGCCGAGGAGACCGGCGGTCCCGCAAAGGAGCCCGTCGTCCTCTTCGACGAGGACGACGTCGAGGACATCCGCCGGGAGCTGCGCGAGGACCCCGGCGTGCGCGCGGCGATCGACGAGCTGTGGCCGCCGCTCACCCCGCAGCGCCTGCTGACCGACCTGTACGCCTCGCCCGGACGGCTGGCCTCCGCGGCGCCCGGCCTCACGCCCGCCGAGCGCGCCCTGCTGCTGCGCGACCCCGGAAGCCCGTGGACGCCGGCGGACGTCCCGCTGCTGGACGAGGCGGCCGAACTGCTGGGGGAGGACGACCGGGCCGCCCGCGCCGCGGCCGAGGCCGAGCACCGCCGCCGGGTCGCCCTCGCCCAGGAGGCGCTGGACATCTCCTACGGCTCCCGCTCCACCGACGCGGACTGCGAGGAGGAGGCGGAGGTCCTCTCCGCCCACGACCTGCTCGACGCGCGGCGGCTGGCCGAGCGTCAGCGGGAGGCGGACCACCGCACCCCTGCCGAGCGCGCGGCGGCCGACCGCACCTGGGCCTTCGGGCATGTGGTCGTGGACGAGGCACAAGAGCTGTCGGCCATGGACTGGCGGCTGCTGATGCGGCGCTGCCCGAGCCGCTCGATGACGCTGGTCGGGGACATCGCCCAGACCGGCTCCCCGGCGGGCGCCTCCTCCTGGCAGGAGGTGCTCGAACCGTACGTGGGGGACCGCTGGAGGCTGGAGCGGCTGGAGGTCAACTACCGCACCCCCGCCGAGATCGCCGAGGTCGCAGCCGGGGTGCCGGCCGCGTTCGGCGTGCCGTGCGACCCTCCGCGCGCGGTGCGCTCCACCGGGACCCGGCCGTGGCGGACGCGTGTGGCGCCCGGCGACCTGCCGGCGGCCCTGGCCGCCCTGGCCGCCGAGGAGGCCGCCGCGGTGGGGGAGGGGCGGCTGGGGGTGATCGTCCCGGCCGGCCGTCTGGAGGAGCTGGGCCGTGCGGTCGCGGAGGCCGTGCCGGGGGCGGAGACGGGCGGGGACGCGCGGTTGGAGAGCCCGGTGGTGGTGCTCGACCCCGCGCGGGCCAAGGGCCTGGAGTTCGACTCGGTCCTGGTGGTGGAGCCGGAGCGCATCGCGGCGGACACACCGCGCGGACCGAACGACCTGTACGTCGCCCTCACCCGGGCCACCCGGCGGCTGGGGGTGGTGCACACGGGCGGGCTGCCGGCCGTGCTCGCCGGTCTGCGCCCCCGCCGGAGAGACGGCCGGGCGGGCGGCCGGAGGGACGGCCGGGCGGACACGGGGGCGGGCCGGTGAGACGCCGGCCCGCCGTCAGCCCGGCGAGAACAGCGGGCCGGTGAAGGTCAGGCCGAGGTCGTCGCCGCAGCGGGCGAAGAACCCCGCCGTCATCAGCGCGGCACCGGCCAGGGAGAGGTCCTTGAGGAAACTGGTCGTCGTCTGCTGGCGGACGATCGGGTCGCCCCTCTTCCAGAAGGGGTGCATCACGAAGGCGGTGGGCACCAGGAAGACGGCCAGCAGCAGGGCCCCGAGGTCCGGCCAGACCCCCAGGAGCACGCTCAGCCCTCCCAGGAGCAGCAGGACGCCGCCGGCGACCGTCGCCGCCCGGGAGGCGGGCACGCCCATGAAGGCGGCGTACCCGGCCATCTGCCGGGAGCCCAGGAGGTGTCCCACCGCCGCGCTCAGGAAGAGGAGGGCGAACAGGACGCGGCCGAGGAACACCAGGAACTCCATCGGTACCTCCGTGTCGGCACGTCCGGCCGGGACCTCGGCCGGCGGTCTGTCGGGAAGGGCGGAGGGGACAGTTCCCCTTCCGGGGGGAAACAGTCCCCGCCCGCGCCCGCGCCCGGGGCCGGGAGGAGCGCTACTCCGCCCGGCTCCGGCCGCGCACCTCGAGGTCGCCGAGGAGCTGCCGCGTCGCCTCGGCCACAGCCTCGACGGCCCGCTCGAACGCGGCGCGGTTGTGGGCGGCGGGGGTGCGGAAGCCCGACACCTTGCGGACGTACTGGAGGGCGGCCGCCCGGATGTCCTCGTCGGTCGTCTCCGGAGTCATGGGCGGTCGGAGTGTCTTGATGCTGCGGCACATGCCCCCAGTGTGACGCGGAAGGCGCGGGCCGAGGGGGCGAACGGCCGGACCGGGTGGCGCGGGCCGGCGACATCGGCTCTCACCGGTTTCCGGGCGCCCGCGGGGCCGGGCGGAACCCTGAACACCGCTTGTCTGTTTGGTTATGTTTTATCCACCTTTCGGGGGTACCCGCCGCGTGGACCAGGAGGAACCGTCGACGAGGAGATCCTCATGATCACCAGGGAGCAGATCCCCGCGGTGCTGGACCACCAGGTCTACGACCCCGAGGGGAAGAAGATCGGGGAGGCCGGGCACATCTTCCTCGATGACGTCACGGGCGAGCCGGAGTGGGCCAGCGTCCGCACAGGGCTGTTCGGCACCAGCGAGACCTTCGTGCCGATCCACGACGCCGCCTTGGTGGAGGACCACCTGGAGGTCCCCTACACCAAGGACCAGGTCAAGGACGCCCCTCATGTCGATGTCGAGCAGGGCCACCTCTCGGAGCAGGAGGAGCGGAGGCTGTACGAGTACTACGGCATGGACTGGAGCACCTACGGCCGGGAGACCGCCGGCCGGACCGGCACGGCGAAGCAGACCGGCACGGCGGGGCGGACCGGCACGGCGGGGCGGACCGGCACCCGCGCCGGAACGGGCGGGACGGGCCGCGGCGAGGCGATGACGCGTTCCGAGGAGGAGATGCGCGTCGGCGTCGAGCGTCACCCCACCGGGAAGGCGCGGCTGCGCAAGTACGTGGTCACCGAGAACGTCCAGCGGACCGTGCCCGTGCGGCACGAGGAGGTCCGCGTCGAGCGGGAGCCCATCACCGAGGAGAACATCGACGAGGCCATGAAGGGCCCGGAGATCACCGAGTCCGAGCACGAGGTGACGCTCCACGAGGAGCGTCCGGTGGTCGAGACGGAGGTCCGTCCCGTGGAGCGGGTGCGCCTGACCACCGACGAGCGCACCGAGGAGGAGACCGTGCAAGGGGAGGTGCGCAAGGAGCGCATCGAAGAGGAGGAGGTCTCCAAGGACGACAAGCGCCGGCGCCGCTGACCGGCCGCACCGGCCCCCGGTGCCGGCCCGGCCGGGGCCCGCCCGGAGCTCCCGCTCTCCGGGCGGGCCCTCCGCCGCGTCCTGCCCGCCCGTCCGCCCGTCTCCCGGCCGTTCCCTCCGCCGTCTTCCGCGGCGTCCGGCCGTCCCGCCCCGGCCGGACCCGCCGGGGTGGGCAAATGGTGCGGTGCGTGATTGTTGCGCCAAACCTCGGGTACTCCGGCCGATGTAAGGCAATGTGCATATATGCCTCGAAAGGCAGAGCCCACAGACCAACAGGAGGCACCGGTGAGTGAATCTCCGAACGTGAGCAGCAGCCCCGCCCGGCAGACGGGCCAGGCCGCGAAGGAGGAGACCCGGGCCACGGCCGACCGGGCGAAGGAGGCCGCCGGCACCGTGGCCGGCAGCGCCAAGGAGCAGGCGCACACGGTGACCGGCGAGGCCCGTCGCCAGGCGATGGACATGGCGGGCCACCTGAAGGAGCGAGCCGCCCAGGAAGCGGAGACGCAGACCAAGAAGACGGCCGACACCATACGCCAGTGGGCCGACGAGCTGTCGGGCATGGCGGAGAGCGCCCGGTCCGACTCCCCGGTGAAGAGCCTGGCCGCCCAGGCCGCCGACGGCGGACGCCGTGCCGCCGACCTCCTGGAGAACCGGGGCGCGGGCGGGCTGCTGGAAGGCGTGGAGACGTTCGCGCGCCGCCGCCCGGGCGCCTTCCTCGTCGGGGCCGCGCTGGCCGGGTTCGCCGTGGGCCGCATGGCCAAGGCTGGCACCAAGGCCGGCCACCAGGGACCCGACGGCGCGGACGGGGGCCACTACTCGTCGTCCTCCAGGATGCCGGTGACCGCCGGCGGCGGAGAGCTCCGGTCGATGGGCCCGGGGCCGGTGCCGACCTACACCGAACCCCCGTACGACGGCACGGACGCCTCCCGGCGGCCGGAGGTGGGCTGAGATGGCGTACACCACCGAACGGCCGGGCCGTGAACGGGAGGACGCCTCGATCGGCGAACTGCTGTCCGCGGTCACGTCGGATGCCCAGAAGCTGCTCCGCCAGGAGATCGAACTGGCCAAGGCCGAGGTCCGCGAGGAGGCCACCAAGGCCGGCAAGGCCGCCGGCATGTACGGCGGCGCCGGGTTCGCCGGGTACATGACGGCGCTGTTCGCCTCGCTGGCCCTCGTCTTCGCGCTGGCCAACGTCATGGACTGGGGCTGGGCGGCCCTCATCGTCACCGTCCTGTGGGCGGTGCCGGCCCTCGTGCTCTACATGAAGGGCCGCTCCCGTATGCGCGAGGTCTCCCCCAAGCCGGAACGCACGGTTCAAACGCTCAAGGAGGACGCTGAATGGGCACGTCACCCGACACGCTGAGGGCGCAGATCGACACGACCCGGGAGGAGCTCTCCCAGGACGTGACCAGGCTGGCCGAGCACGCCAACCCCCGCCACGCCGTCCGCCGCCGCACGGAGCGGATGCGGGACAGGATGACCGGAGTACGGGAGCGAGTCATGGGAACCACCTCCGACAGCGCGCGGCACACCGCGGACTCGGTGCGCGAGACCGCCGGGCAGACCGCGGAGAAGGCCCGCGCGGGCGCCGGGCAGGCGGGCGGGGCGGTGAAGGCGGCGCCCCAGCACGCCGCCCGCAAGACCCAGGGCAACCCGCTGGCCGCCGGAATGATCGCCTTCGGCGCCGGAGCGCTGGCCGCCTCGATGATGCGCAGCTCGCGGACCGAGGAGGAGGCCATGGGCCGGCTGGCCGAGAAGGCGGGTGACATGGCCGAGCCCGTCAAGGGCGCCGCGATGGAGTCGGCCGGACGCCTGAAGGAGGACGCCGCGCGCACCGCGCAGCAGGCCGCCGAACAGGTCAAGGGGACCGCCGCCGATGCCGCCCGCGCCACCGCCGAGGAGGCCCGGGGACAGGCCCAGCAGGTCAAGGGGCAGGCGCAGCAGTCCGGGCAGACCGTCAAGGGCGAGGCCCGCCGCCAGGGCCCCGGTTCGGCGCACTGACGCCCCACCGGCCATCCCGCGGACTGCCCGCCCGACGGTCCGGGACGCCCGGAGGGCCGCCCGCGAGGGCGGCCCGCCCGGGGTCCCGGCGAGGTGCCACCATGAGCAAGCACAAGACCCGGCAGGGCCTGGCGGAGGAGTCCGGACGCACCCCGGACGAGCTGAGCGACCTGCCGAAGAAGTCCTGGAAGGGCGTGCTGAAGCGCACGGTCGCCGAGTTCAGGGACGACAACCTCACCGACTGGGCGGCGTCCCTCACCTACTACGGGATCCTGTCGATCTTCCCCGCGCTGCTGGCGCTGGTGTCGGTCCTGGGAGTGATCGGCCGGTCCGCCATCCAGCCCCTGGCCGACAACATCGGCAGTCTGACGCCCGGACCCGTGCGCGCCATCCTGCTGAGCATGCTGGAGCAGCTCCAGGGCAACCAGGGCGGCGCGGGGATCGCGCTGGTCATCGGTGTCGCGGTGGCGCTGTGGTCCGCCTCCGGCTACGTCGCGGCCTTCATGCGCGCCTCCAACGCCGTCTACGACATCGAGGAGGGGCGGCCGATCTGGAAGAAGCTGCCGGTCCGGGTGGGCGTCACGCTCGTCCTGCTGGTGATGCTGGCCCTGAGCTCGTTCGCGGTCGTCCTCACCGGCGACCTGGCCCGGCGGGCCGGCGACCTGGTCGGCCTGGGCGGCACGGCGGTGAGCGTGTGGAACATCGCCAAGTGGCCGGCGCTGGCGGTCCTGGTCAGCCTGATGATCGCGCTGCTGTACTGGGCGGCGCCCAACGCCAGGCAGGGCGGTTTCCGCTGGGTCACCCCCGGCAGCCTCCTGGCCGTCCTGCTGTGGGTCGCGGCGTCGGCCGGCTTCGCCTTCTACGTCGCCAACTTCGGCAGCTACAACAAGACGTACGGCAGCCTGGCCGGCGTGATCGTCTTCCTCGTCTGGATGTGGATCTCCAACATCGTGATCCTCCTCGGCCAGGAGTTCGACGCCGAGATGCAGCGTGGGCGGGCCATCCAGGCCGGCCGCCCGGCCGACGAGGAGCCCTACGTCGAGCCGCGCGACACCCGCACCTTCCCTCCGGGGTATCCGGACGACGGAGGGGCCCGCGACGACGAGGAGGGGGAGGGGAGCGCCCGGCGGACGGACCCGGGCCGGGACGCCGACCGGTGAGCACCGAGCCGGAGGAGCCGGAGGGAACCGGGGGAACTCGGGCCAGGATTACGGCTTTCGGGTGAATCATCCCGGTGTGCAAGGGTACGCAGGCAGCAGGCGGTCCCGCCCTCGGGGCCGAACGGAGCAGAGGAGGCTCGCTGTGAAGGGTGAACGCGACAAGGACGAGTCCTCCGCCGCGCCGCGGCGGCAGGTGCAGCTGCGCAGCGGTGGCGACCAGCCGGTGGACCCGGAGGACCTGGTCATGCTGTCGGGGCGCGACGTCACGCCGGAACGGGTGGAGAGGGCCCGGCGGGAGCTGGAGGAGAAGGGGGCCGCCGCGGTCGAGAGGTACCTTCCCTAGCCCGGTTCCGGGCCCGTCCGGCGGCGCCGCCCACCGTGCTCCGTGGGCGGCGCCGCCGTGTCGCGGCCGGCCGGTCCCGCGCCGGCCGCGTTGTAGGTTGGAGCCGCCGGCGCCACCCGGTGCCGTGACGCCCGGGCGGTGCATGCGCCCGCGGCTCCGCCCCGGACGCATGTCCGTGTTCCAGGAGCACCTTCCACGTGACGAACCTCGCGCTCGGTCCCGGCTGGCTGGACCCGGAGCACCTCATCCAGACGTTCGGACTGATCGGCATCCTCTGCATCGTCTTCGCCGAGTCCGGGCTGTTCTTCGGCTTCTTCCTGCCCGGCGACTCGCTGCTGTTCACCGCCGGCCTGCTGGTCGCCGCGGACCGCTACCTCCACCACCCGCTGTGGCTGGTCTGCGTGCTGGTGGTCGCCGCCGCCGTCCTCGGGGACCAGGTCGGCTACACGTTCGGCCGGAAGGTCGGCCCCGCCCTCTTCGGCCGGCCCGACTCCCGCTTCTTCAGGCGGGAGAACGTGGAGAGGGCCCACCGGTTCTTCGAGGAGCACGGCCCCAAGTCGCTGGTGCTGGCCCGCTTCGTGCCGATCGTGCGGACCTTCACGCCGATCGTCGCCGGTGTCAGCCGGATGCGCTACCGCTCCTTCCTGGTCTTCAACGTCGTCGGCGGCGTGCTGTGGGGCGCCGGGGTGACACTGCTCGGGGCGGCGCTGGGGCAGGTGCGGGCGGTCCACGAGAACATCGAGGCGATCCTGGTCGGCATCGTGCTGCTGTCGGTGCTCCCGATCGCCGTCGAGTACCTGCGCGCCCGGGGCCGTTCCCGTGTGACCGGGGCCGCGGGGGCTCCGGTCCTCACCGAGACCGGGGCGGAGGTCGCCGCCCCGGCGGACGGAGGGGCGTCTCCGGCCCGGGAGCGCGGGCGCCGCACCCGGGGCTGAACCGCGCTCGCCGTCCGGGTGCCCGAAGGCCGGCATGTCCGGGTTCTCCCGTCGTGGGCGCCGTGTGCCCGCCGTCCGCCGGCCCGCAGTCGGGGGGATAAATCCTATATGCTCATTTTCTCCCGGGGCGGTAAACGGACATCGTGTCGCCCGCCGGTAAAACCTCACCCGGACGGACGTGTGAGCCATTCGGGTCCGGGTACGCGCCGTGCTGCACATGACAGGTCAAAAGAGGAGGGCATGATGCGTAGCCTGAGCCCGGAGGTTCAGCTGACGAACGGTGACGCCTTGCCGGACCAGGAGCAGGAGAAGGCCTCCCCTGATCTGCCGAGAATCGAGGACGCGGGCAAGGTCGCGCCCCGTGACGCCCGACAGCTGTCCAAGCTGTTCTTCGAGCGCCTGAGAGAGCTGGAGGAGGGCACGCACGAGTACCAGTACGCGCGCAACACCCTCATCGAGCTCAACCTCACCCTGGTCAACTACGTCGCGTCCCGTTTCCGCCACCGGGCCGAGCCGATGGACGACATCGTGCAGGTGGGCACCATCGGTCTGATCAAGGCCATCGACCGGTTCGACCTGGACCGGGAGGTGGAGTTCACCTCGTTCGCCGTCCCCTACATCGTGGGGGAGATCAAGCGCTTCTTCCGGGACACCAGCTGGGCCGTGCGCGTTCCGCGCCGCCTCCAGGAGCTGCGCATCGAGCTGGCCCGGGCCAACGAGGAACTGAGCCGCCGGCTGGGCCGCTCGGCCACCACCGAGGAACTGGCCGAGTTCATGGGCGTGTCGGTGGAGGAGGTCATCGAGGGACAGGTGGCCAGCAACGGCTACGTGGCCGGCTCCCTCGACCTCCCCGTGGGGGACGACGGCAAGGACACCCCGCTGGCCGACCAGCTCGGGGACGTCGACCCCGCGCTGGAGAAGGTGGAGAACCTCCAGGCCCTCAAGCCGCTGATGGAGCAGCTCGACGAACGGGACCGCCGCATCCTCCGGATGCGTTTCGGCGGCGACATGACCCAGTCGGAGATCGGGGCCGAGCTGGGCATCTCGCAGATGCACGTCTCCCGTCTGCTGAGCCGGGCCCTGGCGCGGCTGCGGGAGGGCATGCTGGCGCAGAAGTAGCGGGAAGGCGTCGGAAGGACGCCGACGGGACGCGGCCGCCGGAGGCGGGCCGTGTGCCGACGCGGGGTCAGGGCCGGGGGCCGTGGCCCCGCGTCGGCATGCCGGGATGCCCCGGAGTCCCGTGCGCCGTCCGCGCGAAGGGCGGTTCCGGCCGGGGGACGGGCGGGTTGGGGGCCGGGACCCCGGGAACACGTTGCCGTGTCCGCCCGCCGGGCGGACACGGCAGGACAGCGGGCGAGTGAAAGGAACGTGCGGCCCCATGGGACACGGCGGAGACATCATCCACGAGCTGACCACCGACCACCGGGAGGTCGAGGAGCTCTTCGGAAGGATCGAGGCGCTGCCGGCGGGAGACGAACGGCGCAAGGAGTACGCGGACGAGGCCGTCAGGGAACTGGTGCGGCACGCCGTCGCCGAGGAGCAGTACCTGTACCCGGCGGTGCGCGACTTCCTGCCGGACGGCGACGAGGTCGCCGACAAGGAGCTCGACGACCACGCCACGGCCGAGCGGATCATGAAGGACATGGAGGGCCTGGGCGCGGACGATCCCGAATTCGACCGGCTGGTCGGCCAGTTGATGGTGGAGATCCGCACCCACGTCCAGGACGAGGAGGACAACCTCTTCCCGCGGCTGCGCCGGGCGGCGACCGCCGAGCAGCTGAACGAACTCGGCGAGAAGGCGCGCACGGCCAAGAAGACGGCCCCCACCCGCCCCCACCCCGCCGCGCCGGACACCCCTCCGGCGAACAAGATCATGGACCGGGGCGCGGGCATGGTCGACCGGCTGCGCGACGCCCTCACCGGCCGCGGCAAGGGCTGAGCCCCCGGCGGCAGGGGCCGGGGCCCCGGCCTCGCCGCAGCCTTCCCGCGCCCGGCGGGCGCCGGCACCGGTCACCGGCGCCGGCGGCCGCCGGGCCGCCGCGGACACCCGGACACTACGCCTCCGCCGCCGCGGCGTCGGCCGCCGTGTCCGTGTGGAAGACCAGGGTGCCGTCCGACGTGTCGACCCGCACCCGGGTGTGCGGCCCCAGCTCCCCGCCGAGCAGCATCCGCGACAGCGGATTGTCCACCTCCCGCTGGATGGTGCGGCGCAGCGGCCGGGCGCCGTACTCCGGCTGGTAGCCGTGCCGGGCGAGCCACTCCACCGCCTGCGGGGTGAAGTCGATCTCCACGCCCTGGGAGTGGACCCGCCGCCGGGTCTCGTCCAGCAGCAGGTCGGTGATCCGCCGCAACTGCTCGTCGGAGAGCCGGCGGAAGACCACGATCTCGTCGATGCGGTTGAGGAACTCCGGCCGGAAGTGCTCCCGCAGCGGGCGCAGCACCCGCTCGCGGCGGGCCGCCTCGTCCGCCTCGCCGCCCCCGTCGCCGGTGAAGCCCAGCGCTCCGCCGCGTCCGGTGATGGCCTCCGAACCGAGGTTGCTGGTCATCACGATGACGGTGTTGGTGAAGTCGACCGTGCGGCCCTGGGAGTCCGTCAGCCGCCCGTCGTCGAGGACCTGGAGCAGGATGTTGAAGACGTCCGGGTGGGCCTTCTCCACCTCGTCCAGCAGCAGCAGCGAGTACGGGTGGCGGCGCACCGCCTCGGTGAGCTGCCCGGCCTCCTCGTGGCCGACGTACCCGGGCGGGGCGCCCACCAGCCGGCTGACGGTGTGCCGCTCCTGGTACTCGCTCATGTCCAGGCGGACCATCCGGTCGTCGGTGCCGAACAGCGCCTCCGCCAGGGCGCGGGCGAGTTCGGTCTTGCCGACGCCGGTGGGGCCCAGGAAGAGGAAGCTGCCGATCGGCCGGTCGGGGCTGCCCAGCCCGGCCCGGGAGCGCAGCACGGCCTCGGCGACGACCGAGACGGCCTCGTCCTGGCCGACGACCCGCTGGTGGAGGTGCTCCTCCAGGTGCAGCAGGCGGGCCTTCTCCTCCTGGGTGAGCGTGCTGACGGGGATCCCGGTCTGCCGGGAGACGATGTCGGCGATGTCCTCGACGGCGACCTCGGCGATGCGGTCGCCCACCACCGGCTGTGCGTCGTCCTTCTCGCCGATCGCCTTCTCCACCTCGGCGAGGCGGTCGCGCAGCTCCTTCGCCCGCTCGTAGTCCTCGTCGGCGACGGCCTGGTCCTTGTCCCGCCGCAGCTGCTCGGCCTCCAGCTCCAGCGCCCGCACGCCCGTGCCGCGGGTGGAGGAGCGCAGCCTCACCCGCGCGCCTGCCTGGTCCATCAGGTCGATCGCCTTGTCGGGGAGGAAACGGTCGGTCAGGTAGCGGTCGGACAGCTCGACCGCGGCCAGCAGCGCCTCGTCGCTGTAGCGGACCTGGTGGTGGGCCTCGTACCGGTCGCGCAGGCCCCGCAGGATCTCCACGGCGTCGGCCGTGGTGGGCTCGGGGACCAGGACGGGCTGGAAGCGGCGGGCCAGCGCGGCGTCCTTCTCGATGTGCCGGCGGTGCTCCTCCAGCGTGGTGGCGCCGATGACGTGCAGTTCGCCGCGGGCCAGGGGCGGCTTGAGCATGTTGCTGGCGTCCATCGAGCCGCTCTCGCCGCCGCCGGCGCCCACGACGGTGTGGAGCTCGTCGATGAAGACGATCAGCTCCTCGGAATGGGCGCGGATCTCGTCGATGACGCCGGTGAGCCGCTCCTCGAAGTCGCCCCGGTAGCGGGTGCCGGCCACCAGGCTTCCGATGTCGAGCTGGACGACGCGGCGGCCCAGCAGGTTGTCCGGCACGTCGCTGTCGGCGATGCGCTGCGCCAGGCCCTCCACGATGGCGGTCTTGCCGACCCCGGCCTCGCCGATCAGCACCGGGTTGTTCTTGCCCCGCCGGGCCAGGATCTCTATGGTCTGCTCGATCTGCTCGTCGCGGCCGATCACCGGGTCGATGCGGCCGTCACGGGCGAGCTCGGTCAGGTCCCGGCCGTACTTGTCCAGGTTCGGCGTGCTGCTCGCCGGCCGCCCGGGCCGGCCGCCCGGCGCGGACTGCGGCTCGCCCGGACCCTGGTGGCCGGTCTGGTGGCTCTCCGGGAGCCCGGAGCGCGCGTCGAAGTGGGCGGCGTTGAGGATCTGTCCGGCCGCGGAGTCCCGGTTGGCGGCCAGCGCCACCAGGATGTGCTCGGGCCCGATGTAGGACACGCCCGAGGACCGGGCGACGTCGTGGGCTTCCATCAGGGCGCGCTTGACGGCGGGACTGACGGAGATGGAGGCGCGCGGCGGACCGCCCCCGGCGTGCCGGTCGATCTCGGCGACGATCGTGTCGGGGTCGCCTCCGGCGCGGGAGACCATGGAGCGGGTCGGATCGGTGGTGAGCGCCGCCCGCAGCAGGTGCTCGGTGTTGAGGTCGGTGCTGCCGTGCTCGGCCGCGTACGACGCCGCGGACGAGACGAGCTGCCGGGCGGGTTCGCTCATCAGCCTGACGAAGTCGAAGTACCGGGGACCGGACCGCTGCGCGCCCGAGGCGGCGCCCAGGAGGCGTGCGAGGAACTCGCCGAGCGGATCCCGGCCGAAACTCCCGGGACCCATGTACCCGCTGGTCATATACGTCCATCCCGCTGGCCCGGCCGTCGGCCGGGCCACGCTGCTGTCTCGGTGCCTCTGGTCTGTCTCGCCGTCCGGGTTTCCCGCTCGGAGCGACACGACACGTCACCGATGCCACCACTTGATCCGATATGTCCGCGTGGCCCCTCCGGTCCCGGACCGGAGGGGTTTCGCAGGTGTGAGCCGCCCGGGAGGGGTTATCCGGAGCGTGTAACTCCTTCGGTGGGGGACGTGCCCGGACCGGACGGCGGGACCGCGAGGCCCGTGCGGGCGGCGAGCCCCGGGACCCGGCCCCGGCCCGCGGAGTTGCCGGGCGTCTCGTCGGTTCGCGGAAGGGCACGGTCGATGTCGTTGCTGTCGGGTCTGCGTGTGCCGGTTCCCCCCGTGATCGGGCTGGTGCCGGACGGAGTGACGGCGGGAGCCCGGGAGGCCGTGGGCACCGCGGGCCGGCTCGCCGGCCGGCTCGTCGGACTGCCCGGGCGGGCGGTGTGGACCCGGCCGGGGCGCTGCTACATCACCGTCCACGGGCTGAACAACTCCGACGGGGAGCGGCTGGCCCGGCGGGTGGAGCGCAACCTGGAGGAGCACCCGGGGGTGCTCTGGGCCCGGGTGAACGCGCCCTCGGGACGGGTGGTGGTGGCCCTGGCCTCCCCGCCCCCGCCCGAGCGGGAACTGGTGGCGCTGGTGGAACGCGCCGAGACCCAGGTCCCCTGCGAGGAGGAGCACGGGGAGTGGTGCCAGGAGCCGCACCACCCCTGCGAGGGCCCGCGCACCCGCCAGTCGGTCTCCGCCCTGGCCGCCGACGTGCTGGGACTGGGGCTGTCCACCGTCAACCGGCTGGCCCCCTGGACGCCGCTGCCGCCCGAGGTGGCCGCGCTCACCGGGGCCGTCATCCGCCACCCTCGGCTGCGGCACCTGATCGACGTGGGACTGCACGACCCGGAGCGCTCCGAGTCGCTGCTGCCGGTGGTCTCCGCGCTCGCCCAGGGCGTGGCCACGCGGGGCGGCGGACTCATGCTCGACGTCGTCCAGCGCCTGGCCCAGTGGCGCGAGGCGGGCGCGCACCGCCGGGCCTGGGAGGAGGCGGAACCCCGGCTGGTGGCCGGACCGGAGGACGCCGCGGCCGGCCCGATCGAGGCCGAACGCCCCCGCCCCGCCCCCCGCGACGCCACCGACCGCTACGCCGAGCGGTCCATGGCGGTGAGCGCGGCGGCCGGTGCGGCCGCGGTGCCGTTCGCGGGACCGCGGCGCGGACTGGCGGTGGCGCTCTCCGGCGTCCCCAAGGCCCCGGACGCGGGCCGGGAGGGCTTCGCGACCACGCTCGGCCGCGCCCTGGCGCTGCGGGGCGCCACGGTCATGGACCGGACCGTGCTGCGGCGGCTGGGCCAGATGGACACCGTCCTGCTGGACGAGGAGGCACTGAGCGGCAGCCGCCACGAGCCGGCCGACCTGGTGCCGCTGGACGGCACGGACCCCCGGGAGGCGGCCGAGCGGACCTTCGCGCTCTTCGCCCCGGAGAGCCCCGACGCCACCCGCCGCGACGAGGACGGCTGGGTCCTGGGGCCCCTGGAGGAACTGGAGCTGACCGGCCGCAAGGGCACGCAGACCGCGCGGCGGCTGCGGAAGCAGGGCAGCGAGCGCGTCCTGGGCCTGGCCCGGGGCCGGCGCCTGATGGCCGTGGCGGGACTGGCCCGGCAGAAGGCCCCGGGCGCGGACGCCGTGGCGGCGGCCGCCCGGCGCGCGGGAGTCCGCGTGGTCCTCGCCAGCGACCGGCCCGAGCCGGCGTTCGGCTTCGCCGACACCGTCGTCCCCGGCGGCGAGCGCCTCGCGGAGTCCGTGCGCGCGATGCAGCGGGACGGCGCGGTGGTGCTGCTGGTGTCGGGGGACCGCCGGGCCCTGGCCGCCGCCGACTGCGGGATCGGCGTGCACCGGGACGGCGAGCCGGCGCCGTGGGGCGCCCACGTCCTGGCCGGCACCGACCTGGAGGCGGTGGGGCTGATCGTGGACGCGGTGGGCGTGGCCGCCCAGGTCGACCGCGAGAGCCGGATCCTGGCCGCGGGCGGCAGCGGCGTCGGCGCGATCGCGGCCCTCCAGGCGCCCGCCTTCCAGGCGACGGCCCGGGGCGCGGCGGCGAACACCACCGCCGGTACCGCGGCGTTCTGCCTGGGCACCTGGCGCGCCCGGCAGCTGCTGTCCCGCCCGGTGACCCCGCCGGTGGAGACCACGCCCTGGCACCTGATGCCCGCCGACCGCGTCCTGGAGCGCCTGGGCACCACGGACCGGGGCCTGGAGCGGGGGGAGGCCGAGGCCCGGGCGGCGAAGGGGACGGACTCCGAGCAGCCGAGGGGCATCAGCCTGCCCGCGGCGTTCGTCGAGGAGCTGGCCAACCCCCTCACCCCGGTGCTCGCGGCGGGCGCCGCCCTGTCGGCGGCCGTGGGGTCGCAGACCGACGCCGCGCTGGTGGCGGGGATCACCGGCGCCTCCGCCCTGGTGGGCGCCGTCCAGCGGGTGCGGACCGACCGGGCCCTGGCGGAGCTGTTCGCCCGCTCGGCGATCGGCGCGCGGGTCCGGCGGGGCGGGACCGAGCGCCTGGTGGCCGCCGGCGACCTGGTGCCCGGGGACGTGGTCGTGCTGCGCTCCCAGGAAGTGGTGCCCGCCGACTGCCGGCTGCTCCAGGCCGACGGACTGGAGGTCGACGAGTCCTCGCTGACCGGCGAGTCCCTGCCGGTGGCCAAGGACCCGGCGCCGGTGGTCGCCGCGCAGATCGCCGACCGCCGCTCCATGCTCTACGAGGGCACCACGGTCTCGGCGGGCACCGCGGTGGCCGTGGTGGTGGCCACCGGGTCGGCCACCGAGGTCGGGCGCAGCCTGGCCACCGCCCGGCAGAAGGCCCCCGCCACCGGGGTGGAGTCCCGGCTGCACGAGCTGACCAGGACCAGCCTGCCGCTGGCGATCGGCTCGGCCGCCGCGGTCGCCGGAGCCGGCCTGCTGCACGGCCGCAGGCTGGCCGACACGCTCGCCTCCGCGGTCAACCTGGCCGTCGCCTCCGTCCCCGAGGGACTGCCGCTGCTGGTCAACGCCGCCCAGCTCGCCGCCGCCCGGCGGCTGGCCGACCACGGCGCCCTGGTGCGCAACCCCCGCACCATCGAGGCGCTCGGCCGCGCCGACGTGCTGTGCTTCGACAAGACCGGCACCCTCACCGAGGGGGAACTCCAGCTCGCCACCGTCAGCGACGGCGAGCGCGACCTGCCCGCGGACCGGCTCGACGCCGTCTGCAAGGCGGTGCTGGGCGCGGCGCTGCGCGCCACCCCGCCCGCCCGCGCGTCCGAACCCATGGAGCACCAGACCGACCGCGCGGTGGTGGTCGGGGCGCGGCGCGCGAAGGTGGCCGTGCGCCAGGGCGCGCCGCAGTGGCGGCGCACCGACGCCCTGCCGTTCGAGCCGTCCCGCGCCTACCACGCCACGGCGGGCCGCACCTCGCGCGGGGCGCTGCTCAGCGTCAAGGGGGCGCCCGAGAACGTGCTGGAGCGCTGCACCCGCCGGCGCGCCGGGAACGGCGGGGAGACCGAGCTCGACGACGCCGCCAGGAAGCGGCTCACCGCCGTCGCCGAGGAACTCGCCGGCGCCGGACGCCGGGTGCTGGCCGTGGCCGAGCGCCGGCTGGGCCGGGACGAGGACCTCACCGACGACGCCGTCTCCGGCCTGGCCTTCCTCGGCTTCGTCACCTTCGCCGACCCGGTGCGCTCCAGCGCCGCCCCGGCCACCGCGCGGCTGCGCGCGGCCGGGGTGCAGACGGTGATGCTCACCGGCGACCACCCCGCCACCGCCGACGCCATCGCCGCCACCGTCAGCGAGGACCCCGACCAGAAGGTGTGCACGGGCGCCGAGATCGACGAGCTGAGCGACGAGGAGCTCGACGAGCTGCTGCCCACCCTGGACGTGATCGCCCGGTGCAGCCCGCACCACAAGGTCCGCATCGTCCAGGCGTACCAGCGCATCGGCAAGGTGGTGGCGATGACCGGCGACGGGGCCAACGACGCCCCCGCCATCCGCCTGGCGGACGTCGGCATCGCCCTGGGACGGCGCGGCACGCCCGCCGCGACGGCCGCCGCCGACCTGGTGGTCAGCGACGACCGGCTGGAGACGATCATCGCCGCGCTGCTGGAGGGCCGCGCGATGTGGGGATCGGTCCGGGGCGCGCTGGGCATCCTCCTCGGCGGCAACCTCGGCGAGGTGGCCTTCAGCGTGCTGGCCGCCTCCCTGACCGGCGCCTCGCCCCTGAACGCCCGGCAGATCATGCTCGTCAACCTCCTCACCGACCTCGCCCCCGCCCTGGCCATCGCGGTGCGCGAACCGGCGACGGAGGGCGCGGAGGCGCTGCTGAGGGAGGGGCCGGAGCGGTCCCTGGGCGCCGGCCTGTCCCGGGAGGTGCTGCTGCGCGGCGCCACCACCACGCTCGGTGCGGGGCTGGCCTGGGGTGCGGCCCGGCTCACCGGGCGGGGGCGCCGTGCCAGTACGGTGGCGCTGGCCTCGGTGGTGGGCACCCAGCTCGCCCAGACGCTGCTGACCGGGGGACTGGACCGCAACGTGCTGATGGCCGGGCTCGGCTCGGCGGCGGCCCTGGCGGCCGTCATCCAGACGCCCGGGGTCAGCCAGTTCTTCGGCTGCACCCCGCTCGGCCCGGTCGGCTGGGGCATCGCCCTCGGCTCGATCACCACGGCCACGGCGCTGGGCGCCGCCGCGACCCCGCTGGTCCGCCGCCTGGCGGTGCCGTCGATCCTCCCGGACGCGCCGGAGGAAGCGGAGGAAGCGGAGGGAGCGGGGGAGACTGCGGAGGACGCGCGGGAGACCGCGGCGGAGAGGTGAGAACGGCCCCCGGCGGCTCCCGGCGGCCCGCCGGGGGAGCGGCGCACGGCGGGCGGCCTCCCGGACACCGGCCGGACACGGACCGGGCGCGGAGGGAGCGGACAAGGGACGGCCCCGGAGCGTGTCGCACGCTCCGGGGCCGTCCCGTGGGCCGTCCGGCCGTACCGAGTGGTGAGGAGCCCCGCGGCCGGACGGACGAGGACCGGATCAGACCTGGCCGCGCCAGGCGCCCGTCTCCGTGCCCCGCTCCTCGATGAACTCCTTGAACCGCTTCAGGTCGCCCTTGATGCGGTGGCGGACCATGCCGAGCTTGTCGCCGACGGTGTCGGCCACGCCCTCGGGCTCGTGGTCCATCTGGAGCATCACCTTGGTCCGGCCGTCGTCCAGGCGGTGGAAGGTGACCACCCCCGCCTGCCGGGTCTCACCCTCGACCGTCGTCCACGCCACCCGCTCGTCGGGGATCTGCTCGGTGATGCGGGCGTCGAACTCCCGCTTGGCGCCGGCGACCTTCGTCACCCAGTGGGTGAGGGTGTCGGTCTTCTGCTCGACCCGCTCGACGCCCTCCATGAACTCCGGGAAGGTCTCGAACTGCGTCCACTGGTCGTACGCGGTGCGCACCGGGACGCGTACCTCGATCGACTCCTCGACCTTGGACATCCGCCATCCCTTCTTTCGGTCGTGATGACTGGTGTGTCATGTTTTGTTCCGTCAGTTCACGCCTACCCGGAAGGAGTACGGCCATGCGGCGGCCGGCGGAGAGGGTCCGGGGCCGTCACGGCAGGGGAGTGCCCCCGGTGGCGTTGACGATCTCGGCCGTGATGTAACTCGCCTCCTGGGACGCCAGGAAGACGTACGCGGGGGCCATCTCGGCGGGCTGGGCCGGCCGGCCCAGCGGGGACTGCTTGCCGAACTCCGAGGTGTCGGGCATGGTCGCCGGGATCAGCGGCGTCCACACCGGCCCCGGGGCCACGGCGTTCACCCGGATGCCCCGCTCGGCCAGGTTCTGCGCGAGCCCCTGGGTGAAGGCGATGATGGCGCCCTTGGTGGTGGCGTAGTCGAGGAGCTGGGGGCTGGGCTTGTACCCCTGCACGGATGTGGTGTTGATGATGCTGCCCCCCGCGGGGATGTGCGGCAGGGAGAACTTGCACAGCCAGAACATCCCGTACAGGTTGGTGCGCACCGTCCGGTCGAACTGCTCGGTGCTGATGCCGTCGATGCCCTCCGGCTGCGCCATCTGGAAGGCGGCGTTGTTCACCAGGACGTCGATGCGGCCGAACTCCGACACGGCCCGCTCCACCAGGCGGCGGCACTCGGACTCCTCGCGGATGTCGCACAGGAGGGGCACCGCCTTCCGGCCGGCCTCCTCCACCAGCCGCGCCGTCTCCCGGGCGTCCTTCTCCTCCTCGGCGAGGTAGGTGAACAGCACGTCCGCGCCCTCGCGGGCGAAGGCGAGCGCCACGGCGCGCCCGATGCCCGAGTCGCCGCCGGTGATGACCGTCCTGCGGTCCTCCAGCCGGCCGCTGCCGCGGTAGGACGACTCCCCGTGGTCGGGTTCCGGCTCCATCCGCCCGGTCAGGCCGGGGTGCGGCTGGTCCTGCTGGGGGAACTCCGGCCGCGGGTGGCGGGTGGTGGGGTCCTGCTGCTCCCGGTCGCTCATGTCCGTCCCTTCTCTTCTCTCGTCCTGTCTTCTCGCGGTCTGCCGTGTTCCGGGCCGTCCCGGCGTGTTCCGGGGCGGTCCCGTCCGCTCGTCCGCCGCGCGGCCCCGGAATGACGGGGACCGCGGCGGGGCCGGGAGGGCCCGGGGGGGCCCGGAGCCTGAGGGCTCCGGGCGGTCCCCGTCCGGGCGGGAAGCGGTCCGTGGCGGATCGTGCCGTCAGGTGCGGTGGGTGACGTCCTCCACGCCCAGGCCGAGCGCCCGGGCGATGTCCTGGACGTTCTGGAACTCCTGGCCGGCCGGCAGCTTCCCGGCCAGGCCCAGCAGGCGGTCGGGCGCGTTGTTCCGGCGCAGAGTGTCGAGCACGGCGTCGCGGTCGGCGGGGTAGAGCTCCTTGCCCAGGTGCCGGGCCAGCTCGCTGCGCACCTCGACGTCGTCCTGGTTCATCCCCGGCGGGGTGCCCCCGGTGAGAACGGTGTTCGGGGCCCGGTCCACGTCGGGCTGGTCCTCGCCGGAGGGCTGGAGCTCGTGGTCCTCCTCCATGCGGGTCGACCGGCTCGCGCGGAGTTCGCCCTCCATCTCCTGCTTGAGTTCGTCGTCCCGGATGGGGCCCGTCTTGTTCTTCCCGTGCGTGGCCATGTCGTCCTCCCGAAGATCCAGACAGTGGTCGGCGGGTGCGCCCACGTCCGAATCGTCTTCCCCCGGCTGCCGGTATTACACCGTTTACCAGGGTTTGTGATCATTTTCTTGGCCGGTGCCCGGTCACCCCATGTCGCCCTTCCGCTCCGGGGTGACGTCGGCGATGTCCCGGCGGCCCACGTTCTCCTCCTGGTCGATGGCCGCGATGTCGGGGTGGTGGAGGTCGAACGCCGGGGATTCGGAGCGGATCCGCGGCAGGGTGACGAAGTTGTGCCTCGGCGGCGGGCAGGAGGTGGCCCACTCCAGGGAGCGGCCGTAACCCCACGGGTCGTCCACCTCGACCCTCGGCGCGTACCTGGCCGTCTTCCAGACGTTGTAGAAGAACGGCAGCATCGACATGCCCAGCAGGAACGAGCCGATGGTGGAGATCATGTGGAGCCCGGTGAAGCCGTCGGCGGCCAGGTAGTCGGCGTACCGGCGGGGCATGCCCTCCGCGCCCAGCCAGTGCTGGACGAGGAACGTGGCGTGGAAGCCGATGAACAGCGTCCAGAAGGTGATCTTGCCGAGCCGCTCGTCGAGCATCTTGCCGGTGAACTTCGGCCACCAGAAGTGGAAGCCGGCGAACATCGCGAAGACCACCGTGCCGAACACCACGTAGTGGAAGTGGGCGACGACGAAATAGCTGTCGGTGACGTGCCAGTCCATCGGCGGGGAGGCCAGGATGACGCCGGTCAGACCGCCGAAGAGGAACGTGACCAGGAAGCCCAGCGCCCACAGCATCGGGGTCTCGAAGCTCAGCGACCCCTTCCACATCGTGCCGATCCAGTTGAAGAACTTCACTCCGGTCGGCACCGCGATCAGGAAGGACATGAAGGAGAAGAACGGCAGCAGGATCGCCCCGGTGGCGAACATGTGGTGCGCCCAGACCGTCACCGACAGGCCGGTGATCGCGATGGTGGCCCCCACCAGGCCGACGTAGCCGAAGATCGGCTTGCGGCTGAAGACCGGGATGACCTCGGTGATGATGCCGAAGAACGGCAGCGCGATGATGTACACCTCGGGGTGGCCGAAGAACCAGAACAGGTGCTGCCACAGGATCGGGCCGCCGTTGCCCGGGTCGTAGATGTGGGACTGGAACGTGCGGTCCGCCTGCAGGGCGAACAGCGCCGCCGCCAGCACCGGGAAGGCCAGCAGCACCAGCACGCTGGTCAGCAGGACGTTCCAGGTGAAGATCGGCATCCGGAACATCGTCATGCCCGGGGCGCGCATGCAGATGATCGTGGTGATGAAGTTGACCGCTCCCAGGATCGTGCCGAAGCCGGACAGGCCCAGGCCCATGATCCACAGGTCGCCGCCGATCTGGGGCGTGCGGGTGTCGTCGGACAGGGGCGGGTACGCGGTCCAGCCGAAGTCGGGGGCGCCGTCGGGGGTGAGGAAGGAGCTCACCGCGATCAGCGAGCCGAAGAGGTAGAACCAGTACGCGAGCATGTTCAGCCGCGGGAAGGCCACGTCGGGCGCGCCGATCTGCAGCGGCATGATGACGTTGGCGAACCCGGCGAACAGCGGGGTGGCGAACATCAGCAGCATGATCGCGCCGTGCATGGTGAACGCCTGGTTGTACTGGTAGTTGGAGAGGAGCTGAGTGCCGGGGCGCGCCAGCTCGGCCCGGACCAGCAGCGCCAGCACACCGCCGATTACGAAGAACCCGAACGAGCTGGTCAGGTACAGCATGCCGATCTTCTTGTGGTCCGTGGTGGTCAGCCAGGTGACCGCCACCGCCCCCCAGCTCCTCCTGGGAGACTCCTCCCGCCTGGCCTCTTCCGTCCCAACTGCCATGACCCGCGTCCTCTCGACCCGCCGGCTCCGACCGGCACCGGACGCGTTCCCCGTCCGGTGCCCGCACACCTGCCGCTTCCGGAATTCCCGCCGATGGCCGCGGACGGCCGGTGGGGCGGGACCGTCTCGGCGCGGACGGAGCCGGGAGCCGGACCCGTCCCTGTTCGCCGTTTCGGCGGGCATGTGATGCGAATGCCGTTTTTCGGTGTTCCTGTCGCCTTCTGTCTTACGCGCAGGAGCCCCCGGCGGCAACGGCATCGGCCCCGTGTCCGCCGTCCGCCGCGGCGGACGGAACGCGGATCCCGGCGGGGTGAGGACGCGTCAGCGGCCGGGACCTCCCTCCGGACCGGCGGCGGGCGCGTACCGGGCGAGCCACACCGCGAACGCGGCGCCGGTGACCAGCAGGGCGCAGAAGGCCCAGGCGTTCAGCACGGCGGCGGAGGGCGCCCAGCAGGCGGCCAGGTCGTAGACGACGTGCCCGGCCACCAGCGGAGTGAGCCGGCCGCAGCGCAGGTACAGGAAGAGGGCGCAGACGCCCAGCAGAGCGAGAGCCACCCCGGGCACCCCCAGATACAGGTGGGCCGCGACCCGGAGCAGCAGACTGAGCGCGCACAGGGCCCACAGCGGGCGGCCCGCGGCGCGCCCCAGGACGACGACGGCGCCGACCAGCACCATCTCCTCGGCCACTCCCGTGAACAGGATGTTGGCCACCATGTCCGCGGGGCCGCTCCAGCCCAGCGCCGCGCTCTGCGCCCCGTCCAGGACGGGCAGCCGCGGCGCGGTCTGAGACAGGGTCAGCCGGAGATGGGCCATCCAGGCGACCGTGGTGTAGGCGATGACGAAGACGGCGCCGAAGACCATCACGGCCGTCAGCCGTCCGGCCGGGGTGCGCGCACCGGGCGGACGGACGCCCAGCCCGCGCAGCCCGGCGCCGTGCGAGGCGGCCAGTTCCCCGCAGAGCCAGGCCAGCACGGCGGTGGTGGCCAGACTCCCCACCGCGCCCTGCGTCTCGCCGGCCCGCACCAGGTCCACGGCGCGCGCGCCCGCGGCGAGAGCCGCCAGGGCGAGAGCGGCCCGGGTCCGCGGCGCCGCCGGCCCGGCGCGGGCCGCCGACAGCCGCACCAGCCAGGCGCCGGCGGCCACCGAGCAGAGCAGCCGGAGCCAGGGGAGCAGCGCGTCCGACCAGCCGTGCGCCGGAACTCCTGCCAGGACGGCGAAGTCGGCCGCCGAGCCCACCACCGGTACGGCGCACGTCACCAGCAGGAGGCGCCGCAGATCGCGCGCCGCCCCGCCGGGGCCGGCGCGGGGACGGCCCCGGCGGGGCGGGGCGCCCGGCCGGGGGACCCGGACGGGCGTCGGCGAACCGGTGTGCTGGAGGCCGGAGTTCGGCAGGGTCTGGGCCACGGGCACGTCTTCCCGTACGAGTCGGCGTCGGCTGGGCGGGCGTTACCTCTTCCGGGTATCCGCCCACGGGCCGCCGACACCTCCGGCGCCGTGCGGCGCGCCTTCCGGAAGCGGCCCCGCGCCGTGCCGGCGCACCGCCGACCGCCCCGTGCGCCCCGGCCGCCCGAGACGGTGCGGCCGGGGCGCACGGTCACCCGGCGGCCTGGGCGAGACGTCCGTGCAGCACGAGCGCCCAGGCCAGACAGGCGAACGAGGCCGCGGCGGCCACCGTCCGCACGGTGTTCCAGCGCACCCACCGCGCCTCGAAGCGCTCGCGCACCGCCGCGAGACCGGCGGCGCGGTCCACCTCGCCGGCCGCGGCCAGCGCGTCGTTGAGCGGGACGTTGACCCGGAAGGTGACGACCAGCACCACCGCGTACAGCGCGAACGCGGCCACCGTCCACGGCAGCGCCGGCCGTCCCCCGCCCAGGTGGAGCACCGCCGCCGCACCGGTGGCCAGGGGCGCGCCGGCGAAGCAGACGGCGAACCACCCGTTGAGGATCGCCACGTTGATCCGCTGCATGGCCTCGACGAACGTCCGGTCGCCGGACCGGCCCAGACCGGGCATGACGGAACAGGCGTAGGCGTAGAACAGGCCCGCCACCAGCCCGGTGGACACGGTGGCCACGAGCAGTACGGCGGTGCGGAGTTCGGACACGGGGAACCTCCGGGGACGGGAAGCGCACGGGAACCGGGAGAGCGGGCGGCCGTCCGCCCGCGGCCGGCCCCAGTCAATCCGGCGGGCCGGGACCGGTCCATCGCCGAGAGGCTCGCCCCCATGTCCGCGCGTCTACACTCCAGGCCCATGGACGCGCTGACGGGACTGCTGGACGGCCCCCGGGCCAGGGGGGCGTTCCTGATGCGGGCGGTTCTGAACCCGCCCTGGTCCGTCCGCGTGCAGGACCGCGCGCCGCTCACCCTGGTCGTCCTCCTGCGGGGCGGGGCCTGGGCGGTCCCCGGCGGCGGCGGGGCCGTACGGCTGGAGGCCGGCGACGTGGCGGTCGTGCGGGGCCCGGCCCCGTACACCTTCGCCGACGATCCGGCCACCCCGCCCCAGGCCGTGATCCACCCCGGGGGCCGCTCCACCACCCCGGACGGCGAGGAGCTGTGCGGCGCGATGGACCTGGGCGTGCGCACCTGGGGCAACGACCCCGACGGTTCCACGGTGCTCCTGATCGGCACCTACCGGATGCCCGGCGAGATCGGCCGCCGGCTGCTGGACGCCCTGCCGGCCCTGCTGGTCCTCTCCCACGACGACTGGGACTGCCCCCTGGTGCCGCTGCTCGGCGAGGAGATCGCCAGGACGGAGCCCGGCCAGGAGGCCGTCCTCGACCGGCTGCTGGACCTGCTGCTGATCAACGTGGTGCGGTCCTGGCTCGCCCGCCCGGAGGCGGGGGCGCCGGCCTGGTACCGGGCGCACGGCGACCCCGTGGTGGGACACGCCCTGCGGCTCCTCCACGAGGACCCGGCCCGCCCCTGGACGGTCGCCGGACTGGCCGCCCGCGCGGGCGTCTCCCGCGCGGCCCTGGCCCGCCGCTTCACCTCCCTGGTCGGCCGGCCGCCCATGGCGTACCTGACCGACTGGCGGCTGTCCCTCGCCGCCGACCTGCTGCGCGGGACGGACGCCACGATCGGCGCGGTGGCCCGGCAGGTCGGCTACGGCAGCGCGTTCGCGCTCAGCTCCGCCTTCCGGCGCGTGTACGGGGTCAGCCCGCAGCAGTACCGGAAGGGTCCGGAGCCGGCCGCCGCGGAGGCGGACGGGCGGCCGGCGGCGGGACTCACAGAAAGCCCGTGAGCGGCTGCTCGGTCCAGATCGTCTTGCCTGAGGAGGTGTACCGGCTGCCCCAGCGGTGCGCTATCTGGGCGATGAGGAACAGGCCCCGGCCCCCCTCGTCGGTCAGCCGGGCGCGGCGCAGGTGCGGCTGGGTCTGGCTGGGGTCGGAGACCTCGCAGATCAGCGCCTTGTCCCGGATCAGCCGCAGCCCGATGGGGGACCCGGCGTAGCGGATGGCGTTGGTGACCAGCTCGCTGACGATCAGCTCGGTGGTGAAGGTCAGCTCCTCCAGGCCCCAGGTGGTGAGCTGCTCGGTGACCAGCTCGCGCGCCTGGCCGACGACGGTGGGGTCGGCCGTGAACCGCCAGGACGCGGTGGCGTCGTCGGGCAGGGACCGCACCTTGGCCACGAGGAGGGCCACGTCGTCGGTGGGCGGCTCGGTCAGGACGTGGTCCAGCAGGGCGCGTCCGATCCCGGTGGGCGCGTCGCCCGCGGCCACGGCGTTCTCCAGGCCCTCGCCCAGCCGCTTCAGCTGGTCGTCGGCGCAGCCCCTGGGGGAGCCGTGGGCCACCAGCTCGCTGGTGTAGAAGGCCAGCACGCTGCCCGGTCCGAGATGCACCTCGAGCGGTTCGAAGGGCATGCCGCCCATGCCCAGGGCGGGCCCCGGCCTGAGGTCCACGCAGCGGGTCGCCCCTCCCGTTCCGGCCAGGACGGGCGGCGGATGCCCCGCGCTGGCCATGGCGCACCGTCCGGTGACCGGGTCGTACACGCAGTACAGGCAGGTCGCGCCGACCACGCTGCTCTCCCCGTCGCCGGCCTGCGGCTCGGTGGCGGACAGCCGCAGGACCAGGTCGTCCAGGTGGGTGAGCAGCTCCTCCGGCGAGAGGTCCAGGTCGGCGAGGGTCTGCACGGCCGTGCGCAGCCTGCCCATGGTGGCCGTCGCGCCGAGTCCGTGCCCGGCCACGTCGCCGATGACGAAGGCCACCCGGGAGGAGGACAGCGGGATGACGTCGTACCAGCAGCCGCCCACCCCCGCCGCGGTGCCGGCCGGTACGTACACCCCGGCGGTCTCCGCCGCGCTGAGCTCCACCCCCGCCGGCGGCAGCAGACTGCGCTGGAGGCTCTCGACCGTGCGGAGCTCGGAGGTGTAGCGCCGGGCGTTCTCCACGCTCAGCGAGGCCCGGGACGCGATCTCCTCCACCAGGGGCAGGTCGCCGTCGGAGAACGGGGTGCGGCTCCCGTTGCGCCACAGCCCCAGGACGCCCAGCACATGCCCCCGGGCGTGCAGCGGGACGATCAGCGCCGAGGTCGCCGCGTCGGGGAAGGCCAGCCGCCGCCGTTCGGCGTCGAGGTCCACCTCCTCCCGCAGGGCCGCCAGATCGGGCACGAGGAAGGGGCGCCCGTCGCGGAGGACGTCGCTCTCCAGGTCGCGGGCGCGGAGGGTCTCCCCGCGCTGGTACATCTCCGCCGGCCAGGCGTCGCCCTCCGGACCGACCACGACCCGGCGCAGATGCGTCCCGGGGGCGAAGACGCCGGGCTCCCGGCCCTGGAACACCGTGTCGGACAGGTCGACGCACGCCAGGTCGGCGAAGTCCGGCACCAGGATCCGGACCAGCTCCTCGGCGTTGCGGACGATGTCCAGGGTCTGCCCCAGGCGCGTGGCGGCGGCGTGCAGGAGCGACATCCGCCGCCGGGCCAGGGACTGCTCGGTGACGTCGGTGAAGACCGCCGCGGCCCCGATGGCGCGGTCGTGCGGGTCCTCGAGCCGGAAGATCGACACGGACAGCACCCGTTCCCGGTCGGGGACGCGCAGCAGCCGCGCCGAGTGCTCCCAGTCGATGAGCGACTCGCCGGTCTCGATGACACCGCGGAACCGCTCCTCGAACGCCGCGGCGTCCTCCGGCACGAGGAGCTCCGAGAGCCTCATGCCGGGGGCCCGCGGCGGGAGGCCGGGACCGGGGGAGAGACCGAAGAACTCGGGGGTGAGGTTCACCCGGGTCGTCATCAGGTCGGTGTTGCGGATGATCAGCCCGATGCGGCTCTGGGTGAACAGCGCGCGGATCAGCGCCTGGTCCTCCGTCCAGCGCCGTCCCAGGGCCGAGGGGACGGCGCACACCAGGAACCGCGCCCCGCTCCCGTCGGGCAGCGTCAGCACCTCGGCGGACACCTCGACCGGCACGCCGTCGCGGTGCCGCAGGGCGGTGTGGATCTCGGAGGGCTTCCCGGGGGCCGCGCCGAGGACGCCCTCCCAGAGGCCGGGGTCGGCGGCGAGGCCGGCCATCCGCCGCCCGCGGATCTCCTCGGCGGAGTACCCGGTCAGATCCAGCACCGAGGAGGTGCACCGCAGCACGGCCCCGCGCCCGTCCAGCACGAACACGACCGCACCACCCGGCAGGGGATCGACGTCGTGAAGGTGCGTGGTCGGGTTCACTCGGTTGCCTCGCTCCCGGGGAGTGCGACGCTGCTTCGGCCATTCAACCCCGAGCGGGGCCCGCGCGCATGGCGACGACGGTCCGTGCGCGGCCCCCGCGGGCGCGTGCCGCTGGAAGGGACGGGTACCCAGGGAAGTGCGCGGGAACCGCGCGGGACTCGGAGCACCGGGAAGGACGGGCCGGCATGGGCGGTACGGAGGCATCGATCCCGGTCACCCCTGCCGCCGCCGACGCCCTGCTCACCTTCGGCCACGGCACCGCGGGCCGGGAGCGGCTGCTCCGGCTGCTGACGGGGGCGGGTGTCGCCCTGGTGGTGGACGTCCGCGCGTTCCCGGGCAGCCGCCGCGACCCGGACGTCGGCCGCGACCGGCTCCGGGAGTGGCTGCCCGGGGCCGGTGTCGGCTACCGCTGGGAGGAGAGGCTGGGCGGGTACCGGCGTCCGCCGTCCGACTCGCCCGACACGGTCTGGCGCAACGCCTCCTTCCGGGCGTACGCCGCCCACACCCGGGACGCGTCCTTCCGGGAGGCGCTGGACCGGCTGCTGGAGGACGCCGGCCGGGTCCGGACCGCCGTCATGTGCAGCGAGGCGGTGTGGTGGCGCTGCCACCGCCGTCTCATCGCCGACGCCGCGGTGGTGACCCGGGGCGTCCGCGTGGCGCACCTGATGCACGACGGCAGGCTCGTACCGCACGCGCCGACCCCGGGCGTGCGGCTGCGGGCGGACGGGCTGATGGTCTACGACGACCTGGCCGCGGCCGGCTGCGAGGGTTCCGCCGCGAGCCGGTCCGGTCCACCGGCCGGACGGCCGTCCGGCCGGTGACCGTGCGGCACGGCATCCGGACCACCCTTATGGAACCGCTCCCATAAATCTGGAGCGGTTCGTTTCACTTTTCCTGAGGCGCCGTGACGGCCATGCCGCGGCTGCGTGCCTGTTCACCTGGGTGCCGCACCGTACTTACCCGGCAGTTTCCCTTGACGTGAACTCCTGTGTGATTACTCTTCTTGGGAGCGCTCCCAAAATATGTCCCACCCCACGCCCCGGATCGGCGGTCGGTGGCCGACGGTCGGCGTCCACCGTGGTGCCGCACCGCCGATCCGGTGACCACGCTCCCGCGCCCGCCCGCGGTCACTGTCCACGTCCCTCCTCCGGCACGAACGTCCCCACCCGTTCGTGCCGCCGGAAGAGGGGCGGACCCGGGACGGGCGGTCCGGGGCCGCGCCGCCGCGAGGCGGTGGTTCACATCCCCCCACCGAGGAGTACGCATGCTCCGCACGACCTTCCCCCGGGCGAAGGTGTACTTCGACGCCACGCTCTCCGGCCGGCTGCCCCGGCGGAGATGGCAGCCCGGCTGAAGGCCGCCGGGATCGCCGACAGCGCCGACGGCATCTCCGTCAACGTCTCCGACTACAACCGCACCGCCGACGAGGTCGCCCACGCCAAGGCGGTGCCGAACGCGGCCGGCTCGCCGGACCCGAAGGCCGTGACCGACACCGGCCGCAACGGCAACGGTCCCGCCGGCGGGCAGTGGTGCGACCCGTCCGGACGGGCGGTCGGCACCCCCGGCACCGACCGGACGGGCGGCGACCGGATCGCCGCCTTCCTGTGGGCCGCGCTCCCCGGCGAGGCGGACGGCCGCGCCGGGCCGGCCGGTTCATCCCCCAGCTCGCTTACGACATGGCTGTCGCGGCACCGGTGGCAACACGGTGACCGGCGGTACGACGGCACAGAGAGGACACCCCGTGGAACTGCTGGACAGGCACAAGGACCATGTACTCGCGCTCTACCGCATGGTGGTGGGATTACTGTTCGCCTGCCACGGCGCGGCGACCCTGTTCGACGTGCTCGGCGGCCCCCACAGCGGCCATGTGCCCGGGGTGGGCCAGTGGCCCCTCTGGTGGGCCGCGGCGATCCAGCTCGTCGGCGGCGTCCTGGTGATGCTCGGCCTCGGCACGCGGGCCGCAGCCCTGGTCTGCTCGGGCTCGATGGCGTACGCCTACTTCGTCAACCACCAGCCCGAGGGTCTCTTCCCCATCGAGAACGGCGGTGAGGCGGCCGCGATGTTCTGCTGGGCCTTCCTCCTCATCGCCGCGCTCGGTCCCGGCACGTGGACGCTGGGTTCGCTGTTCGCGCGCGGCGAGCGCGCGGCCCACGGCGAAGGGGTGCGGGTCACCGCCGTCTGATCCGGGCGGCGGTACGGGGACGGCCGGCGCCGCGGAGCGATCCCGCGGCGCCGGCCGTGCGCTCACCGCGCCGCTCAGGCGCCGGCCGACCGCACGGGGACGGGCTCGGAGTCCGCCAGGTTCTCCGGCAGGCGGAGCCCCTGACGCAGGGGCACGAGCTCCGACTGGAGCACCATGGCCGCCGCGCCGATCGCGGGCGCGGTGGCGGCCGACCGCGAGAGCCGGACCTCGACCGAGTGCGCCGCGCGGGAGAAGAACGCGCGGTCGAGTTCCTCCTGCACCACGGGCAGGTACACCGACCCCGCGATCGCCAGGCTCGGGCCGGTGAGCACCACCAGTTCCAGGTCCATGACGTTGGCGAGCGTGCGGGCGGCCACCGCCAGATAGCGCGCCGAGCGTTCCAGCAGCGCGCGGGCCCCCGGCGCGCCGCGGTGCGCGGCGCGGGTGACCGCCGCGAAGTCCGCGGTCACGGACGACGGCCGGCCGCGCCGGGAGGCGCCGGCCAGCCCGGCCGCGCGGGCCAGCTCCTCGTCGGCACGGGCCGCGGCGACGACCGCGGAGGGGCCGGCCAGCGCCTCGACGCAGCCGCGGGCCCCGCACCAGCACTCGGGCCCCTCCATCTCCAGGCAGCTGTGGCCGATCTCGCCGGCGTTCCCGCTGGCGCCGCGGTAGGTGATCCCGTCCACCAGCAGGCCCGCGCCGATGCCGGTGCCCATGTACAGGGCGGCGAAGGTGGAGGTGCCGCCGACCCCGCCGGACCAGTGCTCGCCGAGGGCCGCCGCCGTGGCGTCGTTGTCGGAGACGACGGGCAGCCCGGTGGCCTCCTGGAGCGCGCGGTCGAGCGGGAAGTCCTCCCAGTGCCGCATCAGGGGAGGGGTCAGCCGCATCCCGCTGGTCGGGGAGAGGGGGCCGGGGGAGACCAGCCCCAGGCCGAGGACCCGCTCGCGTTTGACCCCGACGCTCTCGATGAGCGCGTCGACCTCGCCGGCCATGCGCGCGACGACCGCCGGGGGGTCCTCGGCGCCCGCGCCGGCCCGGGACATCCGTGCGACGACCGAGCCGCCGAGATTGGTCAGGACGTAGGTGAGGCCGGCGTGGTCGAGGTGGACCCCGACCGCGTACCGGGACGACTGGTTGAGCTGGAGCAGGACCCGGCGCTTGCCCCCGGTGGACTCCGCGCGGCCGGTCTCGACCACGAGCCCGTCGTCGATGAGCCGGCGCACGACGGTCGAGATCGTCGCGCCGGTGAAGCCGGTCGCGTTGATGAGGCCGACCCGGCTGATGGTGCCCGCCGCGCGGATCACGTCGAGCACGGCCGCCCTGCTGCTCGCGTGGGCCGTGGCCCGCGCTGGTCCGCTCACTGGTTCCTCCGCCCGCGCCCCGCCGGGGCCGTCCACGCTGCCGATGCGGTCCGCTCGGCCCTGTGCCGCACGCACCGAATCGTTAGTTTATTTGCCTATTGAAGGGGGGCAAGTGCCCGCCCGCGGGGACGGGCGCGGCCCTCCGCCGCGCACCGCGCTTCCCTCCGCGATCCCTTCCGCGCCCTTTCCGGTGTCCCGTGAGGTCGCCCCGGGGTGCCGGAGGTCCGCCGCGGTTCCTCCCCGTAGGCATGTGACGCCAGTGTGCGACAGAAGTATTGACTTTGTTTCTTCGGTGACTTAAGAATCGCCCCACGTGAGCGACCCCGCCCGCCCGCGAGGCGGCCGAACGGCACACCGACGTGCCCCTCCAGTCACGAGAGGATCCATCCATCATGTTCCAGCAAGCAAGACGCCGCCGTGTGCGCGTGGCGGCGGCCGGGATGGCCGCCATCGCCCTGCTGGCCACGGCGTGCTCGGAGTCGAGCGGTTCGGGCGGCGGCAAGGACGGGACCCTGGTGGTCTACACGGGGCAGGCGGGCGACTACCAGGCCAACTTCAACCCGTTCTCGCCGAGCATGATCGAGGGGCCGGGCACGATCTTCGAGTCGCTCTTCTACTTCAACCAGGTCCGCGACGAGCCCGCCAAGCCGCTGCTGGGCACCGAGTACTCCTGGAACGAGGACGGCACCGAGCTGTCGATCACCCTGCGCAAGGGCGTCAAGTGGTCCGACGGCGAGAAGTTCACCGCGGACGACGTGGTGTTCACGCTGGACATGATCTCCAAGCACAAGGAGATGAACAGCACCGGCTACAAGGGCAGGGCGGAGGCCGTCGACGACACCCACGTCAGGATCACCTTCGACAAGCCCTCCTACATGGACGGGCCGCAGATCCTCGGCAAGATCTTCATCGTCCCGGAGCACATCTGGAAGGACATCGACGAGCCCTCCAAGGACACCGTCCGCAAGCCCGTCGGCACCGGCCCGTACACCCTGGGCGAGTTCAAGGGCCAGGCGTTCACCCTCAAGGCCAACCCCGGCTACTGGGACGGCGAGCCGGCCCTGAAGCAGGTCCGCTACCTGGCCCTGTCGGGCAACCAGGCCGGCGCGGACGCCCTGGCGGCGGGGAAGATCGACTGGCAGACCGGTCCCGTCCCGGACATGCAGAACGTCGAGAAGAACTACCCCGGCTACAAGGCCGTCACGGTCCCGCTCAACCAGACCGTCCTGATGACGTGCGCCAACGCCGAGCTGGGCTGCAAGGGGCCGCAGACGGACCCGGCGGTGCGCAGGGCGATCTACTACGCCATGGACCGCACCCAGCTCAACTCGCTGGCGTTCCAGAACACCTCCAGCCAGATCTCCCCCGGATTCGTGCAGGTGGAGACCAACAAGGAGCTCATCTCCAAGAAGCTGGAGGAGAACCTGGCCCCCATGCAGCCCAGCGCCTCCAAGGCGGAGCGGATCCTCGAGGAGGCCGGCTACACCAAGGGCTCGGACGGCATCTACGCCAAGGACGGGCAGAAGCTGGCCCTGACCGTCAGGGTCGTCTCCGGCTGGACCGACTACATCACCGCGGTCGACACCCTGGCCGAGCAGCTGAAGAAGGCCGGCATCAAGGTCACCCCGCAGCAGTCCTCCTGGAACGAGTGGTCCGAGGCCCGCGGCCAGGGCAACTACCAGCTGCTGATCGACGCGCTGTACCCGGGGCCGTCGCCCGACCCGTTCTACATCTACAGCTACTTCTTCAGCACCGAGACCACCGCCGAGGTCGGCGAGGCGGCCAACCCGAACTTCTCCCGGTACAGCAACCCCAGGGTCGACAAGGCGCTCCGGGCGCTCAAGGAGCTCGACCCCGAGGCGGCCGGGGAGCGCCAGAAGCAGTACGACGTCATCCAGGCCGAGCTGGAGCGGGACATGCCCTACATCCCGGTCATGACCGCCGGCACCACCAGCGAGTACCACGCCGCGAAGTTCGAGGGCTGGCCCACGGAGTACAACCTCTACGCCGTTCCGGCGGTCTGGAGCCGCCCCGACCAGGCGCAGATCTACAAGGCCCTCAAGCCGGCCGGCTGACGGCCCGGCGGCAGTGAACGGTTCCGAGGAGGAGACACAGTGATAGGCGGCGATCGGTGAGGTACTACGCCCGGAAGCTCGGGTTCTATCTCGTCGCCCTCTGGGCGGCGCTGACCCTGAACTTCTTCATCCCGAGGATGATGCCGGGGAACCCGGTCGACACCCTCATGGCGAAGCTGCAGCAACGCGGCGGCGCAGCCGACCCGTCGGTCCGCAGATCCTACGAACTCCTCCTCGGAACCGACACGGGGGACCCTCTGATCAGCCAGTACTTCTCGTACCTGGCCAACATGCTCCGCGGGAACCTGGGCGTCTCGGTGAGCGTCTTCCCGACCGACGTCTCCACCGTCATCGCCGACGCCCTGCCCTGGACGATCGTGCTGGTGGGGATCGCGACCCTGCTGTCGTTCCTGCTCGGCATCGGACTCGGCACCCTGGTCGGCTGGAAGCGCGGCTCCTGGCTCGACTCGCTCATCCCGGCCACCACCGTCCTGGCTGCGGTGCCGTACTTCTGGCTGGCGCTGATCCTGGTCGCGCTCTTCGCCTCGACCCTGAAGTGGTTCCCCCTCAACGGCGGGTACGACGTCATCCTGAGCCCCGGCTGGAACGGCGAGTTCATCGCCTCCGCCGTCTACCACGGCACCCTGCCCGCCCTGACGATCGTGCTCTCCTCGGTCGGCGGCTGGCTGCTGGGGATGCGGAACATGATGGTCTCGACGGTGTCGGAGGACTACATCCTCACCGCCCAGGCCAAGGGCCTGCGCGACCGCCGCATCATGACCCGCTACGCCGCGCGCAACGCGGTCCTGCCCTCGGTCGCCGGCTTCGCGATCTCCCTCGGCTTCGTGGTCTCCGGATCGATCATCACCGAGCAGGTCTTCTCCTACCCCGGGATCGGATCGAGGCTCCTGCAGGCCGTGGAGAACAACGACTACGCCCTGATGCAGGGGATCTTCCTGGTCATCACGGTGGCGGTGCTGGGCGCCAACCTGGTCGTCGACCTGCTGTACGGCCTGATCGACCCCCGCACCCGCGCCGGCAACTGAGAGCTGAGGAACCGACACCGTGACGAACACCAACCCGTCCGCCGGAGCCGCCGTCCGGCGGACCGGCAACAGCGGCTGGCGGGCCATGCTGCCGCGCTGGTCGCCCAAGCTCGGCGTGGGCCTCGGCCTGGTCGTCGCCATCGCCCTCTTCGGGATCCTCGGGCCCTTCTTCGTGGGGAACCCCGACACGGTCCGCAACATCGGCATGACCTCCCCCAGCGGGGAGTTCTGGCTGGGCACCACCCAGACCGGCCAGGACGTGCTGGCCCAGCTGGCCCACTCCACCCGCGGATCGCTGCAGATCGGCCTGCTGGTGGGCATCCTGGCCACTCTCTTCTCCGCCGTCTTCGGCGTCATCGGCGGCTACGTCGGCGGAGCGGTGGACGAGGGCTTCTCCCTCTTCTCCAACGTCATGCTGGTCATCCCCGGCCTGCCGCTGGTGATCGTCATCGCGGGCTTCGTCCCCGTCGAGCAGCGCGGCTGGTGGACCATCGCGGTCGTGCTGGCCGTCACCGGCTGGGCGGCCTCCGCCCGGGTGCTGCGGGCCCAGACCCTCTCCCTGCGCAACCGCGACTACGTCGCCGCGGCGAAGGTGGCCGGCGAGAAGCCGTGGCGGATCGTCTCCGTGGAGATCCTGCCGAACCTGCTGCCGCTGATGGCCTCGCAGTTCGTGTTCGCCGTCATCCTGGCGATCCTCAGCGAGGCGGGCCTGTCCTTCCTGGGCCTGGGCGCCTCCAACTCCGACACGCTCGGCACGATGCTCTACTACGCCCAGAACGGCTTCGCGCTGCAGTACGGGGCGTGGTGGTGGTTCGGCCCGCCCGGCCTGGCCATCGCGCTGTTCGGCTGCGGCCTCTCCCTGATCAACTTCAGCATCGACGAGATCATCAACCCCAGGCTCCGCACGGTGCCGGCCACCACCCGCCGCACCCGCCGGGCCGCCCGGAACGAGGCCGCCCGGAAGGGGACGGCGCGTCCGCTGCCCCGGCGCGACGCCTCCGGCCGGGACGCCGTCCTGACCGTCGAGAACCTCAACGTCGTCTACCGGGGCGAGAAGTCCACGCACGCCGTCAAGGACGTCTCGCTCACCCTTGGCCGCGGCGAGATCCTCGGCCTGGCGGGCGAGTCCGGCTGCGGCAAGACCACCCTCGCCTACGCGATCAACCGGCTCCACCGGCCGCCGGCCGAGGTGACCTCGGGAACGGTGGTCTTCCACGACCGCGACGGCACGGACATCGACCTGCTCGCCCTGGAGAAGGAGGAGCTGCGGGCCTTCCGCTGGTCGAAGCTGTCGATGGTCTTCCAGGGCGCGATGAACGCCCTCAACCCGGTGATCTCCGTCGGGGCGCAGATGGAGGACGTCCTCACCACGCACCGGCCCGGGATGTCCGCCGGGGCCCGCAGGGAACGGTGCGCCGAGGTCCTCCGCCTGGTCGGCGTCGATCCGCGGCGGCTGGACTCCTTCCCGCACGAGCTCTCCGGGGGCATGCGCCAGCGCGTCATGATCGCCATGGCGCTGCTGCTCGACCCCCAGGTGATGATCATGGACGAGCCCACCACCGCCCTCGACGTGGTGGTCCAGCGCGGCATCCTCCGGGAGATCCTCCGCTTCCGCGACGAGCTCGGCTTCGCCGTCGTCTTCATCACCCACGACCTGCCGCTGCTCCTGGAGCTCAGCGACCGGATCGCCGTCATGCGCGACGGCGAGGTCGTCGAGTACGCCACCGCCGAGGAGATCCACCGGCGCCCGCGGCACCCCTACACCCGCAGGCTGCTCGACTCCTTCCCCAGTCTCACCGGCGAGCGGGGCGCGTTTGTCCGCACCGGGGAGTCCAGCGCCCGCGAGCACACCGAAACGACCGTGAAGGAGGCGGGTCCGCGATGACGACGCTCGAAGTACGCGACCTGGTCAAGGACTTCTCCATCCGCTCGGGGCTGCGGCACTCCCGGTTCCGCGCCGTCGACAACGTTTCCTTCACCCTGACCCCCGGCCGGACCGTGGCACTGGTCGGCGAGTCGGGATCGGGCAAGTCCACGGTCGCCAGGATGATCGCCCGTCTGGAGAGGCCCACCGCCGGGCGGATCACCGCCACCCGGTCCGACGGCACCCGGGTGGCCGACCGCGACTACCGCGACCACGTGCAGATGGTCTTCCAGGACCCGTTCGCCTCGCTCAACCCCTTCCATACCGTGGAGCACCACCTGGCGCGCCCGCTGAAGCTGCACGGCCGGGCGAAGACCAGGGAGGAGACCCGGCGGCTGGCCGAGGAGCTCCTGGAGCGCGTCAACCTGACCCCGGCCGCCGACATCGCCCGGCGCCGCCCGCACGAGCTCTCCGGCGGGCAGCGCCAGCGCGTGGCGATCGCCCGCGCCCTGGCGCCCGGCGCCCGGGTCGTCATCGCCGACGAGCCGGTCTCGATGCTGGACGTCTCCATCCGGCTGGGCGTCCTCAACCTCCTCGCCCGCCTCCAGCGCGAGGACGACCTCGCCGTCCTCTACATCACCCACGACCTCGCCACCGCGCGGCACTTCTCCGACGACATCCTGGTGATGTACCGCGGGCGCGTGGTGGAGAGGGGCCCGGCGGACGAGGTCATCCTCAACCCGCGGCACCCGTACACGAAGATCCTCGCGGCCGCGGCCCCCAACCCCGACGCCCGCGACCGGGACCGGCTCAGGGAGGCGCTCGGCCTGGAGCCGGCGGGCAACTCCACCCTGCCCGGCGACGATCCCGGATGCACCTTCCGGGACCGCTGCCCCTCGGCGACGGATGTCTGCGCGCGCATGCCGGAGGACTTCGAGGTGGGCTACGACCACTACGCCAAGTGCTGGCTGCGCCCCGGCGAGGGCCGCGACGCGCTGCCCGCCGCCGACGGCACGGCCGCCGGGCGCCCCGCCTGACGGCCCGCCCCGCCCCCGGCACGGATCGGGTGCCGGGGGCGGCACCCGGCCGGACGCCATGGCCCTGTTCTCCCGAAGCTACGACGAAGTGACAAGTAGCTCTCTGTAATCAGAGTGACGCTCGGTCAGGGAGAGCAAGGCGGGACCCAGGGAGTTCGCTGGCCGCCTGGAGGGCGGCGAAGTCGGCGTGGGCTGCCTCGACGGCTTCGGGGTATGCCTCGCGCTTGGCGTGTTCGGCGAGCGCCCGGTAGATGCTGGCCACCGAGGGGTTCTGTCCCTTGCGCTTGCCGGTGGGGATGATCAGGTCGGGCTGGATCTGCTCGGCGGACTCGCCGCCCGCCCGCGCGGCGGCGGTGCACGGTGTGGAGCATGTCGGCGGTGATGACCGGGGGTCGGCCGCCGTGCTTGCCCTTGCGGGCCGCGGTGTCGAGCCCCTCCAGGGTCGACTCGCGGATGTTCTCCCGCTCGGTCTCCGCCATCGCGGCGAAGAACGCGAACAGCAGCTTGCCGGGGCCGGTGGGGTCGTAGATGCCGGGCAGGGGTCCGGCGAACATCTCCAGGACCAGGCCGTGGGCGGTGAGGTGGTCGGCGAGCGCGGTGAGTTCGGCGGCGTCGCGGCCGAGGCGCTTCATCTCGTACACGGTGAAGATGACTCGGCAGTGCGGGGCGTGCGCCTTGACCTCCCGCGCGGTCCGCAGCGCTTCCTCGAACTTGGGCCGTACGCGGACGCGGGTGCTGATCTTCTCGCTGAAGATCTTGTCCCTCGGGATGCCGTGCTCGCTGAGCGCGTCGAGTTGGGAGTCGAGTTCCTGCCCGAGGGTCGAGCAGCGGGCGTAGCCGATGCGGATGTCCGCGCTCGGCAGGTCTGGGTCGATCGGCGCCGGCGGCGGGGTGCCCGGCCGCCATGGCCGGCCCGGTCCGCGGTCGGCCGGGGTCGGCACCCGTAGCGCCTTCTTCAGCCGGGGCACCATGGTGAAGCGGCGGGTGTGGTACGGCCTCGGGGAACATCGGTACAGCGGTTATCGGTGAGAACGATCATGGCCGTCTAGCACAGTGATCCACTTTGCTGCTGGGGTTCGGTGAAACGTCTTCGGGCCTGCTCCGGGGCTGGCTACGGTCCGGCTCGTGCCGGTGGAATTTCTGAGTGATGAGCAGGCCGAGGCGTACGGGACGTTCGCCGAGGAGCCGACGAGGCCCGAGCTGGAGCGGTTTTTCTTCCTGGACGACGTGGACCGGGACCTGATCGCCCTGCGGCGTACGAAGCATCACCAGTTTGGGTTCGCGCTCCAGATGTGCACAGTGAGGTACGTCGGTCTGTTCCTGGAGGACCCGCTTGCGGTGCCGTGGCCGGTGGTCGAGCATCTAGCCGCGCAGCTCGGCATCGAGGACCCGTCGGTGGTCAAGCGGTACACCGAGCGGCGTCAGACTCTGTACGACCACGCGTGGGAGATCCGGGACGCCTACGGCTACCACCCCTACGAGGACGCTGAGTGGGGCCGGCGGTTCCGTACGTTCCTGCATGGGCGGGCGTGGACGCATGCCGAGGGTCCGAAGGCGTTGTTCGACCATGCGGTGGGCTGGCTGCGCCGTCACCGAGTGCTGCTGCCGGGGGTGTCGGTGCTGGCCCGGCAGGTGTCGGAGGCGCGGAAGGTCGCGGAGAAGCGGCTGCACGCCACGGTCGCGGGCGCTGCTCGCCGGGCGGACCCGGCGCTGCCTGGGGATCTGGTGGCGACGCTGAAGACGCCGGAGGGTTCCCGGTTCTCGGAGCTGGAGCGGTTGCGCCGGCCGCCGACGCGGACGACCGGGACGGCGTTCGCCCGCGCGCTGGAGCGGGTGGACGAGATCGGCGCGTACCGGCTCGGGCGGCTGAGGCTGTCGCAGATCCCGCCGAACCGGATGGCGGCGCTGGCCCGGTACGCGCTGGGGTCGAAGGCGCCGTTGCTGGAGCGGGCGGCGGAGCCGAAGCGCACGGCGATGCTCACCGCGGTGATGCGGCATCTGGAGGCGAAGGCGATCGACGAGGCCCTGGATCTATTCCAGGTCCTGATGGCCACCCGGCTGCTGAACACCGCGAAGCGCAAGACGGAGAAGGAGCGGCTGTCCACGCTGCCGCAGCTGGAGAAGGCGTCGCGGATGCTCGCGCGGGCGGCGAAGGTGCTGTTCGAGGAACTGGAGCTGGTCGAGGAGCAGGAAACGGACCTCGACGTGGCCGCCCTGTGGGCGGCGGTGGAGGAGGTCGCCCCGCGTGCCGCTGTGATGACCGCGGCGGCCACGGTGGTCTCGCTGGTGCCCGAGGACGAGAACTCGGCCGAGGTCGCCATGCGGGCCGCGCTGGCGAACCGGTACGCCACGGTGCGCCCGTTCCTCGCGTTGCTGGGGGAGTCGAAGGCGCTGGACGCGGCGAGCGCCGGGAAGCGGGTCCTGGCCGGGGTGCGCGGCCTTCCGGCGCTGGCGCGGCGGAAGACGGGGGTCAAGCCGCTGCTGCCGCGCGAGGTGGATGACAAGCTCGTGCCGCCCGCGTGGCGCAAGGCGGTGTACGCCAGCCCCGACCTGCCGCAGGGCGCGGTCGACCGGGACGCGTACGTGGTGTGCGTGCTGGAGCAGTTGCACCGGGCCCTGAACAACCGCGACGTCTTCGCCTCGCCCTCGCACCGCTGGTCCAACCCGCGGGCCCGCCTGCTGGACGGGCCCGACTGGGACGCGGTCGAGGAGGACGTCCTGGCGGCCCTGAGCCTGGACATGCCCGTCCAGGAGCACCTGGCGGAGCTGGTGCGGGGCCTGGACGCCGGGTGGAAGCAGCTCGCCGAACGGCTTCAGGAGGCGGGGCCGGCGGCGAAGGTCTCCATCGAGGTGGCCGGCGACGGGCGGGTGAAGCTGAACGTCGACAAACTCGGTGCGCTCGGCGAGCCGAAGTCCCTGACCTGGCTGCGCAAGCGGGTCGAGAAGATGCTCCCGAAGATCGACCTGCCGGACCTGCTGTTCGAGGTGAACGCCTGGACCGGGTTCCTCGACGCCTTCGTCCACCTCGGCGACGGTACGACCCGGATGAAGGACCTGCCCACCTCGGTGGTCGCGCTGCTGGTGTCCGAGGCGTGCAACATCGGCCTGGCCCCGGTGGTCAACCCCGGTTACGAGGCCCTGACCCGGGCCCGGCTCGTGCACGTCGACCAGTACTACCTGCGCGCCGACACCATCGCCGCGGCGAACGCAGCTCTCATCGCCGCCCAGGCCAGCATCCCGATCGTGCGGTACTGGGGCGACGGGCTGCTCGCCTCCGTGGACGGGCTGCGCTTCCAGGTACCAGTGCGCACCATCAGCGCCGCCCCGTCGCCGAAGTACTTCGGGTTCAAGCGGGGCATCACCTGGCTCAACGCCGTCAACGACCAGGTCGCGGGGATCGGGCAGATGGTCGTCCCCGGTACCCCGCGCGACTCGCTGCACATCCTGGACGCGCTGCTGAACCTGGACGGCGGTGTGAAGCCGGAGATGGTGGCGACCGACAACGCCTCGTACTCCGACATGGTGTTCGGCCTGTTCAAGATCCTCGGCTACAACTTCAGCCCCAGGTTCCGCGACCTGGACGACCAGCGGTTCTGGCGGGCCACGATGCCCGGCGTCGAGACCGGAACGTACGGCGCGGTGGAGGACCTGGCCCGCAACCGCGTGAACCTGAACAAGGTGATCACGCACTGGCCGGACATGCTGAAGGTCGCCGGTTCCCTGGTCACCAACCAGGTCCGCGCCTACGACCTGCTGCGCATGTTCGGCCGCGACGGCCGCCCCACTCCGCTCGGGGCGGCGTTCGCGGAGTACGGGCGGATCGCGAAGACCGAGCACCTGCTGCGGGTGGTGGACCCGGTCGACGACACCTACCGGCGGCAGATGAACCGGCAGCTCACCGTGCAGGAGTCCCGCCACAAGCTCGCCCGGGACGTGTGCCACGGCAAGCGCGGCACCATCCACCAGGCGTACCGCGACGGCATGGAGGACCAGCTCGGCGCGCTCGGCCTGGTCCTCAACGCCATCGTGCTCTGGACTACCCGGTACATCGACGCCGCCGTCGCCCAGCTGAAAGCCGAGGGCTACGAGATCCGGGAGGAGGACATCGCGCGGCTCTCCCCGCTCAAGCACCGCAACCTGAACCTGCTCGGCCGCTACAGCTTCACCGCCACCGTCCCGGCGGCCGGCGCCCTGCGCCCGCTGCGCGACCCGGACACGGTCGAGCTGGACGAGGACGACGACGGCGCCGTGCAGGAGTGAGGCGCCCTACCGCTGGCCCGCGAGGGAACGGGTGCCGGGGGCCGGGAGCAGACGCGGGATCGCCCGGACGTAGACGACCATGCCGATCACCTCGACGAGGGTCTGGGTGACCACGACGACCGCGGCGACGGCCAGGACGTCGGGCAGGGCCAGGGCCAGGGGGAGGACGACGAGGGAGTTGCGAGTCGCGCCGGTGAACACGATGGCCCACCCGTCGGGGGCGGTCAGCCGGAAGACGCGGGCGACGGCGAGCCCGGCGAAGGCCATCACGAGCAGGAACAGGACGTAGAAGGGCACCACACGGGCCACGTCCGCCAGGCTGTCGCCGAGCTTGGGAACCTGGGAAGCCACCACCGTCAGCAGGGTCGCGGCCATCAGCGGGACCATGGTGGTCCCCATCGCGTCGGCGACCTTCTGCCCGGCGGCCCGGCGGGCGGCCCAGCCTTGGGTGAGCCAGGCCAGGGCGAGCGGGATGACGATCAGGACCAGGAACGCTTCGAGGAACGGTCCGGCTTCCACGACGTCGGCCAGGCCCGAGCCCATGAACAGGAACAGCAAGGCCGGCAGCAGAATCATCTGGGCCAGCAGGAGCAGCGGCGTCGCGGCCAGGAGACGCTGGCTGCTGCCACCGGCGAGACCGGAGAAGACGATGACGTAGTCGACGCACGGCGCCAGCAGGACCAGCAGCACCCCCAGACGGACGGCCTGGTCGGCAGGCAGGAACGGGAACATGGCCGCCACGACCAGCGGCACCACCACGAAGTTGACCACCAGGGCCGCGGTCAGGAACCGGCCCGCGCGCAGCGAGCGGAGCAGGTCGGCCGCGGGCACCTGCAAGAACGTGACGTACAGCAGCGCGGCGAGCACCGGGTTGATGGCGTGCTCCAGGCCCGGCCCGGCCGCGGGGGCCGCCCAGCCGACCAGGCCGCCGGCCGCCAGGGCGCCGATGTAGACGGCGACCTGATGGCGCTCCATGGCTTCGACCAGGCCGGATGACTGCGACAACGTACGTGCTCCTTGCTCAAGTGGAAGGCGCCGGGCGGAGACCCCCGCCCGGCGGGTGTGAACCGGCGCAGGTCAGGCCGTCGGCACGCTGCGCCGCCCGGTCCCGTCCGGGTGTGCGGACGGCGCCGGGGGCATGGCGGGGATGCGGCCGAGGAAGGCGCACTGCGGATTGCAGCGGTCCTCGCGGTCGGGCAGTTCGTCCAGGTGCTCCACGGCGCGGTGCAGGGACGCGGTGAACGCGGCCAGTTCCGCCGCTCTCCGCTCGGCCTCCTCGATCCGGGCCACGACCCGCTCGCGCAGGTCGGCCTTCACCTCCTGGCAGGCCCGCGCCTGCCACACCCCGAGCAGCTCGGCGATCTCCTCCAGTGGCAAGCCCAGGTGCTTGGCCGCCCCGATGAACGCCAGCCGGTCGACCGCGTCCTCGCCGTACAGGCGGTGGCCGCCGTTGCTGCGCTCCGGCTCGGCCAGCAGACCGCGCCGCTCGTAGTAGCGCAGGGTCTGGATGTTCACACCGGCCGCCTCGGCGACCTGCCCGCTGCGCAGCCCCGCGCTCATGACCGTGTCCCGGCGGCGGTCCGCGCGGCCAGGGCCTCCAGGACCGCGGCGTGCTGCTGGTCCACCGCGATATCCAGGCCGATCAGGTTCTCGCCCGAGGTGACGGTGAAGGCGAAGAACGAGCAGCAGCCGCCCTCCCGCTCCGCCAGGTCCCGCACCCGCTCCTCGACGCCGGGTCCGCCAGCCAGGTCCAGGTGCAGCCGCAGCCGTTCCGGCCGCGACATCGCGGTCAGCCGTTCGGCGAACAGCTCATCCCACTCCGCGACCCGCAGGGGCCGCTCCTCGGTGGGTAGCGTGCAGGACTGCGGCACCCACGCCAGATCGCTCATCGTGCTTACTCCCGTCGTCATGTCCCTCGAAGGGGGACACCTCCGACGGTAAACCTGTACCTAGGTACCGGTTGCAAGCCCCGGTGAAGCGGAGGGCGCCGAGGCTCCACCCCCTCCCCCTGTCGTCAAACGATCGTTTGCCGACAAGGAGCCGCCGCGTCCAATGAACCCGTGCAATCCGGGGGCTCGCGGCGGCGCGAATCCAATCAGATCCGATGGTGATTGCTGACAGGGTTTGACGACAGATAGGGTCCGATCCTCCGTACGGAAGGGACCCGCGGTGGCGAACCTGGTCTACAAGCGGGTCTCGACCGACCAGCAGTCCACCGACCGGCAGAACCTCGTCCTGGACGAGGCCGGGATCGAGGACCCGGTCGTCTTCGAGGAGGACCCGGGGACCTCCAGCCGTCTCCACCCTCTCCAGCGTCCGAAGTTCCGCGCGCTCCTCGACTACGCGCGGCCGGGCGACACCGTGCACATCTCCGAGATGTTCCGTCTGGTGCGCGGCACTGGGCACATCCTCGACGTGCTCGACGTCCTCCACCGCGACCGCCTCGCGCTGCGCATCCACGACGGCGCGTTCTCCGCCATGGACCTCACCGCCCGCCACCCGCGCACCGGCGAGCTGCTGTCCACCGTGAAGTTCATGGTGCAGACCCTCGCCGCTGCCGGCGAACTCCAGCGCGACCTCCAGCGGGAGCTGACCTACGACGGACTGCGCGCCGCCGAGGCCAAGGGCAGCAAGGGCGGCCGCCGCCCCGCCGTGGCGGCCGACAAGACCGCCGGCGTACGCGCCGCGTACCTGGAGGGCCGCTTCATCGCCGCCCTCGCCCGGGAACACGGCGTCAGCCGCGGCGCCATCCGCACGGCCGTCGCCGACCTCATGCCGGACCACACCGCCACCGAGGAGGAGGCCCCGGCCCCGGAGCTGCCCGTCACCCTCGACATGCCCGGCAAGGTCGCCGACTACCTCCGCACCGCCGACCTGGAGCCCGCCGAGCGGGCCGCGCTCGACCAGGGGGTGACCGTACGGCGCGGCCAGGGCTACACCCTGCGCGTCACCACGGCCCCCGCCGTACACCGCCAGCTCCTCGCCCACTGCCAGCCGCTCGACGGCACCCCGGGCGCCCAGTCGGTCCCGGCCCAGCGCAAGGCCCGCCGCGAGTACGAGAACCGGGTCAGCACACTCGTGCCACCTGGACCATGATCGTTCTCACCGATAACCGCTGTACCGATGTTCCCCGAGGCCGTGGTAGGCGGAGGCGACCGCGCCGCCGCGCGAGCGGCACGGCGAGCCGGGCTGCGCGTCACACTTCGGACAGGCGTGCTGTTCGACGTCGTCGGCGTCCGACCGGTCGGTTGGCGAGGGCTGCTGGGGGTCCGTCATGGGCCCGAATTTTCGCACAATGCAAGTCTCATAAGGGGGTCATTCCCTCTTTTGAGTGAGAACGGGTTCCGAGAACCGATCGGGTGCCGAACGGGGTCCTGCGGCCGATTGTTGATCTTGCTCGCGCAAAGGAACCGTTTATGAGAGTTCGTGTTGCGTCGCTCTTGCTGGCGAGCTTCGGCGACTGAGGTGCTTGATACTCAGCGAGGTGGGGTTACCAAACCCGTCTCATAGGCGGTGATGACAAGTTGGACTCGGTCGCGGGCTCCGAGTTTGGTGAGTAGCCGCGCTACGTGTGCCTTCGCCGTGGCCACGCTGATGTAGAGGTGGGTGGCGATCTCGCTGTTGGACATGCCGCGTCCGACGAGGGTCAGTACCTCGCGCTCCCGCTCGGTGATGTTCCCGACCGGTCGTGGATGCAGAGCTGGTTCGGGGCGGGCGGCGAACTCTGCGATGAGGCGGCGCGTGACGCTTGGGGCGATCAGGGCGTCTCCGGCGGCGACCACGCGGATTGCCCCGAGGATGTCGTCCAGTGCCATGTCCTTGACGAGGAATCCGCTCGCACCCGCTCGGAGCGCGCCGTATATGTACTCGTCGTCGTCGAACGTGGTGAGGATAAGGACGCGCGTCGCTCCAGCGGCTGCTGTGATCAGCCCGGTGGCCTCGATGCCGTCCATGCCTGGCATGCGGATGTCCATCACTGCCACGTCGGGCTCGGTGTCCCGGACCAGTTGGACCGCTTCGGCGCCGGTTCCGGCTTCTCCCACGACGTCGATGTCGGGGGCGTCGGCCATCAGGACGCGCAGACCGCTGCGGACCAATGGCTGGTCGTCGGCGAGCACGACGCGGACCGTCATGAGATGTGCACTCCTTCGGGGAGGGGGAGCCGGGCTGCCACACGAAAGCCGCCCTCGGGTCGCGGCCCGGCGGTGAACTGGCCGTGCAGCAGGGTGACGCGTTCCCGCATTCCGGTGATGCCGTATCCGGTGCCGGAGGCGGGGCCGCCACGGCCGTCGTCGGCGACCTCGATGGTCAGTTCGCCGTCTTGGTAGCCGATGGTGACGCGGCAGTCGGGGGTGTCCGCGTGGCGTACGACGTTGGTGAGGGCCTCCTGGACGATCCGGAAGGCGGCCAGGTCGATATCGGGCGGTAGGGGCCGTCGTTCTCCGAGCCATCGCACGTCGACACGGACACCCGCGTCCTTCGTCGACGCGGTCAGCCGGTCCAGGTCGGCCAGCCCCGGGGCAGGCTCGCGCGGCGGTGCCTCCGCCCCGGGGCCCGGTTCGGTGCGGCGCAGTGCACCCAGGGTGCGCCGCAGCCCGGCGAGGGTTTCCCTGCTGGTGTCTTCGATGGTGGCCAGCGCATTGCGGGCCTCGTCCGGCTGTGTGTCGATGACCCGGCGGCCCACGCCTGCCTGGATGGCGATGACGCCGATGCTGTGCGCGATCATGTCGTGCAGCTCACGGGCGATCCGGAGCCGCTCGGCTGCGACGGCCTGGGCGGCGGTCTGCGAGCGCAGTGCTGCGGCGTGCTCGCGGCGTTCGCGAACCGAATGGCCGGTCATCCAGGCGGCGACAAGGGCCAGGACGAGGACCACGACCGTGCGGGCGAAGCCGTCCGTTCCGGTCCCAAGACGTGCGGCGAAGGCGACCTGTACGCCGAGCGTCGTGACGGCAGCGGTGACCACGATGCGGCGAGGCCGTGTGGCCACGATGTATCCGGCGGCGAGATCGTTCGCCAGAACCAGCAGATACACGACCTGCCAGAACGGGGTTGTCGTCGCCGTGACGTACGTACCCAGAAGCATCAGTGCCAGGGCCGGCAGCGGACGACGGCGCAGCAGTCCGAGAGGCAGGACCGTGACCGCGGCCGCCGACACGAAGGGCAAGCCAGGGGAGTCGAAAGGACTGCCGCGTGCCGCGAAGAACAGCACGAACGGGTAGGCGATCGCCCCACACCAGGCCAGAGCCGCCCGCGCGGCCGGCCGCAGGTGCCAGGACAGCAGGGGACGCGGCTTGGCGGACATGGGGAGATCGTAATCGCCTGACCAGCGGCGGAACATTGGCCCGTGGACGTACGCCCACGGGATACCAGCCCTCCCGCCAGTGCAGCCGACGGGGCGATGCCGGACAGGCACTCTCCCCGGCACCGTTGGCCGGGTGATCGAAGTCAACGAACTGACCAAGCGATACGGCAAAGCCACTGCCGTCAACGGCCTGACCTTCACCGTGCGCCCCGGCCACGTCACCGGGTTCCTCGGCCCCAACGGTGCCGGCAAGAGCACCACCCTGCGGATGCTCCTCGGCCTGACCGAACCCACCAGCGGCACCGCCACCATCGACGGCCACCTGTTCCGGGACCATCCGCGCGGCCTGCGCCACGCCGGTGCCCTGCTCGACGCCCATGACGTCCACGGCGGTCGCAGCGCAGTGGCCTATCTGTCCGCCCTGGCCCGCAGCAACGGTATTCCGCGGCGCCGGGTGGACGAGGTCCTTGAGGAGGTAGGACTGGCTCCTGCGGCCCGGCGCCGCATCGGCGGGTTCTCCCTGGGCATGAAACAGCGGCTCGGCATCGCCACGGCCCTGCTCGGCGACCCTCCGGTGCTGCTGTTCGACGAGCCGATTAACGGCCTGGACCCCGAGGGCGTGCGGTGGGTGCGCGGTCTATTCCGGCGGCTGGCGGCCGAGGGGCGCACGGTGTTCGTCTCCAGCCACCTGATGAGCGAGATGCAGAACACCGCCGAGCACCTGATCGTTATCGGCCGGGGCGAGTTGATCGCCGATGAGAGCGTGGCGGAGTTCGCGGCCCGCGGCACCCGCCAGAGCGTGGCCGTGCGGACGCCCGACCCCACCGCGCTGGCGGCTGTGCTCGAAGCCGAGGGTGCTTCGGTACGGCCGGACGACTCGGTCGCCGACGCAGAGGAGCGGCTCACCGTGAGTGGCCTGAGCGCGGCCCGCATCGGGGAACTCGCCTCCCACCACCGCATCGTGCTCCTTGAGCTGGCCACCCGCACCTCCTCGCTGGAGGAGGCGTTCATGGAACTCACCGCCGACAGCGTCGAATACCTCGCAGGAGAATCCCGATGACCTCGACCACCACACAGCAGACGGGGGTCTCGACCGCCGTGCGCGCCGCCGAGCCCGGCGCCCGCTTCCGGGACCTCCTCGCCGCCGAGTGGATCAAGCTCTGGTCGCTGCGGTCCATTTCCTGGGCGTTCGGGGTCAGCGCGCTGGTCATCATCGCCATCAACATCAGCGCGGCCGTCGCGGACTACAACAACTGGCCGACCTACAACGAAGGGATCAGGGCCCTCTTCGTTCCCATCTGGGCCATGCGGGACGCCTTCACCATCGGCGCCTGCATGGTCCTGATACTCGCCACCGGCAGCATCGGCGCCCTCACGGTCGTCGGCGAGTACAGCACCGGACAGATCCGCACGACTTTTGCGGCAGTACCGGCCCGCCGATCGGTCGTAGCGGCCAAGATGGCCGTCGTGACGGCAGTCATGCTCCTCTACGGCACGGTCGTCGCGGGCACCTCGTTCGGCGTGACACAGGCCATCCTGTCCGGTCGGGACATCGGCCTGTCTCTCGACTACCCCGGCGCGCTCCGCGCCGTCGCGGCATCCGCGCTGCTCGCTCCGGTGTGCGCGCTCGTCGGCATGGGCCTCGGCGCCCTCATCCGGCACACCGCAGCCACCCTCGTGACGTTCACCGGAATCCTTCTGCTGCTGCCGTTCCTCCTCAACGACCGCCGCCGCTGGTCGTCCGCCATCCTTCACGCGCTGCCCCGCAGTGCGTGGGAACGACTGGTGCAGGTGGGCGACCCCTTCGGATCGGCCCCCTACCCGGCGACCATCAGCGGGTCGTGGATCGTCTACGTGGCTTGGCCCCTCGCCGCAGCAGTCGTCGCTGTGGTTGCCGTCCGCCGGCACGATCTGTGAGCCCGCAGGGCCTGGCTGTCAAAGATGCACACCGGGCCGTTGCAGCAGGCTCTCGGTCCGTACTCGCCGGGCGCCAGGCGGGAGTGTGACGGCTCCGCCCCGCGCTCAGGCTTTCGGCCTGGTCGTGCCGCGCGGTGCAGGTTGAGGGGGCTGCGAGTCGGACGCCCTACGGGGGCCGGGCACCAGGGATGCCTCGGCGGCGAGGGCGAGGTGTGAGTTCATGTCCAGCTCGAACCGACCGTAGGGGTTCACGTGGGTCCAGAACAGCGGGGACAGCGCCCGCCGATCGGCGTCGGTGAGCCGCTTCTGCCACTTCTCCTCGCTCAGGATCTCCTGGAGGAGCAGCGTGTTGACGTGCACCAACGCCGACTGGAGCAGGTGCAAGGCGAGCATGGAGACCTCCTGGGACTCCTTGTCGGAGCCGGTCAGGTCGCCGTCCTTGCCGTAGAACAGGTCGTGGTTGGCGGAGTTCCAATTCTCTACGACCTGGAGCCCGTCGTTGATCTCGCGCCGCAGGTCGGCGTCGGCGAGGTAGTCGCAGATGAACGCCGTACGTACCGCGCGTCCCAGTTCCTCGATCGCCCGGTACGTCGGGTGCTTGGGCCCGCCGCGGGTGAAGCGGCGCAGGACCTGCTCGGCCTCGGCGGTGCCCAGGCGCAGGGCGGTGGTGTACTTCACGATCTGGTCGTACTGCTGGCGGATCAGGTCCCAGTCGATCGTCTTGGTCGACAGCACCGGCGCCAGGTGCGGCCACTTCTCGTCCTCCCCGGCCGCCGGCCGGTACAGCCGCGCGGAGCCGACGTTCTTCAGCCGTGGCAGCAGGTTGAAGCCGAGCATGTGGGCGAAGGCGAACCCGACGATGGAGGCGCCGTGCGTGTCGGTGTACTGCCGGTCGACCTCCACGTCCGTGCAGTGCCGCAGCACGCCCCCGATCATCGCGGCGACCTCGGAGGCCGAGCAGGACGTGAGCTGGCTGTAGACGCACAGCGACTTCTTCTCGACGTGCCAGTAGATCATCACGCCGGGCCCGCGGTACCGCTGGTGCCACTCGGTCATGAAGTTCGAGCTCCAGGAGCCGAACTTCTTGGAGTCGCTCGCGCAGGCGGTGCCCTCGCCCCACCACGCCTGATCGCGGGCGGCGAAGGTGGCGTTGACCAGCCGCACCAGCGCTGCCCGCATGTTGGTCCGGTTGACGAACAGGTGCCGTACGCGGCGCAGGACGGCCTCGCTCTCGCCGTGCTTGCCGGTGACCGCGACGCGCTTGATGCGCATGTTCGTCCCGAGCGCGAACAGCACCAGCAGCAGCCGGCGCCGCAGCACCGCCTTCGGGACCGCCTCCCTGGTGGCGACCGAGGTGAACTCGCCGGTGAACCCGGTGGCGAACTCGGCCTCCTTGAGGATGTCGATCAGGTCGATGGTGCCCCAGCGGCGTTCGATCTCCGCCTTCAGTGCGACGAGGTTCTCCGGCTCCTCCTGCTTGCCCAGCGGCGAGACCTTGATCCACGGCTCGCCGTGTCTCTTGACGATGTCCACCCCGCCCGTAGTGCCCAGCTCCAGCGCCGTGTCGAAGCGGGTCAGGGCCTCGCGCAGCCTTTTCTCCAGGGCCTCGATGAACTTCTCCGGGTCCTGCGGCTGGCGGATCGCGTCGTAGTGCACATCGCGGTTGTCCTCGAAGTCCGGCGGCAGATCGTCCTCCGGGTTCTGCCACCGGTTCGCGCCCGGCACCCAGATCTCCCGCCGCCGCAGCGCGTCCCGCAGCGCCACGAGCACGCACAGCTCGTACGGGATGCGCTCGACCCGGCCGCGCTCATCCACCACCGCCTTGCGCCACTCCTCGCGCACCACCCCGGCCAGCGGGATCTTCTCCGCCTCGTCGAAGAACGCCCCCTCCTTGGCGATGGGCTGGTCCAGGTACCGCTTGAGCAGGTCGATCGCGTCCATCACCGGCCGGTAGGCCGTGTTGTTGCACTTCAGCTCCAGCGCGTTCAGCAGCGGCGAGAGCATCCGCCGCCAGTGGTTCGAGTACGACGAACGCAGCACCGTACGCACCCGGGCCCGGTAGCGTGCCTCGTTCGCCGCGGCCTCCGCCGCCAGCGCCTTCAGCGTGGACTCCCCGGCCACCGGATAGATCACCTTGCGGACCGTGCCGCCCGGCTCCGCGACCGCCGCCTCCGCCAGCCGCAGCAGGATGCCCTCCTTGCCGCGGACCCGCTTGAGCTCCTTGTTGAACTCGCCCTCGACCTTCTTCTCCGCCCGCGTGTTGATCTTCTGCACGAGCTGGATGAACAGCTCCACCAGCGAGTCGGTGATCTCCGTCTCCCGCACATGGCACAGCGTCGACAGCAGTGTGTACCGCACCGGCCCGGCCGCCGCCCGCAGGTCCGAGGGATACTCCTTGGCCGCCCGCGCCCGCCAGGCCGCCACCAGCTTCCCCGACACGTCCCCGAACAGCTCCGGCGGGAGCTGAAGCCCGCGCACCCGCTGGAGCTTGTTCACCTCCGCCAGCAGGCTGTCCAGCCCCAGCGCGCCCGGGTCCGCCTTCAGCTCGGTGAAGAACGTGCCCCCGCCGCCCGCGCTGTCCGCATCCGCGTCGGCGTCCTCGGCGATCAGGTCGTCCAGCCGGGACCGGGTCGCCGCCGACAACCGGCCCATGGTCGCCGCGCAGAACCGTTCCCCGAAGGTGCTGACCGCCTTGCCCACCAGCCGGTCGATCTGTCCCGGGGCCGGCGGCTCCAGCCGGTCCTTGCGGCAGCGGGCCACCACCGCCTCCGCCAGCCGGTCCCGGTTCAGCTCCACCCCGCACAGCTCGACCGCCAACCACTCGGCGAGCTGGGCCTGGTCCTCCTCGGTGCACTCACGGAAGCCGAACGCACCCCGGATCTCCATCCGGTGCCGCTTGATCGCCCGCCCCGACCAGTCGTACGCGGCCCACTCCTCCGCCGCCACCCTCACCTGCTGAGCGACGTACGACACCGCCGGCACCGGGATCTCCCCGGCGTCCTCCGGGAACCGGGCCTCCACCTCGAAGAACTTCAGCAACAGGGCGAACCCCAACCGGTTCGCCCCCGACTTGTTCCGCAGCCGCTCCTGATCCTCCTCCAGCAGCGTCCAGACCTCGATCAGGTCCTCCGGCTCCCACTCCTGCCGCACCCCAGGCTCCTTCCGGTCGTCATGACCGGACCAACCTCGCCGAGCACCGCCCTCGATGACCCCAGAAGATCAAAAACGCTGACAAGCACACCCCAGCTCCGCTACAGAGGGCTACTTGTCACTTCGCCGTAGCTTCGGGAGAACAGGGCCGCCATGGGCGACGCTCCCCCGCTGACCGCGCCCCGGGGAAGGCCGCACACCCGCTCGCCGCCCGTCGCGGCACGCGGACGGACGCCCGGGAATCCGCCGGCCGGTCACCCGCCCGCGCCCGGTGCCCGCCCCGCCCGGGGGCGTGCTCACACCCGTGTCGCGCGCAGCAGCACCAGCCGCTCGGGGTAGAGCACCGGCGCCTGGAGACCCGCCTCGGAGAGGACCCGGCCGGGCAGGCGCAGCCCCTCCGGCGTCCACCACGGCAGGTGCGCGCCCCAGTGGTGGGCGTTGCCGTCGGGCAGGTCGCCGGGGGCCTGGGGCCGCACCCGGTAGACGGCCTCGGGATCCAGCCCCGGCAGCCTGACCGGCCCCGGCGGGTACAGCTCGGAGGAGGCCGTGGCGACGAGCGCGTAGACCGCGTCCGAGCCGTCCTCGGCGACCACGCCGTGCAGGTGGTAGGCCGGGTCCGGGTGGTCGGCGTGGACGGCCGTGCCGGTGTGGAGCAGGCCGCGCAGCTCCTTGTGGAGGGCCACCCACTCCGCCAGCCGGTCCAGGTCCCCGGGCGAGGCGTCCGTCAGGTCCCACTCGATGCCGAAGTGGCCGAACAGGGCCGTGCCCGCCCGGAAGTCGAGCGGGTGGCGGCGCCCGGTGGTGTGCGCGGTGCCGGAGCCCACATGGGTGCCCATGAGTTCGAGGGGGATCAGCACGTTGGTCCAGCGCTGGATCTGCTGCCGCTCCAGGGCGTCGATGCAGTCCGAGACCCACACCCGGTCGGTGCGCTGGAGGATCTCCAGGTCGACCCGCCCGCCGCCGGAGGAGCAGGACTCGATCTCCACCCCGGGGTGCCGCCGGCGCAGCTCGTCCATCAGCCGGTACACCGCCAGCGTCTGGCCGTGCACGCCCGCGCGGCCGGTCGGCCGGTGGCCGGCCTCGACCAGATCGCGGTTGTGGTCCCACTTCAGGTAGGAGATCGGGTAGGTGGCCAGCAGCTCGTCCAGGCGCTCCAGGATGTACGCGAACGCCTCGGGGCGGGCGAGGTCGAGCACCTGCTGGTGGCGGGCCGCGCCGGGCAGCCATCCGCCCGCGGCCATGATCCAGTCGGGGTGGGCGCGGGCCAGGTCGGAGTCCTCGTTGATCATCTCCGGCTCCACCCACAGGCCGAACTGCATGCCCAGGCCGGTGACGTGGTCGGTCAGCGGGCCCAGCCCGTCCGGCCACACCTCGTCCGAGACGTACCAGTCGCCCAGGGCGCGCCGGTCGTCGCGGCGCGAGCCGAACCAGCCGTCGTCCAGGACGAACCGCTCGGCGCCCACCGCGGCGGCGGCGTCCGCCAGTTCGCGCAGCCGCTCCAGGTCGTGGTCGAAGTAGACGGCCTCCCAGGTGTTGAGCGTGACCGGCCGGGGCGAGGAGGGGTGGTGCGGACGGGACCGCAGCCAGCGGTGGAAGCGGGCGGACACCTCGTCCAGGCCCCTTCCGTACGAGCCGTACTGCCACGGCGTGGTGTAGGACTCGCCGGGCGCCAGCTCCACCTCGCCGGAGAGCAGCAGCTCGCCGGAGCCCAGCAGGGAGACGGAGTGGAAGGTGCGTTCGGCGAAGGTGCGGTGGTTGCCGGACCAGGCGGTGTGCACCGCCCAGACCTCCCCGGACCGGTTGCCGAAGCCCGCGGTGCCCGCGGCGAGCAGGTACGCGCTGTCGTAGCCGGTGCGCCCGGTGCGGTTCTCCCGCACCCGCAGGCCCTGGGTGAAGGCGGTGCGCTGCGGGCTGCGCTCGCGCAGGTGGTGCCCGGTGAAGTCCAGCAGCTCGGTCGCGGCGGCGGGCACCGGCAGGGTGAGGTTCACGGCGTCCACGGCGAAGGGGGAGGAGCCGCGGTTGGTCACCGTCGCGCGCTGGCGGACCAGGCCGGACGCGGTCAGCTCGATCGTCAGCTCCAGGTCCAGGGCGGCCGCCTCGTCGTGGGCCAGGACGGTGACACTTCCGCCCGCCGCGCCGCTGGAGGAGTGGGGCCCGCCGGAGGACCGGGGCCGCCCGGCCGGGGGGTCCACGGTGGCCCCGCGGACGGCGAAGGCGGTGGAGAAGTCCCTCCCGCCGCGGTTGCCGACCAGGCCCGGGGTGCCGAGCCAGCCCGCCGACTGCTCGGGGAGGACGGCCGGCTCGACCGGTCCGTCCACGGAGAAGCCGATGGGCTGCGGCGCCCGCGCGAGCTTCAGCGCCCGCAGCTCCTCGGGGCCGAGACGGCCGAGATCGGCCCCCCAGTGGAGCACCCGGGGGAGGGTGCCGCCGGTCAGGTCGAGCACGAGGCCGACCCCGGCGGCGCGCAGCTGGATCAGCTCGGAGGGAGTTCCGGGAGGAAGGGGAGCGGGACGTGGTGCCACGGTGGTGTCTCCGTCCTGGCCAGGCGGACGCCGGAGGCGCCGTTGACTTACTTTGTTCGGTGGCGTAAGAATCTCGGGCGACGATACTCGGCTGGCGGCGGAGAAATCCACCGGAGACCGGCCAGCCTCTTTCCCGCCGTCCGGACCGTCTTCCGGACCCGCCGCTCCGCACAGCGGAGCCGACCGAGGAGTGAGCGCCGATGATCCGCCAAACCCTGCACGACGGCTGGAAGTTGTCGGCGACCGCGGGACCGGTTCCGGAGCACGTCGCGGGGCGCACCGTCCCGGCCGCCGTCCCGGGCAGCGTCCACCTGGACCTGCTGGCGGCGGGCCTGTTCCCCGACCCCTACCTGGACCGCGCCGAGGAGGAACTGGTCTGGGCGCACCGCACCGACTGGCGGTACGCGCTCGCCTTCGAGGCCGCGGCCCCCGGACCGGGGGAGCGGGTGGACCTGGTCTTCGAGGGCCTGGACACCGTGGCCACCGTCGAACTGGACGGGACGGTGCTGGGCAGCACGGCCAACATGCACCGCGGCTACCGGTTCGACGTCCGCGACGCGCTGGCCGGCGGCGGCTCCCACGAGCTCGCGGTCTCCTTCCGCTCCGCCCTGGAGTACGCCGAGGAGGTCGAGCGCCGGCTCGGCCGCCGCGACCACGTCTACCCGCACCCCTTCAACATGGTGCGCAAGATGGCCTGCAGCTTCGGCTGGGACTGGGGCCCGGACCTGCAGACGGCGGGCATCTGGAAGCCGGTGCGCCTGGAGCGCTGGCACACCGCCCGCCTGGCGCGGGTGCGCCCGCTGGTGACGGTGGACGCCGACGGCACGGGCCGCGCCGAGGTGCACGTCGACATCGAGCGCTCCGGCCTGGACGGCGACGCCGGCGGCACCCCGCTGGAACTGACCGCCACCGTGGCCGGCCGCACCGGGCGCGTCACCGTCCCCGCCGGGGAGAGCGGCGCGGTGCTCACCGTCACCGTTCCCGGCGCCCGGCTGTGGTGGCCCGTCGGCCACGGCGACCAGCCCCTGTACGACCTGGCGGTCACCCTGAGGGCGGCCGGCGCCGGCGAGCCGCTGGACGGCTGGGAGCGCCGCATCGGATTCCGCACCGTCACCGTGGACACCGCTCCCGACGAGATCGGCACCCCCTTCACCGTCGTCGTCAACGACAAACCGATCTTCGTCAAGGGCGCCAACTGGATCCCGGACGACCACTTCCTGACCCGGATCACCCGCGAGCGCCTGGAGCGCCGCGTGGACCAGGCGGTCGGCGCCCACATGAACCTGCTGCGGGTGTGGGGCGGCGGCATCTACGAAACCGACGACTTCTACGACGTCTGCGACGAGCGCGGTGTCCTGGTCTGGCAGGACTTCCCCTTCGCCTGCGCCTCCTACCCCGAGGAGGAGCCGCTGTGGAGCGAGGTCGAGGCCGAGGCCCGCGAGAACGTCGTCCGGCTCGCCTCCCACCCCTCCCTCGCACTGTGGAACGGCGCCAACGAGAACATGTGGGGCTTCCGCGACTGGGGCTGGCCCGAGCAGTTGCAGGGGCGCACCTGGGGCCTGGGCTACTACACCGACCTGCTGCCGTCGATCGTGGCCGAACTCGACCCCACCCGCTTCTACTCCGCCAACAGCCCCTACAACCCCGGCGCCCCCGTCGACGGCCTCCACCCCAACGACGAGAACCACGGCACCCGGCACGAGTGGGAGGTGTGGAACCGGGCCGACTACACCCACTACCGCGACCACATCCCGCGGTTCTGCTCGGAGTTCGGCTTCCAGGGCCCCCCGACCTGGGCGACCCTCACGACGTGGATCCACGACGACCCGCTGACCCCCGCCTCGCCCGCCTTCCTGCTGCACCAGAAGGCCGAGGACGGCAACGGCAAGCTCGACCGCGGCATGGCCCCGCACCTGCCCGAACCGAAGACGTTCGAGGACTGGCACTGGGCCACCCAGCTCAACCAGGCCCGCGCGGTCGCCTTCGGCATCGAGCACTTCCGCTCCTGGTGGCCGCGGACCGCCGGGGCGGTCGTCTGGCAGCTCAACGACTGCTGGCCGGTCACCTCCTGGGCCGCGGTCGACGGCGACGGGCGCCTCAAGCCGCTGTGGTACGGACTGCGGCACGCCTACGCGCCCCGGCTGCTGACCGTGCAGCCCCGGGACGGGCGCCTCGTCCTGATCGCGGTCAACGACCACGACGAGCCCTGGCGGGGCGAGCTGCTCCTGGAGCGGCAGACGTTCTCGGGCATCTCGCTGCGGAGCGTTAAGCTTTCCCTCGACGTACCGGCCCGTTCGGTCACCCGCACCGAACCGGACGAGTCCCTGCTCACCCCGGAGAACGCCCAGGAGGAGGTACTGGTGGCGACCGCACCGGACGCACGCGCCGTCCACCTCTTCCGCGAGGACCGGGAACTGGCCTACGACCCCGCCCCGCTGAAGGCGGAGGCCGTCGCGGTGCCCGGCGGCTACCGGGTGGACGTGCGCGCCTCGTCCTTCGCGCGCGACGTCGCCGTCCTGGCCGACCGGGTCGCGCCCGACGCGGTCGTGGACGAGATGCTGGTGCCGATGCTCGCGGGGGAATCGCGGTCCTTCACCGTCAGGACCGGGGCCGACATCGATCCCGCCGCGCTGACGGGGCCGCTGGTGCTGCGCTCCGCCAACGCCCTGAGCGCTCCGGTGGTGCGGGACTGAGTGAACGCCTCGGAACACGGCATGACCACCGGCACGGAGTTCTCCGGCGCCGTCGGGCTGGTGCTCGCGCGCCCCGCGCGGCTGCTGGGCGTCGAACCGTTCTTCATGGAGTTCATCGCGGGCATCGAGGAGCGCCTCGCCGAACGCGGGCTGTCGGTCCTGCTGCACGTCGTGGGCACCCAGGAGGCGGAGATCGCCGCCTACCGCCGGTGGGCGGCACAGGGGCTGGTCGACACGGTCGTGGTGGTCAACCGCACCGTCGACGACAAGCGGCTCCCCGTCCTGCGGGAACTGGGGCTGCCCGCCGTCCTGGTCGGCGCGGGCAGCGACGACGCCGGTGACGCGGCGGACGGCGGCGGGCCGGGCATGCCGGCCGTCCGCACGGACGACGCCGGGCCGGTGCGCGAGGCGCTCGCCCACCTGCTCGACCTCGGCCACCGGCGCATCGCCCGGGTCAGCGGTCCCGCCGCCCTGCTCCACACCAGGGCCCGCACCGCGGCGCTGGTCGAGGGGTGCCGCGAGGTCGGCGTCGAACCGGTGGTGGTGGAGGGCGACTACTCCGACGAGGCCGGCGCCAGGCTGACGGAGGAGCTGCTGCGCCGCCCGGAGCCGCCCACCGCGATCCTGTACGACAACGACGTGATGGCGGTGGCGGGTCTGGGGGCCGCCCAGCGGATGGGCGTCTCCGTGCCGGACCGGCTCAGCCTGATCGCCTGGGACGACTCCACCATGTGCCGGCTGGCATCGCCGCCGCTGACCACCATGAGCGTGGACGTGCACCAGTACGGGGTGCTGGTCGCCGAGTCGGTCCTGGAGCTCGTCGACGGGAGGCCGGTGGCCGAGCGGTGGTCCCCCACCGCGCGGTGCGTGCCCCGGGGCAGCACGGCGCGCTGCACCGTCCCGTCCGCCACCGCGTAGTCCGCGCCGCGGCCGGGCACGGACACCTCCGGGGAGGAGGCCCGTACGGGCCTCCTCCCCGGAAGGGTTCCGGTGGCGTCAGTGGCCGTAGCCGCCGTTGCCGTAACCGCCGTTGTGGCCGTTACCGCCGTTGCCGTTGTGGCCACCGCCGTTGTGGCCGCCGTTGCCGTTGTGGCCGTGGCCGCCGTTCCTCTTGCCGCCGTTGTGGCCGTTCTTCTTGCCGTTGTCCTTCTTGCCGTAGTGGTGACGGCCGAGGTCGTTGATGCAGGCGTTCCCGAACGCCGGGTTCAGCGAGCCGAAGACGTTGACGCTGTTGCCGCAGGCGTTGACCGGAACGGTGACCGGCACCTGGACGAGGTTGCCGGAGGCGATGCCGGGGGAGCCGGCGGCGATGCCCTTCGCCCCGTCGTAGGCGGAGGCGGTCCCGGCGGAACCGGCCAGAACGGCGCCGGCAGCGGCCGTCAGGGCGGCGACCTTGGCAATACGAGACATGGAAAGTCACTCCTTATAACGAACATTCGCCCAACCGCCCAGCCAGCGGCGGTGGTGCCGTGACCAACGCCCGACCCGGTCGAAGGTCACCGCGATTAGGCCGAATGGTGACCGGGCCGGTGATTCCGCCGCGAAACCCCCCTCGTTTCGCGGGAAGGCCCCCGGGTACCGGAATCCGCCCGGAACCGATCGAGGAGGTTGGATGAACGCCCACGACGAATCCGCCCGGCGTGTCGCCGTGATCACGGGAGCGGACTCGGGCATCGGCCGCGCCACCGCCGTGTGCCTGGCCGAGCGGGGGATGGACGTCGGCATCACCTGGCACGAGGACGAGAAGGGCGCGCGGGAGACGGCGGAGGAGGTCCGGTCCCACGGCCGCCGGGCCGCGATCGCGCAGATGGACCTCACCCGCCTCCCCGGGGCGGCGGACGCCGTCGACCGGCTCGTCGGCGAACTGGGCAGGATCGACGTCCTGGTCAACAACGCCGGGACCGGCACCGCCACCCCCTTCCTCGACCTCGACTTCGACACCGTCCGCCAGGTCCTGGACGTCGACCTCCTCGGCCCCTTCCTGTGCGGTCAGCGGGCCGCCCGCCACATGATCCGGCAGGGGAGCGGCGGCAGGATCGTGAACGTCACCAGCGTCCACGAGCACCAGCCGAGGGTGGGCGCCGCGCCCTACTGCGCGGCCAAGGGCGGGCTCGGACTGCTCACCCAGGTCATGGCCCTGGAACTGGCCGCGGACGGCATCACCGTCAACGCCGTCGCACCGGGGGAGATCGCCACCCCGATGACCGGCCAGGAGGACACCGACGTCCGCACCGAGCCCCGGCCCGGCATCCCCGCCGGGCGGCCCGGCGACGCCCGCGAGGTGGCCGCCGTGATCGCCTTCCTCGCGGGCCCGGACGCCTCCTACGTCACCGGCGCGTCGTGGGCGGTCGACGGGGGGATGCTGAGGATGGGCCCGCAGGCGGGCTCCCACCTGCCGGACGACTCCTGGCGCCGCCCCTGACCGGCGGGCGTTGCTCCGGTTGGTGGGCACCGGTTTCCCAGCCGTGGCGCGAACGGGCAGCATCGGTGTCCGGGAGGAGACCGCGGGCGGCCCTCCCGGCCCCGACCAGCCCCGCGAGCCGCCGGCTCGGACGAGACACAGTGTGGTGATCGGCAGTGACGGAGACCGCGAGTGCGCCGCAGGGCGTCCCCTGCTGGGTCACCCTGCTGGTTCCCCACCTGGAGGCCGCCCAGCACTTCTACGGGGAGCTGCTGGGCTGGCACTACCGGCCGGGTTCGCAGAAGCTCGGCCACTACGAGATCGCGCTCTCCGGGGGAGCGCCGGTCGCCGGACTGGGGGAGGCGCGCAACAGCCTGCGCACCTTCGTCGCCTGGACCCCGTACTTCGCCACCGACAGCGTCGACACCGTCGCCGGGCGGATCCGGGAGCGCGGCGCCACCGTCGCCGTGGGGCCGGTCAGGTTCGGGCCGGGCCGCGTGGCGTGGGCGGCCGACCCGGCCGGGGCGGTCTTCGGCATCTGGGAGGGGGCGGTGACCCCGGGGTGGCGGGTGGGCGGCAGGGTCAAGGCCAACAGCCCGGCCTGGCTGGAGCTGATCACGCGCGACGCCTTCGCCGCGGCCCTGTTCTACGGGGAGGTGTTCGGCTGGGACCGGGCCGACCCCGAGCGCTACGACATCCGCTACGAACACGACCGGGTGATCCTGCGCATCGACCGGCAGACCGTGGCGGGGCTGAGCGGAGGCGCGGTGGAGGACGCGCCCGATCCGCGGGTCAGGCCGCACTGGCACGTCCACTTCCGTGTCGAGGACGTCGAGGCGTCGGCGGCGAAGGCGGCGTCCCTGGGCGCCGAGGTGGTCTCCCCGCCCACCGAGTCGCCGTCGGGGCGGCTGGCGGTCGTCCGCGATCCGCAGGGCGCCCTGTTCTCCATCGAGAGCGAGGGCGCCTGAGACCGGAAGGGGACGCGGGCGGACCGGCCGGCGCGGCGGACGGCTCAGCCCCCGCTCTCCTCCCCGCCCTTTCCGTCTCCCCCGCCCTTTCCGTTCCGCCCGTCCCCGCGGTCCTTCCCGGCGAGCGTGAGCAGCCCCTGCCCGGTCACGGCCTCCAGCGACAGCGCGCGGTAGCCGGCCGCGTCGAACAGGACGGTGATCCGGTCCTCCTCCTCGCTCATCACCATCCCCTCGCCCCACTCCCGGTGGAGCACCCGCGCTCCGGTGCGGAACCGGCCCGCGTCCGGCCGCGGCGCCTCCCCGGCGTCCTCGCCGCGCTCCCGCGCCAGGCGCCCGAACTCCTCCCGGTCCCCGCCGTGCGCCTTCGCCGCCGCGCAGATGTCGCAGCCGCCGCACGGCGGCTCGTACTCCTCGCCGAAGTAGCCCAGCAGAAAGCGGCGCCGGCATCCGGTGGTCTCGGCGTAGCCGCGCATCATCTCCAGCCGGGACCGCTCCAGGCCGCGCCGCGCCTCGGCCGCCCCGGCCGCGCGGTCGGCGGCCTCCCGGGGGTCCAGGTCCCCGGCGGGCAGCAGTTCGCCGGCGGCGGTGACGGTCACCGCGCCCGCCTCCTCCAGGAGGTTGACGGCGGCGGTGAGGCGGCCGGCCGGCAGCCCGGTCAGCTCGCGCAGCCGGGCGGTGGGCAGCGGGGAGCCGTGGCGGCGGATCCGCCCGGCGACGTCGGCCAGCGTCCCGGTGTCGGGGCGTCCGCCGGAGAAGAACCTCCGCAGCCCCAGGTCCTCGGGCCGGTAGTGCAGCACGGCCAGGGCCGGGGCGCCGTCCCGGCCCGCCCGGCCGATCTCCTGGTAGTAGGCGTCGGGGGAGTCCGGCACGGAGGCGTGGAGCACGAACCGCACGTCGGGCTTGTCGATGCCCATGCCGAAGGCGGAGGTGGCGGCCACCACGTCCAGCCCGCCGCCGAGGAACGCGTCGTGCGCCCGGGAGCGCTCGGCCGCGCGCAGGCCCGCGTGGTAGGGGAGGGCCCGCAGCCCGAGGCCGGCCAGCCGCTCGGCGTACTCCTCCGCCTCCCGGCGGGTGGCCGTGTAGACGATGCCGGGCTTCGGCTCCCCGGCGGCCCGTTCCACCACGGCCCGGCGCTTCTCCTCGTCGTCCCGGAAGCCGGCGCGCACCTCCAGCCGGAGGTTCGGCCGGTCGAAGCCCGCGACGATCCGGGCGGGGTCGTCCATGCCCAGGCGCTCGGCGATCTCGTCCCGCACGGGAGGGGCCGCCGTGGCGGTCAGGGCGAGGACGGTGGGATGGCCCAGCCGCCGCACCACATGGCCCAGGCGCAGGTAGTCGGGGCGGAAGTCATGGCCCCAGGAGGAGACGCACTGGGCCTCGTCCACGACGAACAGGGAGGGGCCGGCGCGCGCCAGCCGCTCCACCACCTCGTCCTTGGCGAGCTGTTCGGGGGAGAGCAGGAGGTACTCGGCGTCCCCCTCGCGGACGGCGCGCCACGCCTCCGCCGTCTCCGCGGCCGCCTGGCCGGAGTTGACGGCGACCGCGTCGGGGGCGCCGCTCTCCGACAGGCCCTCCACCTGGTCCTTCTGGAGCGCGACGAGGGGCGAGACCACCACGGCGGGGCCGGGCAGCAGCACCGCGGGCACCTGGTAGACGGCGGACTTCCCCGCGCCGGTGGGCATCACCACCAGCGTGTCCCTGCCGTCCATCACCTGCCGCATGGCCTCGGCCTGCCCCGGGCGCAGCTCGCTCCAGCCGAAGACCTCGGCGGCGACGCGCCCGAGGCGGCCGGGACCGGCACCGGTCCCGGCCGGCCCGGAATCGGACATGACCGGTCCTCCCTCACAAGCTCCCGGGGGCTCCCGCCGGCCCCCGCGGACCGGGCTCGCGACCGTCCGGCGCGGGCCCGGGCGGGGGCCTCAGCGGGACGCCTCGGCCAGGGCGCCCGCCTCGTGCCGGCGGTCCGCGCCGGGCTCCAGGTGGTACACCGCGAAGGCGCGGCGGATGACCGGCTGCGCCACGTTGCGCACCCGCACCCCGCCGCTGGTGAGGCCGCGCTCGGTGCCCGCGTGGGCGTGCCCGTGCACGAACAGGTCGGCGCCGGCGGTGTCCGCCGCCTCGGCGAGCAGGTAGCTGCCCAGGAAGGGGTATATCTCCAGCGGCTCCCCGGCGAGGGTGTCGGCCACCGGGGAGAAGTGCGTCAGGGCGACGCGCACGGCGCACCCCTGGTCCCGCAGCTCCTCCAGGGAGGTCCGCAGGCCCTCGGCGCAGCGCTGGGTGTGGCGCATGAAGTCCTTCATCACCCGTTCGCCGAACTCGCTGCCGCTGCGTCCGGCGAACCCGCCGCCGAAGCCCTTGGTGCCGGCCACTCCGACGCGGGTCCCGTCCACGTCGACGACCGTCCCCTCGCCCTCCAGGACGGTCACGCCCGCCTCCCTCAGCACGGCGGTGACCTCGTCGGGCCGCTCGTCCTGGTGGTCGTGGTTGCCCAGGACGGCGATCACCGGGACCGGCAGCCCGGACACCTCCTCGGCGACGACCCGGGCCTCCTCCGGCGTGCCGTGGCGGGTCAGGTCCCCGGCGAGCAGCAGGAGGTCGGCGCACTCGCGCAGGGTCTCGAAGGCCGGGCGGAGCACTCCCCTGCTGTCCGGGCCCATGTGGATGTCGCCGACGGCTGCGATGCGGATCATGCGAGTTCCTCCGAGCGGTCGGGTGCCGTGGCGTCGGCCACGACGATGTCGGTCCGTACCGGTACGCCGGCCAGCTCCTCCCTCACGACGCGCTCGATGGTGTCGCGGCACTCGCCCGTGGGGGCGGTGCCGGTGACGACCACCGTGCCGCCGCGGGCCTCGATGCGCATGCCCTGCTCGGCGATCTCCTCGTGGACGAGCCGCTCCTGCAGGTGGGCGATGCGGTACTCGGTGGCGCCGGAGCCCTCCGCGGGGCTCACCCGGTGGGTCTCACGGTCCGTCATGGGAGTCCTCCTCCGGTTCGATGACCTGGAGACGTTCCAGCAGGTAGAGGAAGGCGTCGGGCATCGGAGCCGAGCCGCACTCGCGCCGCACCCGGGCCCAGTCGACCTTCTCCCGCAGGGCCCGGGCGATCGGCAGGACGGCGCCGAAGTCGCAGTGGTGCTCGGTGAAGGCGTTCAGCAGGCTGGCGACCAGGTCGGTCACGGCCAGGACGGGCATGTGGACCGACTCCACGGGGAGTTGCTCGGCCCGTTCCAGCAGTTCGCGGGTGACCGGCTGCCGCGCCAGCTCGAAGATCAGGTCGATGTCCTCGCCCAGGCACTTGGCCTTGATCAGCCAGTCCTCCGGCGGGGTGTAGACGTGAAGTCCCGCCCGGCTCAGTGTGGCCGCCACCGCCTCGGCGTCCTCGGGGAGGATGCAGAAGTCGGCGTCGTGCTGGAGGTTGTCGGGGCCGCCGTGCGCGTAGACGGCGACGCTGCCGGCCAGCGCGAAGGGGTGGCCGGCGGCCTTGAGCAGGGTGGCCACCTGCTTGGTGGCCTCCAGGATGGCCTGGGTGCGGTTCGGGGGCAGCTCCCCGAGTCCCTCGCCGGGGTCCCGGCGGTCCCGCCCGCCGCCGGGGCCGGCTGCCGGGCGCGGGCCGGGCGGCGCGTTCCGCGCCGCCGACGCCGCCTCGCCCGGGTGCTCCGTCACAGTCACTCCATCTCCAGGTCGTGTCGTCGTTCCCCGCCGCCGTGTCGCCGGGCCGCGGCGCCGCGTCCGCCGCGGCGGCCTCGCGGATACCGGTCCGGGCTCCTCCGGCGTCCGGCCGGAGGGCCGGCGGCCTTCCACGACACCACCGGTACCCGCCGCGGGCGGTTCGATACCGGCGGATACCGGGCGTGCGGGGGCGCGCGGCCCGGACGGGGGCTCAGACGGCGGCCGGGGCGATGCGCCGCAGTTCCTCCAGCGCGGCGGCGACGGCGGGACGTTCGCGGCCGCCCCGGCGGGTGCAGGTGAGCAGCCGGCGGCTGGGGTTTCCGGCGCAGGGCACGCGGACGACGGGCAGGTGCGGCGGGAGGTGGGCCAGGCGCGGTACGAGCGCGACGCCGAGCCGGTGCGCGACGAGGGCGGCGATCGCCTCCCAGGCCAGCGCGTGGTGCGCGATCGCCGGGGTGAAGCCGGCCGCGCCGCACGCGGTGAGGGTGTGCGCGTGGCAGGTGCTGTCGGGCAGCGGGACCACCCAGTCCTCGCCGGCCGCCTCGGCGAGGTCCACCCGCCGCCGCCGGGCGAGCGGGTGCGTGTCGGGGACGACGAGGTCGAAGGGGTCGTCCAGCAGCGGCCGTTGGTCGAACCGGGCGTCGCCCGGGGGCGGGGCGCCCGGGACGGCCTCGACGATCGCCAGGTCGGCCTCCCGCTCGAAGAGGAGGTCGAAGCTGCCGTGCGGTTCCGTCTCGGTGATCCGCACGGTCAGCCGGGGGTGGCGGTCGCGCAGGGCCGCCGCCGTCGGGGCGAGCAGCGTGGAGACGGCGACCGGGAAGCCGCACACCCGCAGCAGGCCGGCCGGTTCGCCGTCCTGCGCGCACAGCTCGCTCTCCGCCTGCTCCCAGCGCGCCTCGATCGCGTCGGCGTGTTCCAGCAGGGTGCGCGCGGCGGGGGTCAGCCGTACCCGGCGTCCGTGGGGCTCCAGCAGGTCGACGCCGAGTTCGCGACCGAGCTGCCGGATCTGCTGGGACGCGGCCGAGGGCGTGAAGTGGAGGGCGCGCGCGGCGGCGGTGACCGTTCCGTAGTGGGCCACCGCCCTGAGGACGCGGAGGCGGCGCAGGTCAATCATGTAGGGCACGCTTAATGGTCCGGTGCGGAAAGTCAACCTGGACGTGGAGACTCCATGGCCCCCACCCTGGGTGTGACAGCGGCCGGGGACGGCCCGGGACGGCAGAGGAAGGAAGGTCCGTCATGACGAGTCGGTGCCCGCACTGCGGATGGCCGGACGCGCAGCCGGTCCGGGTGGTCTCCCGGCACCGCACGTCCGCCGGGCAGGCGGTGTGGACCAGGTGTGCCTGCGGCTCGCTGCAGGTGAGGGTCGTGGACGAGGCGGGGGCCCGGATCGCGGTGCGGGGACGTCCGGAACCCCGCGGACCGGGGGCGGGCCGGTCCGCGGGGTCCTCTGCCCGGTGAGGCGGGCCGGCGCCGCCGCCCGCGGCCGCCGGTGTGCGGGGTGCGGCGTCCGCCGGATGCGGCACCCCGCCGTTCCCCGCCGTCCGTCAGGGCGCGGGCGCCCCGGCGGGGGAGGCGGCGACGTCCGCCCGGACGGTCGTCCGTGATCCGGCCTCCTGCCGGCCCACAGGGGGTGGGAGCGCTCCCAAGATAGGGAGGGCGGGAAGGCGGGGCAGGGCCGGGGCAACGCCCGGTGAACACGTCCGAAACGGAACTCCGGTGGCCGTGCCATGCAATCCGCCATCCGAAACGGAATATGCGAAAACGGTCGGCCGTCCGCCATTCGGAGGGCCCGCGCGGTCTTCCGGAGGATCTCCGGAGGGAAAGGGGAGCCGGCCCCGGAAGAACAGGGTGCCGCCCGATACGCAGCCCACCGGGTACCGGAAATGTCGCTCCCCTTTCCCGGCGGGGATCCGGAGCGGAAGGGAGAAGTGCTGGTTTCGGCCAGAGGAAACGACGGCGGGGCGAAGAACCGCCCGGCGCCGGAAAGGTTGCCGCGCCGGGCCGGGCGTTCCGCGATTCCCGGCCGGGGACTACCGATCGGTTTCCCTTATTCGCCCGAGGATGTCCGCGGAACGCCGATCCCGGACACGGGAACCGGCCACCGGCCCCCGCCGGAGTTCCGCCGAGGCCGGGGGCGGGCGGTCCGGCCCCGGTGCCGCCGGGGCCCGGCGCGGACGGAACCGCCTCCCGCCGCCGCCCGCTCCGCCGTTGGAGCGGCGGTTTCCGGGAAGAGGGAGGAAGAAGGAGGAGGGACAGGCCCTCCCACCGTCCCGGAGGTGCATGCCGGATGGCCCGCTCCGTCAGATCCTCGCCCCCGTCCCGGTGGTCCGCCCCTCTCGCCGTCCCGCTGGTCCTGGTGCTGCTGGCGGCCGCGGTCCTGGTGGCCGGACAACTGCGCCTGCTCCCGGACTCGCTGAACCCCTTCGCCACCCGGACCGAGGACCGGACCGGGCCCGCGCTGCTGAAGTCCCTGAAGGACATGAGCCGTTACGAGGGCGCCTCCGGGACCTTCCAGGTCGTCGTGGACCTGGAGAAGGACGCAAGGTTCCTGCCGGACGCGGTGCGCGGCAGCCGCACGCTGTTCGTCGGCACGGGCAGCGTCGGCGCGTACGTCGACCTCGGCGGCCTCGGCGAGGACGCCGTCACGGTCACGGACGACCGCAGGGGAGCGACGGTCAGACTGCCGCGCGCCCGGCTGGAGAAGCCCGCGCTGGACGTCGACCGCTCCTACGCCGTCACCAAGGAGCGCGGACTGCTCGACCGGCTCGGCGACTTCTTCTCCGACAACCCGGGCGACGAGCGCGAGGTGCACCGCCTGGCCGTGCGGCGCATCGACGAGGCGGCGCGGGAGAGCGGCCTGACGGCCCGGGCCGAGCGGAACACCCAGGAGATGCTGGAGAACCTGCTGCGGTCCCTGGGGTTCACCCGGATCTCCGTGGTCTTCGAACGGCCCGGCGGGCGGGACTGAACGGCGCCGGGCGGAGCGGCCGGGGCGGGCAGGCCGAACGGGGGGAGCCGGGCCCGTTCCCAGGAACGGACGCCCCCGTTATCGTACCGACCGGCCGGTAGGACGCCGGCCCCCGGCCGTGGCCGGCCGGTCGTCCCCCGGGAGGATTCATGCCGCGCGCCCTGTCCAACGGGATGGAGCTGGAGTACGACACCTTCGGCGACCCGGCCGACCCGGCCATGCTGCTGATCATGGGGCTGGGGACGCAGATGACCGCCTGGCGGCCGGAGTTCTGCCGGGCCCTCGCCGGGCGGGGCTTCCACGTCGTCCGGTACGACAACCGCGACTGCGGCCTGTCCACCTCCCTCGACCACTGCCCGCCGCCGGACATCAGGGCCGTCCTGGCGGGCGACACCTCCACCGTGCCCTACCTCCTCGCCGACATGGCCCGGGACGCGGCGGGGCTGCTCGACGCCCTGGGCATCGGCGCGGCCCATGTCGTCGGGGCCTCGATGGGCGGCATGATCGCCCAGCAACTGGTGATCGACCACCCGGAACGGGTGCTCTCGCTCTGCTCGGTCATGTCCACCACCGGGGACCGCTCGGTCGGGGGGGCTGCGCCGGAGGCGGTGGCCGTGCTGGCCGCGCCGGCGCCCCGCGACCGGGAGGAGGCCGTGGAGCGGGCCGTGCGCTCCGCCGCCGCCATCGGCTCCCCCGCCCACCCGGTCCCCGCCGGGGAACTGCGGGAGCGGGCGGCCGCCGCCTACGACCGCTCGCACCGGCCCGAGGGCTTCGCCCGCCAGTACGCCGCGATCCTGGCCTCACCCGACCGCACGGCGGGCCTGCACGCCGTCACGGTCCCGACGCTGGTCGTCCACGGCGCCGAGGACCCCCTCGTCCACCGCAGCGGCGGCGAGGCCACGGCCGCCGCGGTACCCGGCGCCGAGCTGATGGTGATCCCCGGCATGGGGCACGACCTCCCCGAACCGCTCTGGCCGGACATCGTCGACGCCGTGGCCCGCAACGCGGCCCGCGCCGGCGACCGCACGGCCGGGGACGCCGACGGCCGTCCCGCCGCCTCCGGACTCGACGGCTGACGGACTCCCGGCCCGGGCTTGACCCTGACACCGTGTGAGGCCCTGGACTGGGAGGCGTCATGTTCACCATCGGAGACTTCGCCAAACACGGCCGCGTGTCGATCCGCATGCTGCGGCACTACGACGCGATCGGACTGCTGCGCCCGGCCCGGGTCGACCCGGCCAGCGGCTACCGCTTCTACGAGGCGGCGCAACTCGCCCGGCTCAACCGGATCATCGCCCTCAAGGACCTCGGCTTCACCCTCGGACAGGTGAAGTCCGTCCTCGACGAGGAGGTGGGCACCGGGGAACTGCGCGGGATGCTCCGGCTGCGGCGGGCGGAACTGGAGGAGACCCTGGCGGGCGCCCGCGCGCGGCTGGCCCGGGTCGAGGCGAGGCTCCGGTCGATCGAGAGCGAGGGACGCATGTCCGCCGACGACGTCGTGATCAAGAGCATTCCGCCCGTCCGGGTGGCCGAACTGACCGGCACCGCCGACAGCTACCGGCCCGAGGACATCGGACCGGTCATCGGACCGCTGTACGACGAACTGTGCCGCCGCCTGGAGCGCGCGGGCATCGCCCCGGCGGGGCCGGGCATCGCCTACTACGAGGACGCCCCCGGGAAGGAGGGCGCCGTCGTCGTCCACGCCGGCATCACGGTCGCGGCCGAACCGGCGGAGGGACAGGACTTCGCGATCGTGGACCTGCCCGGCGTCGAGAGGGCCGCCACCATCGTCCACCGTGGCCCGATGGACGCGGTCCTGCCCACGGCCCAGACCCTGGCCCGCTGGATCGACACCGGCGGCCACCGCTCGGCCGGCTACGCCAGGGAGCTCTACCTGGAGTGCCCCGAGGACACCGCGGAGTGGGTGACGGAACTGCAGGAGCCCATCCTCCCGGCCTGACCCCTCCGGCCCGGTCCCTCCGGTCCGGAGGGGTCCGCGCCGCGCGGGCCGCGGCGGGACGGGGCCGGCCCCCGTCCCGCCGCGGCCGTCCCGCTCACGGCCAGGAGGGCTCGCTCCGCGGCACCACGACCACCTCGGACATCACACTGCCCTCCGGCACCGACAGCGCGCACAGCACCGCGTCCGCCACCACGTCGGGGCTCTGCAGCTTGGAGGTGTCGGCGTCGGGGAACCGCTCCAGCACGAACGGGGTCTCCATGCCGCCCGCGATCACGCCGGTGACCCCGATGCCGGGGCAGTCGCGCTGCGCCTCCTTGAACAGGGTGTGGGTGAAGGCCCGCAGCCCCGACTTGCCCGCCGAGTACGGGCCCGCCTCGGTCCAGGTGCGGTTCGACGCCGTCGAGAGGATGTTGACGATGTGTCCGCCGCCGCGGGCCACCATGCGCCGGTAGGCCTCCAGACACAGGTACATCGGGCCCAGCAGATTGGTGGAGACCACCCGGGTGACCTCCTCGGCGGACAGGTGCTCGATCGGCTTGGAGACGTCCACGGCGGCGTTGTTGACCAGGACGTCCAGCGGCCACGAGGCCTCGTCCAGCCCGCGGAAGACCGCCGCGACCGCCTCGGAGTCGCGGACGTCCAGCTCCAGGAACCGGACGTCCGCGCCCTCCTCCTCGCTCAGCCGGGCGCAGAACTTCTCGCCCTCCTCGCGCCGTACGTCCGCCACCCGCACGGCGGCTCCGGCGTGCGCCAGGCGACGGGTGATGGAGGCGCCCAGCCCGCGGGCGCCCCCGGTCACCAGCGCGCGTCTGCCCGTCAGGTCCACATGTGCAGAACCGCCCATGGCGTTCCCTCCTTCGCTCGGCCGCCCCCGGCCGCTCCCGAGCGGCCGCCCGCGCCCCCGTGGGCGGGGGGCTGTCCGGCCGCCCGGTGGTCCCGCGCGCACGGGACCACCGGGCGGGGCCGCGGGGGCGGGACCGCTGCCCTGCCCCGCGCGACGGGCGGTGAAACAGATCAGCACCCGGGTGCGGTGGAACCACCGCCCGGCCGGTCCCGGGCGGCCGCCCGGGACCGGCCGGGCGGGTGCGCCGGGCCGGTCCCGGCCGTCACCGCCCCCGGGCGGCCGACCCCGCACGGTGGGCCGCACGCGTCACCGTCCGTGCCGGCGCCCGTGCGGGTGGCGGGGGGGGCGATGAATTCCGCCCGCCCGCCGGGTCCTTCCCCGCGACACCCACGACAGGAGGCTCGCCTTGGCCGTTCACGAGGAACCGCAGACCTCCGGGCGGGGGGAGCCCTGCCCGGCGTCCCGCCCGGGGGCGGGCCGGCCGATCCCGGAGCCGGCGGCGCCGGTGCTCGCGGTCGACGGGCCGATCACCCGTGCCGACATACCCGCGCTGTGCGAGCGCCTGCACCGCCTGCTGCGCGGCACCCGCGCCGACCCGGTCACGGTGGACATGGGCGGGTGCCCCACCGCGGACCTGGTCGCCGTGGACGCCCTGGCCCGGCTGCAGCTCACCGCGCGCCGTCTCGGCCGCCGGATCCGGCTGGGCCGCGCCGGCGGCGACCTGCGGAGCCTCCTCGCCCGGACGGGGCTGGACGAGGCCCTGGACCGGGAAACGGACGGGGAGACGAATGGGGGAGCGGGCGGGGAAACGGACCGCGGCGCGGCCGAGGAGGCGCGCGGCGCCGGGCCGGACCGTGCCGGATCAGCGGGAACCGAGGCGCGGGGGCAGGCCGAACAGCGGGAACAGCCGGGCGGTGTCCAGGAAGGAGTTGATCCCGGTGATCCGCCCCTGTGACACCTCGACGACCTGGAGCGCCCAGGGCGCGAAACCACCGTCCGGAGCGGGCCGGTACTGGCCGAACCCCTGGCAGCCGTTCACCGCGACCGGCACCAGCCGCGATCCCCGGCAGCCCGAGCCGTGCCCGGTGAGCCACGCCCGTATGTCCGCGTGGCCGCGCAGCCACAGCTCGTGGGGAGGCATCGACAGGGTGGCGTTGTCGTGCAGCACGGACGTGAGGGCGTCCAGGTCGTACGCCTCGAAGGCGCGGACGTAGCGGGCCAGGAGGGCCCGCTGCTCCCCGTCCAGCGCCTCCGCCCCGCCGCCGGCGGCGAGGTCGCTCGCGGCCAGCGTCGCCCGCGCCCGCTGGAGGGCGCTGTTGACCGAGGCGACCGTGGTGCCCAGCAGTTCGGCGGTCTCGCTCGCCCTCCAGCTCAGCACCTCGCGCAGGACGAGCACCGCCCGCTGCCGCGGCGGAAGGTGCTGGAGCGCCGCGACGAACGCCAGCCGCACCGACTCCCGCGCCACGGCCGTCTCGGCCGGATCGCCCCCCTCCGGCAGGATCCGGCTGTCGGGCATCGGCTCGATCCAGGTGGCCTCCGGCAGCGCCGGGCCGGGCGGCAGCTCCGCCCCGCCCGGGGAGGACAGGTCCATGGGGCGGGCGCGCCGCACGCTGCTCCCGAGCATGTCCAGGCACACGTTGGTGGCGATGCGGTACAGCCACGACCGCAGGGAGGAACGGCCCTCGAACCGGTCCAGCCCCCGCCAGGCGCGCACCATCGTCTCCTGGACGGCGTCCTCCGCCTCGAAGGCCGATCCCAGCATTCGGTAGCAGTAGCCCGTCAGCTCCCTCCGGTGCCGCTCCAGCCTCTCCTCGGCCGGCCCGCTCGCCGCCGCGGTCCTGACGCGCTCCGTCGTCGCGACGTCTTCCATCGGTTCCCCCAGTGAACCCGGTCCTCGCCGGCCGCCTCTCCGCGGCCGGCCACTCACCAGCAAACCACCGGCCACTGACAACCGCTTCCGGAGGCGGTTGCCAGTGGCCGGACACCGGGGCACCGGGGCACCGGAGCGCCGGGGCCGCCGGCTCCCTAGCGGCGGCGGCGGGGGCCCAGGGGCAGCCGGAGCCGCCGCCGGAGCTCGTACAGCACCGGGTGCCGCTCCCGCTCCTCGCGGGTGTAGCGGTCGAGCTCCTCGGCCAGGCGCATGGACCGCTTCTCCACGTCCATCTCGTCCAGCAGCCGGTCGACCTCGGCCAGCAGCGCGCCCTGCAGGTGCCACTGGCGGGAGTGCTCCTTGACGCGGCCGAGCAGCATGTGGGCGACCTTCTCGCGGCTGGCGCGGCCCGCCTCCAGTTCGCGGGTCAGCCGCTCCTCCGCCTCCTCGGAACTGCTGCTCAGCGGGCTGGTGACCAGGACGGCGAAGTTGCCCACGGTCTCGGCCAGATGCTCGAACAACTCCTCCAGCACCGCGGCGACGTCCGGAGGGAACAGCGGCTCGTCCCTGCGGTGCACGGCCAGGTCGGCCAGGGTCCGCGACACCGACCTCAGCACGGAGGTGCAGATCTCCAGGGTGTCCAGACCGGTCCGCAGCACCACCCGGGAGAGGAGGGGCTCCTTCACCCGGGGGTTGAGCCGCAGGCTCTCCTCTGCCTGGACGAGGGCGCGGTCCACCTGGGCGATGTCGTTGTCCAGCCGCCGCGCCTCCTGGAGCTTGGCGGCGGCGCGGTGCACCGGCGTGTGGGCGCCCGGCGACTCGCCCAGGTGCAGCAGCAGCCGCCGCATCCGCCCGGCCAGGTCCAGCAGCGCCTCCTCGGCGGGCTGGACCCACACCGGGGGCACGAAGAAGAGGTTGAACAGCAGCCCGACCGCCGCGCCGATCAGGGTCTCCAGCACCCGGCCCAGCGCCAGGTCGGTCGCGTGCGACGCCCCCAGCACCAGCATGGCGCTGATCGCCACCTCGTTGATGAAGTCGCCCGCCCGCACCAGGTGGCCGACGCCCAGGGAGGTGAGGATGATCAGCCCCAGACTCCACCAGCTCAGGCCCACCAGCGAACTGAACAGGACGGCGACCGTCACCCCCGCCACCACGGAGTTCACCCGGGTGATGCCGCTGGTGATCGTGGCGTAGAGGGTGACCTGGACGACCAGCAGCGCGGTCAGCGGGGCCAGCAGCGGGGCCCGGACGTCGAGCAGCCACAGGGCGGCCGCATAGGCGAGCGTCGCGGCGGCCGTGGAGCGGAGGGCCTGGACGACCGCGGGCTCCCTGCGCCGCTTGACCAGCCGGGCCACGGAAACGGGAACCTCAGGCACGTTCTGGCCCTCCCCCTCCGGAGCGGATCGACACCGGCTGTCCTCCCAACCTGTAGGTGATCTTCCGTCCCTTAACGCAGTGCCCGGACGGCCGCTCCGAACACCACGGGGAACCGGGAGGCCACCGGCACCACCAGGCGCGCCGCGCGCCCGCTTCCGCTCGCGCGCACCAGCGCCCCGGTCAGCAGCCGGTGGCGCCGCGACAGCCGGCGCCAGGCGGCCTCGTACGCGGCGGGACGTCCGGCCGCCAGGCAGTCCACCGCCGCGCGCGCCGACGCCACGGCCAGTGCGATGCCCTCGCCGGTGAGCGCGTCGACGTACCCCGCCGCGTCGCCGGCCAGCAGCACCCGGCCCGCCACCCGGCCGCGCACCCGCTGCCGCAGCGGCCCGGCGCCCCGCACGGGGCCGGCGGCGGGCGCGGACAGCACCGGGGCCAGCCGGGGGAAGCACGCCAGGTGGGCGTCGAAACGGCGGCGTTCCGCGCTGAGCACCGCGATTCCGACCAGCTCCTCGCCGACCGGCGTCACGTACGCCTCCCCGTGCGCCGACCAGTGCACCTCGACGAAGTCCGTCCACGGCGCGACGCGGTAGTGGCGGCGCAGCCCGTACCGCCGCGCCCCGCGCCAGGGCGCCTGGAGCCCCAGCGCCCGGCGGACGGGGGAGTGGAGGCCGTCGGCGGCGATCATCCAGCGGGCCCGCCACCCGGCGGCCAGCACCGCGCCGTCGGTCTGCCGCACCTCCCCGACCCGGCCGGGCACGATCCGCACCCCCAGGTCCACGGCCCGCGACCACAGCGCGCGGTGCAGCCCGGTGCGGCGCACCCCCAGCCCGGGGCCGCCGCGGAAGGCCGCCTGGACGCTGCGGACGCCGTCCGTGTAGCGGATGCCGCGCAGCTCCCGTCCCCCCGCCGCGCCGAGGTCCACGCCCAGCTCCCGCAGGTCCCGCACCCCGCCGGGCATGACGCCCTCGCCGCACGCCTTGTCCACCGGCGCCTCGCGCGGCTCGACCACCACCGTCTCCATGCCCGCCAGCGCCCCGCAGACCGCCGCCGCCAGCCCGGCCGGCCCGCCGCCCGCCACCAGCAGGTCGATCACGCCGCACCCGCCGGGGAGACGGGGGGCGCCGGGGCCGCTCCGGCCGCCGAGGCCAGGGCGGCGTCCTCGCAGCGGACGCGGACGGCCAGCAGCGCCGCGTTGAGCACGGTGAAGGCCGCGGCGGTCGCCCAGGCGCCGTGCATCAGGGGAAGGGCGGCGCCCTCGGCCGCCACCGCCGCGTAGTTGGGGTGCCGCAGCAGGCGGTACGGACCGCGGGCCACCGGGGGGAGCCCGGGGACCACGATCACCCGGGTGTTCCAGCGCGGCCCCAGCGTCGTGACGCACCACCAGCGCAGCGCCTGCGCGCCCAGCACCACGGCGAGCATCGGCCAGCCCAGCGCCGGCTCGAAGGACCGGCCGGCCGCCCACACCTCCACCGGGGCCCCGGCGAGCAGGGCCGCGTGGAGCGCCACCATCGCCGGGTAGTGTCCCCGGCCGTACTCGATCCCGCCGCGGGCGGCGCTCCAGCGGGCGTTGCGCCGCGCCACCGCCAGCTCGGCCACCCGCTCGGCCCCGACGGCGAGCACCAGCCCCGCGTACCAGAACACTCCGCCCGCCTCCTCGCTCCCGACCCCTCTCCGGTCCCCCTCCGCCTCCGTCCGCGTCCCGCCCGCCGTTCCCGGCGGCGGGGCGCCTACCAGCGCAGCAGCACCACCTCCGAGCAGAAGCCGGGCCCCATCGCGAGCAGCACGCCCGGCGCCCCGCCGCCGGGCGGATGCCGGGCGAGGGTGTCCCGCAGGACGTGCAGCACCGAGGCGGAGGAGAGGTTGCCGATCCGCTCCAGGGAGCGCCGGGTGACCTCCAGCGCGCCGTCCGGCAGGCCGAGCGACTCCTCCACCGCGTCCAGCACCTTGGGCCCGCCCGGATGGCACACCCAGAAGGCCACGTCCCGCCGCGTGAGGCCGTGGTCGGCGAGCAGGCCGTCGACGTCGTCGGCCAGGTGCTTGCGCACCAGGTCCGGCACGGTGGCGTCCAGCACCACCCGGAAGCCCGAGCCGGTGACGTCCCACCCCATCACGTGCCCGGTGTCGGGGTAGAGGTGGGCGCGGGTGTCCACGACGACCGGGCCGGCCGCCGTGGTGCGCCGGGCGCCGCACAGCACCGCGGCGGCGGCGCCGTCGCCGAACAGCCCGCAGGCCACCAGATTCGCCGGGGAGGCGTCGCCGCGCCGGAAGGTCAGGGAGCACAGCTCGACGCAGAGCAGGACGGCGACGTGGTCGGGACGGCCGCGGAGGTGGTCGTGCAGCCGGGCGATCCCGGCCGCCCCCGCCACACAGCCCAGGCCGAAGACGGGGAGCCGCCGCACGTCCGGCCGCAGACCCAGGAGGCCGGCGAGCCGGGCGTCCACGGACGGGACGGCCAGACCGGTCACCGAGGCGAACATCACCAGGTCCACGTCGCGGGGCGACAGGCCGGCCGCCCGCAGCGCCCCCGAGACGGCCTCGGCGCCCAGCTCCACGGCGGTGGAGACGAAGACGTCGTTGGCCGCGCCGAAGTCCGCCAGCCCGGCGTACGCATCCAGGGGCAGCGCCGTGTGGCGGAAACGCACCCGGGTGTTCTCGTGGAGGCGGTCCAGCGGACGGCGGTCGGCGCCCTCGGGCAGGCAGAGGCGGGCCACCAGGTCGGTGATCTCGCGCTGGCTGCACCGGTGCGGCGCCAGGACCGAGTGCACGGCTGCGATGCGGCTCATCGGCTTCCCGGGTCGAGGGCATGGGACACCTCGGGATTACCTCCCGGCGGCGCCCGGCATGTCCCCCCGGCCCCCTTGCCACCCGTCCGGGCCACCCCGTACGCGCCGGCGCCCCGGCGGACCGAGGCCGCGCGGAGCCGCGCGGAACCGTACGGAACGGCGAAGGCGCTGGTCACCGGAGCCCCGCCGATCTAGGTTTGGGTGCACAACTCGTGTTCGCCACACGCACGTTCGCACCACGCACGGCAGGAGAGCCTCCCATGGCAGACGTCTCGCCCACCCCGGAGCAGCGGGCCTTCCCGCAGATCGACACCACGGTGCCGCACTCGGCGCGGATCTGGAACTACTGGCTGGGCGGCAAGGACTACTACGAGGTGGACAAGGCGGCCGGCGACCAGTTCGCGGCGGGCTTCCCCGCCATCGCCGCCACCGCCCGCGCCTTCCGGGAGTTCCTGGGCCGGGCCATCCGCCACCTGGCCGGCGAGGCGGGCGTCCGGCAGTTCCTCGACATCGGCACCGGCCTGCCCACCGCCGACAACACCCACGAGATCGCCCAGCGCGTCGCCCCCGAGTCGCGGATCGTCTACGTCGACAACGACCCCCTGGTCCTGGCGCACGCCCGCGCCCTGCTCACCTCCACCCCCGAGGGCGCCACCGACTACCTCCACGCGGACCTCCACGACACCCCGGCCATCCTGCGGGACGCCGCCGGGACGCTGGACTTCACCCGGCCCGTCGCCCTGATCCTCAGCGGCATCCTCGGCCACCTCCCCGACTACGAGGAGGCGCGGTCGATCGTGAAGCGGCTGGTGGACGCCCTGCCGTCCGGCAGCTACCTGGTGGTCTGCGACGGAACCGACACCGACGAGACGCTCAGGGAGACGCAGGAGCACCACAACGAGGGCGGCGCGTCCATGTACCACCTCCGCAGCCCCGAGCAGATCGCCGGCTTCTTCGACGGCCTGGAACTGCTGGAGCCGGGCGTGGTGCCGTGCTCGCGCTGGCGCCCGGAGACCAGCACCACCGGCACCCTCACCGAGGCGCACGCCTACAGCGGCGTGGGACGCAAGCCGTAACGGCCCTCCCCGCACGAGCCGCCCGCGCCGCACCCGGCACGGACCGCGCTCCCGCCGGCGCCGCGCCCCCGTCCGCCGGACCGCACCCGTCCGGCGGACGGGCACCCGCCCGTCGGCGCGGAATGTCTGAGATCGCGGGTACGGGGTAGTCGGCACTCCCGGCGGCGGTGCCGACGGGCCGGGTGCGGGAACGGGCGCGAGGCCGGGACGGCGCGGCGGAGAACCCGCCGCGGGCGGCCGGACACCGCCCCGGCCTGCGCGGCGAGAGGGCAGCGAGGCGATGAACGCGATCGACCGGGCGAAGGACCCCGGTGTCCTGCGGGCGATCTTCGAGGGCCTGGGGTCCGGGGTGTTCGCCACCGACGCGTCGGGGGGCCTCATCGCCGTCAATCCGCGGGCCGCGCAGATCGTGGCGCGCCCGGCGGCGGAGATGCTCGGCCGCGACATGCACGACCTGCTGCACCGCCACGCGGACGGCAGCCCGTTCCCCCGCGACGAGTGCCGGGTGATCGCCGCCCTCGCCGAGGGCCGCCCCGCCGAGGGCGGCGACGAGTACCTGCTGCGCGGCGACGGCACCACCGTCCCGATCATCTGGGCGGCGGCCCCCCTGAAGCTGGAGGGGGAGCCGGACGGCCTGGTCTACGTCTTCCACGACTTCAGCGTCCGCCGGGCCGCCGAGGAGCAGACCGCGGCCCACCTGGCGGCCCTGGAGACCCTGACGGCGCGGCTGACGCTGGTGTCGGAGATCTCCTCCGTGCTCATCTCCAGCCTGGAGGTCTCCCTGGTGCTGCGGCGGCTGGGCCGCCTGCTGGTGCCGGAGCTGGCCGACTGGACGGCGGTGGACGTGTACACCGGACAGCCCGGGGAGCTGCGGCGCCTCGCCGTCCACAGCGAGGACGACCCGGTGGCGGCCGGGGCGCTGGAGGGGCCCCTGCCGCCGCTGCCGGAGTCCTCCGCCTCGCCCCTGGCGCGTGCGCTGCGCGGTGCCGGGGCGATGCTGCTGGACGCCGACGACCTCGCGCGGGAGCCCGGTACGCCCCTCGACGCCGCCCACCGGGAGCTGTTCGAGCGCCTCGGCGGGCACAGCGCCGTCGTGGTGCCGCTGAACAGCCGCCGGCAGGTCTTCGGGGCGCTGACCGCGGCGCGGACCGGAGACTCCCCGGGGTACGAGGACGACGAGGCGATGATGCTCATCGACATCGGCCGCCGGGCCGGGCTGGCGATGGACAACGCCCGTCTCTTCGACCAGCAGCGCCACGTCGCCGAGGCCATGCAGCGCCAGCTCCTCACCCCGCTGCCGCAGACCGACCACCTGCGGATGGCGGCCCGCTACCGGCCCGCCCTGGTCGCAGCCGAGATCGGCGGGGACTGGTACGACGCCTTCCTGCTGGCCGACGGGGTCACCACGATGGTCATCGGGGACGTGGTCGGCCACGACCTCCAGGCGGCCGCCCACATGGCCGAGGTCCGCAACATGCTGCGCGCCCTGGCCTGGGACCGCCAGGAACCCCCCAGCCTGATCATGCGCCGCCTGGACGAGGCGATGACCAACACCAGCGACGCCCCCATGGCGACGGTCGTCTTCGCCCGCATCGAGGGCGCGGAGGGAGGGCCCTGGCGGCTGCACTGGGTCAACGCCGGGCACCCCCCGCCGCTCCTGGTCACCCGCGACGGACGCGCCCGCTACCTGGAGGGCGGCCACGGCCCCCTGCTGGGCATGAGCGCCACCCTGAACCTGGGGATGTCCTGGCCCGACGCCCACGAACAGCTCCCGCCCGGGTCGACCGTGCTGTTCTACACCGATGGCCTGGTGGAGAGCCGCACCCGGCCGATCGACACCGGCATGGAGGTGCTGTGCCGCCACGCCGCCGCCCTGGCCCGCCGCGACGTCGAGGACTTCTGCGACGAACTCCTGGAGCGCATCGACCCCCGCGGCGACGACGTGGCCCTGCTGGCCCTGCGGCTGCCGCCGTCCGGAGCGGGAGCCGCGGGCGACGACACCCCGCCGCCGGCCCGCGGGCGGCGTGCCCACAGTCCGGCCGCGCCCACCCGCTCGGCGCCCGGGGCCGAGGCGCTGGGCGCCGACGACGTCTTCACGGACGCCCCGCGCGGCGACGACGACCTCACCGAGACCCCGCGCGGCGACGACCGTCCTCCCCGTCCCTGACCCCCGGTCCGGCCCCGGCCCGCGCCGGCCGGAGCCCCGGGGGGCCGGGCGGCGGGAGCGCAGGCCCGCCCGCGCGCGCCGCGGTCGCCCGCGCCCTCACCCGGCCTCCGACGCGCCGGCCTCGCGGTCGGAGGCCGGCCACACGTAGGGCAGGTCGTCCGGCGCCTCCGGGAAGAGGGGCCGGTAGTGGTCGGGGTCCTTGCGGACCAGGGCGGACCGGTGGCTGAGGTGGAAGCCGGGATCGCCGAGCCAGGGGGGCAGTTCCCCCGCCCGTGCCAGCTCCTCCTGCGAGCGGGGGGCGGAGATGCCGGTCGCGTGCCGCAGGTCGGTGAGCATGGTGACCTCGCAGGTGTCGCTGCGCCCCGCCAGGCGCCAGTGGCGGCAGATCTCCATGCCGTAGCGGACGAGGGCCTCCTCGTACCCCGCCCACATGCGGACGGCCGGATGCCGCGCCCAGCCGTAGCCGGGCACGGTCAGGGCGCGCAGCACCTGGAGGGTCTCGACGCGTTGTTTGCCCAGGCGGCGCCAGTCGAGCACGCGGGCCGTCCCGGCGAAGTCGGGGAGCGGCAGGAACGTCTGCACGATGTCCGGTCCGTTTCTCCGGTCCCCCCTCGGCACGGACTGCGATCGTCGCAGCCCGTGCCGGTCCCCGCATCCCGGGCGGTTCCGGACGGGTGGCACCCGGACGGCCGCGGTCACCTCCCCCGCTCGTCGACGACCCGGCGGATCTTGCCCACCGAGCGCTCCAGGGTCTCCGGGTCCACGACCTCCACCCCGACGGTGACGCCGATCCCGTCCTTGACGCCGCGGGCGATCGCGGCGGCGGCCGCCTCGCGCAGCTCGGGCCCGGCGCCGGGGCGGGCCTCGACCCGCACCGTCATGTGGTCCGCCCGGCCGCGGCGGGTGAGCCGGATCTGGAAGTGCGGCGCCACACCGGGAACGCGGAGGACGATCTCCTCGATCTGGGTGGGGAAGACGTTGACGCCGCGCAGGATGATCATGTCGTCGCTGCGGCCGGTGACCTTCCCCATGCGGCGGAAGGCGGGGCGGGCGGTGCCGGGCAGGAGCCGGGTCAGGTCGCGGGTGCGGTAGCGGACGACCGGGAGGGCCTCCTTGGTCAGCGAGGTGAACACCAGCTCGCCCTCCTCGCCGTCGGGCAGCGTCTCGCCGGTGACCGGGTCGACGACCTCCGGGTAGAAGTGGTCCTCCCAGACGTGCAGGCCGTCCTTGGTCTCCACGCACTCCTGGGCGACGCCGGGGCCCATCACCTCCGACAGCCCGTAGACGTCCACCGCGTGGAGCCCGCCGCGCTCCTCGATCTCGCGGCGCATCTCCTCCGTCCACGGCTCGGCGCCGAAGATGCCCACCTCCAGGGAGGAGGTGCGCGGATCGACCCCCTGGCGTTCGAACTCGTCGAGGAGGGTGAGCATGTAGGACGGCGTGACCATGATGATCTCGGGCCGGAGGTCCCGGATGAGCTGCACCTGGCGGGCCGTCATGCCGCCGGAGGCCGGGATGACGGTGCAGCCCGCCCGTTCGGCGCCGTAGTGGGCGCCCAGCCCGCCGGTGAACAGCCCGTAGCCGTAGGCGATGTGCACCTTGTGCCCGGGACGGCCGCCCGCCGCCCGGATGGAGCGGGCCATCAGGTCCGCCCACACCGACAGGTCGCCGTCGGTGTAGCCGACCACGGTGGGGCGCCCGGTGGTGCCGCTGGAGGCGTGGAGGCGCCGCACCCGCGACATGGGCACGGCGAACATCCCGTAGGGGTAGGTGTCGCGCAGGTCGGCCTTGGTGGTGAACGGGAACCGCGCCAGGTCCTCCAGGGACCGGCAGTCGTCCGGGGTGACGCCGGCCCCGTCGAACGCGCGCCGGTAGTGCTCCACGTTGTCGTAGGCGTGCCGCAGGGTGCGGCGGAGGCGGTCGAGCTGGAGGGCTCTCAGCTCCTCGCGGTCCATGCGCTCGGCCGCGTCCGGGATCCCCCCGCCCGGGGCCGGCGAGGGGGGCGGGGCCGGAGGGCCCGCGGGAACCGTCGGATCGCTGATCACACTGTCTCCTTCCGGCCGGTCAGGCCGCGGTCGCCGACGGTGCGGCTGCGCCCGCGGAACTCGGCGATCACCTGCTCGTCCCGCAGGACGGTGACGTCGTAGACGCCGCTGCGGCCGAACCGGGTGCGCTCCTCGGCGACGGCCACCAGCACGTCGCCCTCGTGGGCCGGGGCGACGAAGACGACGTCCGCGCCGGCCGCCACGGTCACCGGGCCGCGGCTGTTGCAGGCGCAGGCGAAGGCGGTGTCGGCGAGCAGGAAGAGGTAGCCGCCGTGGGCGACGCCGTGCCCGTTGACCATCGCCTCCGTCACCGTCATCCGCGCGGCCGCCGAGCCGCCGCCGGCGTGGAGCAGTTCGATGCCCAGGCCCCGGGAGGCCCGGTCGGCGGCGAACATCGCGTGGGCCGGCCCGGGGCCGGTGTCCGTGACCTGTGTCATGCGCCTCCACCATTTCCCCGCGGGGCCCGTGGTTTTCGCGGTTCCCCGTGGTTCGTGCCCGGGCCGGCCCGGGAAGCGGGCAGCCACTCCCTTGAGCCCGACCGACCATTCGGTTAGCTTTGCGGCGACGCCAGGTAACCCAACCCGCGGACCGCCTGTCAAGGGGTGCGGCGCCCGCCGGGTACGGTCGGCGGCGGCCCGCGCGCCCCGGCCGCGGGAGGCGCGGCGAGGGGACGCGGGCGGACACGGGACGGACACGAGAGACGAGGAGAGGCCATGGCAGCGGCACCGGGGACCGTCGGCGTGGTGGGCGGCGGACGGATGGGCGCGGGCATCGCCCAGTCCTTCGCGACGGCCGGTTCGGACGTGGTCGTCGTCGAGAGCGGGAAGGAGGCGGCCGAGGCGGCCCTGGAGCGCGTCGCCGGAGGCCTGCGCCGCGCGGAGGAGCGGGGGAAGCTGGACGAACCGGCCGGACGGGTGCTGGAACGCGTCACCGTCACCGCCTCGGTGGAGGAGCTGCCGCCCGGCGCGGACCTGGTCGTCGAGGCCGTGCCCGAGGACGCCGCCCTCAAGGCGAGGATGCTGGCCGCCGCCGAGAAGGCCGTGGGCGACCGGACGGTGCTGGCCACCAACACCAGCTCCCTGTCGGTCACCGAGCTGGCCTCCGCCCTGGCCCGCCCGGAGCGGTTCCTGGGCATGCACTTCTTCAACCCCGTGCCGGCCTCGGCGCTGGTGGAGGTGGTCGTCACCGGGCAGACGGCCGAGGACACCGTCCGGGCGGCACTGGAGTGGACCCACGCCCTGGGCAAGCGGGACGTCGTCGTCAGGGACTCGCCCGGCTTCGCCAGCAGCCGCCTGGGCGTCGCCCTCGGCCTGGAGGCCATCCGGATGGTCGAGGAGGGCGTCGCCGAGCCCGAGGCCATCGACGCCGCGATGACGCTGGGCTACCGGCACCCGATGGGGCCGCTGCGCCTGACCGACCTGGTCGGCCTCGACGTGCGCCTGGCCATCGCCGAGTACCTCCACGGCACCCTGGGCGAGAGGTTCGCGCCGCCGCGGCTGCTGCGGGAGAAGGTCGCCCGCGGGGAACTCGGGCGCAAGACCGGGCAGGGCTTCTACACCTGGCGGGAGTGACCGGCGGAGCGGCCGGCGGCAGGGCCGGCCGGGTCCGTTTCCGCGCCGCCGGAAAGCCGCCGAACGCTGTCGCACGGAAACCGGACGTGGCATTCTCGGGTGGTTCGACGGTTCCGCCGCCGCGGGGGCGCCGCGGAGACGGTCACGGGGGAGGGACGGCCGGATGGAGGACGCCGGGACGAGAATGGGCATGCGGGGGCGGAACGGCATCATGGCCCTCGTCGCCGAGTGCCTGGACCAGCCGCACGGTGCCGAACGGCCGGTGACGATGCTGGTCGGGCCGCGGGGCAGCGGCGCCAGCGAGGCGCACAACGCCGTCATGGAGCGCTTCGGCGCCGACCATCCGTTCGCGTACCTCAACTTCGCCGCCGACCAGGCCCTGCTGCCCCGCTACGCCCTCGCCCTGATAGCCCGCCAGCTGGAACGGAAGCTGCCGCAGTACCGGGCCTCGCGCTTTCCCCGGCTCACCCTCGGGCTGCTCGCCTCCGACCGAGAGCTGCGGATGACCACCCGTTCGGACGGACGGCGTGCCATCCAGAGCCAGCTGGACCAGTTCCGGCAGCAGGCCGAGGAACGCTACGGCGACTACCTCGGCACGTTCCTGGAGGTCGCCGGCAGCGCCCTGGGCGCGCCCAACGGCGCCTCCGCCGTGGTCGCCACGCTGCTGCGGGACGCCGCCCGCGGCGGCGGACGGCGATTACTGCCGGGACGGCGCTTCGCCGGCGCCCCGCAGTGGTTCGCCGACCACCCGCTGGTGCCCTCCCGGGACCCGTGGGACGCCCTGCTGGAACTCAACATGTGGCGGCACAACGGCACCGGGCAGGAGAAGCGCATCCTGGACCGGGTGCTCTTCGCGGCCTTCCTGGACGACCTGCGCCACGACACCGGCCGCCGGTTCGCCCCCGGCTCCTACCTGCTGCTGCTGGACAACTGCCACGCCGATCACGGGCGGCTGTTCCTGGAACTGCTGGTCGGCGCGCGCCGCGACGCCGCCCTGGCCGGCACGCTCTGCGATCCGCTGACGGTGGTGGGCAGCTCCAACCGCTGGCTGGACAACTGGGGTTCGTCCTCCGGGGACCAGTGGCCCTGGCGGCTGCGCAGCCCCGACCGGGCCTCGCTCGCCGACTGGCGCGAGCGCCGCCCGGGCCACGACAGCGGCGACTCCTGGTGGTACCCGCTGCGGCTGCGGGACCTCACCCTCGACGAGGTCCGCACCGGCATCGAACTGGCCTCGCCCCGGCACTCCGGCCTCGCCCCGTTCGTCTACCGGCTGACCCGCGGCCTGCCGGCGGCGGTGCGGCAGGTGATGGACGCCCTGGACTTGCCCAACGCGCCCGGCCGGGGCGGTGAGCTCGACCTGTGGCTGCGCTCCCTGCCCGGCCGGCGGATGCGCGGCACCCCCGGACTGAGCCTGGCCGACGCGGCCCTGGACCATCTGCTGGAGGACTTCTCGGCCGCGCAGCGCGAGGCGCTGGTGCGCTGTGCGGCGGCCCGAGACCTGGCCGTGGGCAGCAGGATCCTGGGCGCGGTGGCCCCGGGCGGCGCCGGGGAGCCGCTCTTCAACGAGGTGCGGTCGCGCTGGCTGCTCGAAGCCGACCGGGCGCGGCCGCGCCTCCACCCGTGGCTGCGCAGGCTGCTGCTGTGGCGGCTGGCCGCCGACCCGGACGAGTGGGACACCGTCCACGAGCTGCTGGCCGAGTACTCCGAGGCGGAGGACCGGCCGGCGGACGCGCTGTACCACCGGCTGGCGGCCCACCACGTCGACGAGGTGGTCGACCGGCTGACCGGCCACTTCCGCGAGATGGCGGCCGTCCGGTGGATCCGCCTGGTCAACGAGGTCACCTCCGCGCCCAACCGGCTGCCGCCCGACCGGCCGCCGCTGGAGCTGCTGGGCGACCTGGCACCCGAGGAACCCGCGCACTCCATCACCGACACCTCGGTGATCCGGGGGCTGGTGTGCGCGCGCTGGCTGTGGAGCGATCCGCTGGGCGATCCGGGGCTGCGGCTGAACAGCGTGATCGCGGCCCGGTACGACCGGCTGTCCGAACTGAGGGGGAGTGACATCGTGGCCCTGTACGACGAGGCCGAACGGTACCGGCACTGGCGTCACCGGCCGACCGGCGCGGAAGGGGCGTGAGGGGCGTGGCCGGGCGCGGTATGTCCCTGCTGGCGGTCAAACGCCTCGTCACCGCCGTCGTGGCGCTGGCCGTCCTGGCGGGCGGGACGCTGCTCTTCCTCGACTGGTGGGTCGAGCGCGAGTCGCGCTGCGCGGCCGGCGTGGTGAAGAAGGGACCGGACGAGGAGTGCGTCGGCGTGACCGACGGCTCCTACGTCTTCGCCGGTCACCTCGCCGCCGTGACGGAGCGGATCCGCGAGGCCAACGAGAAGGTCGTGAAGGAGGGCGGCGACTACGTCAGCGTGGCGTACATGACCTCCCTCACCGTCGGGGAGGACGACAGCAACTCCGAGGAGTCGGTCCTCCACGAACTCCAGGGCGCCTACCTGGCGCAGCAGCGGTACAACGAGCGGTCCACCCCGAGGATCAGACTGCTGATCGCGAACACGGGCAGCGAGTCCGAGCACTGGCGGCACACCGTCGGGGAACTGATCGCGCGCAAGGACGACGAGCGGCTGGTGGCGGTGACGGGGCTGGGCCCGAGCACGGACCCCAACCGGCAGGCCCTGCGGGAGCTGTCCGCCCACGGAATGGCCATGGTCGCCGGCACGATGACCGCCACCGACGTCAACGAGGACGAGAAGGGCGGGAAGCTGAAGGGCTTCGTGCGCGTCGCCCCGACCAACGTCGACGAGGCGAAGGTGGCGGCCGAGTACCTGCGGAAGGAGGGCTTCGGCACGGCGATGGTCGTCCAGGACGTCGCGGAGCGGAACCTGTACGCCCGGACCCTGGGCGACGCCTTCACCGAGGAGTTCCCCCGGGGCGGGCGGCACCGGCTGGTCGCCGAGCGCAAGACCTTCGACTCCTCGGTGCCCGGCAACTGGAAGAGCGAGCTGCACTTCCTCTCCAACCAGCTGTGCTTCCACCGTCCCGAGGTCGTCTACTTCGCCGGACGCGGCCAGCACCTCACCCACTTCCTGAAGGTGCTGGCCGACCGGGTCTGCCCGGAGTGGGACTTCACCGTGATGACGGGGGACGACACCACCAACCTCACCGCCCAGCAGGTCAGGAGGGCCACCGCGAGCGGCATCGAGGTGTACTACACGGGGCTGGCCCATCCGCGGATGTGGAAGGACCGGCCCGACGGGGCGCCGAAGGAGCTGCAGGCGGCCTTCCTCGAGAACGGGCAGCTGGAGAAGTGGTTCGGCGACGACTCGCACGCCGACGGCCAGGCGATGATGTCCCACGACGCGGTGCTGACCGCGGCCCGCGGCGCGCAGATGGCGGACATCGGCGAGACGGGGGTGACCAGCGAGGCCGTGGGCAGGATGTTCCACCTGATGGAGGACAGCGAACGGGTCCGGGGCGCCGGCGGCTCCCTGTCGTTCGGGAGCGACGGCAACCCGCGCGACAAGGCGGTGCCCGTCCTGCGGCTGGACCCCAACGGCATCCCGGTCTTCGTCGAGGTCTTCTCGCCGCGGGGCTGAGCGGCCCGCCCCCGGCCGTCCCGCCCCGGTCGCGGTCCGGGACGGCCGGGGCCCGTGCGGGGTGTCAGGACGGCGGCGGGTTGAGCTGGTCGCCGACCGGGCAGATGCGCAGCGCCTGGGCGATGACGCGCTCCCGCTGGTCGCCGTCGGCGGAGGGCAGGGTGATCTCGGCCGTGGTGTCGAAGGTGTAGTGCTGGGCGCCGCCGTCGCCCAGGCGGACCCGGGCGGTCACCTCGCTGCCGGACGGGTCGACGCCGCTCTGGGTGGCGGCGATGACCAGGGCCTGGTGCAGGCAGGTGGCCACGGCCGCCGCGTAGAGCTGCTCGGGGTCGTACCCCTGCCCGCTGCCGCCCAGTTCGCTGGGGGCGCCGACCGGGATGCCGGCCCGCCCGGAGACGTCCACCCGGCCGGTGCCGTGCCGGGAGTGGGCCTGGGCGCTGTAGAGATCCTGTCGTTCGGAAGGGGACATGCGCACAGGTCTACCCGGGCGCCCTTCCCGGAAGGCGCCCCCAAACGGCTGACGGCGCCCGCCGGTGCCCCCGTCCCCGCCGTCCCCCGCCGTCCGGCCGTCAGTCGGCGTGCTCGGTGCGCATCCTCACCTGCTCGGCGAGCCTTTCCAGGCTCTGGTCGAGGGACTGGTGGACGGCGTCCTCCGGGGGAGCGTGGTCCTCGTCGAAGAACGACAGGTGCACGGTCACCTCGCTGGCGCCGCTGCCGATGCCCGCCACCTGGAGCCAGCCGGCGTACGAGCCCTGCTCCCGGGTCCCCCACTCGGCCCGCATCTGGTCGGGCTGGGTGCGGAACAGGGCCCGGACGTCGTGCCCGGTGCGGTCCTCGTGGACGGTCACCGCCGGAGGGGCCTCCACATGGGCGTGGAGGTCCGTGGGAAGCCAGCGGTTCAGGGCGCCGGGGTCGGACACCTGGTCGAAGATCAGCTCGGGCATGGCGGGCATGGTGCGGGAACGCTCGTATTCGCTCACCGGACATCACTCCCGTGGTCGGTACGTTCGGGACCCAGAACGACGTACCCCGGCCCGGCCCGGGCATCCACGCCGGAACCGGTCCGTTCGGACGGGCGCCGTCGGGACGCGGTGCGGGACGGCTCAGAACCCGCCCGCCGCGTCCAGGATCCGCTCGGCGACCCGCACCGAGTCCACCAGCGGGTGGAGCGCCAGGGCCCGCAGCGCCGCGCGGCGCGAACCGCTCTGCGCGGCCTCGATCGCCGACCGTTCGACGGCCTTGAGCGTGAGCATCAGCCCGAGCTGGTCGGCGGCGACGGGCCCGGTCGCCAGCGGGCGGGCCCCGGAGGCGTCGACCAGGCAGGGCACCTCGACCACCGCGTCGCCGTCCAGGCCCGGCACGGCCCCGCGGCCGGGGACGTTCAGGATCAGGGTGGTGCGCTCGTCCCGGGAGACCGCCCGCATCAGGGCGAGCGCGACCCGGTCGTATCCGCCGCCGTCCAGGTCGCAGCCGTCGCGTTCCCAGCCGCCGGAGGCCTCGCGGCTCTCGGCCAGGTAGGTCTCCTCGCGCTCGCGCCGGGTGCGCTCCCACTCCCGGTGCGCCTGCGCGGGGTCGTCCGGCCGGGCCCGCTCGTAGTAGCGGGACTGCTGGCCGAGGAGGAACTCCCCGCGGGTGGCCGCGGCGGCGCGGACGGAGGCCAGTGTCTCCCGGCCGAAGTAGTAGTAGTGGAGGTACTCGTTGGGCAGCGCGCCCAGCGCCCGCAGCCAGTCGGCCCCGAACAGTCTGCCCTCCTCGAAGGACTCCAGCGCGGCGGTGTCGGCCAGCAGCACGGGCAGCCGGTCCACGCCGTCCACCGTGAGGCGGCGCAGCCAGCCCAGGTGGTTCAGGCCCACGTAGTCGTACCCGGCGCGGTCCGGGTCGGCGCCCAGGGCGCGCGCCGCGCGGCGGCAGAGGCCGACGGGGGAGTCGCAGATGCCGATCACGCGGCCGGGCAGGCCGCGGTCCCGGAGGACCCGGTCCATCGCCTCGGTCACCATGCCCGCCGGGTTGGTGAAGTTGATCACCCAGGCCCCGGGGGCGAGCTCGGCGATCCGCTCGGCGATCCGCACCGCCACCGGCAGGGTGCGCAGCCCGTACAGCACTCCGCCCGCGCCCACCGTCTCCTGCCCCAGCACGCCCTCGGCGAGGGGGATCCGCTCGTCGCGGACGCGGCCGGCCAGGCCGCCGACCCGGATCGCGGAGAACACGAAGTCCGCGCCGCGCAGCGCCTCGTCGAGGTCGGTGGTGGTCCGCAGCGCGGGGGCCGGTCCGGTGTGCCGCGCCCGCTGGTGGGCGAGCACCGCGCCGATCGCGTCCAGCCGGGCGCGGTCGGTGTCGTACAGGACGAGTTCGGTGCAGCGGCCCGCCGGATCCCCGGCGTCGCCGAGCAGCGCCCGGTGCACCAGCGGCACCCGGAAACCGCCGCCTCCCAGCACGGTGAGCCTCATCGCGCGGCCACCCCCCGTCCGGCGTCCGCCACGGTCGTCACAGCGTCCACGGTCCGTCCCCGGTCTGTCGCGGTCCGATCCTCCCCGCCCGCGGGAGCCGGCGGGGCAGGTGCGATGGTCGCACACCTCCGCGTCCCGGACGGGCCCGGGTGGCCGGGGCGGCCCGTCCGGGGCGCGGAGGGGCGGGGTCAGGCGTGGTCGACCAGTTGCGCGTGCCCCTGCACGCGCGCGCAGTGGGCGCAGCAGTAGAAGTGCCCGTCGGACTCGACGCCGTGGCCCAGGATGCGGCACTGGCAGTTCTCGCAGATGGGCGCCATCCGCTGGACGGCGCACTCGAAGCTGTCGAAGACGTGGACGGCGCCCGCCGCGTGCACCTCGAACGCCATCTCGTAGTCGTTGCCGCACACCTCGCACACGCTCATGAAACGTTCCTCCTCCGCTGGGTCGGTCAGCCGCAAGGATGGATCGGGCGCACCCCGGTCCTCCCTCGCGACGCGGCGCCGGTCTCCGACCGGCGCAGCGCGACCACCCGCCCGGCCGACGCTTCCCGGCGGACCGGATCAGGTTTCCCCGGGAGTCCCGGATACGCGTCTGAGATGCGAATCGATGACGTCATGGCGTGCGGCTGACGAAGTTCACCGACCTGGCGCTGCGTGTCGTGGTGCGCCCGGCGGTCGCGGACGAGGCCGGGACGCCCGCCTCCCGGCAGGTGGCCGAGGCCGTGGCCGCGCCGTACACGCACGTGTCCGAGGTGGTGAGCCGCCTCCAGCACCCGGGCGTGCCGGAGGCGGGGCAGGGGCGGCGGGCTGGAGCTCACCGCCGGGGGACGCACCGCCTCGGCCGGCTGGCTGGTGCGGCAACTTGAGGGGGCCGGTGACGTGGTGGGCTGCGAGGACCCGCCCACTCCCTGCCCCCGCGCGGGGCCTGCCGGCTGCGCGCCGCCCTGCGCGACGTGCAGGAGGCGTTCTACGCGGCCCTCGACCCGCTGACCGTGCGGGACCTGGTCGGCGAGCCGGCCCGGCCCGTGCTGGCGAGGCTGCTCACCCGGGCCGCCGCCCGCGGGAGGGCCCCAAGGGGCTCCCCCCGGTCCGCCCGCGTCCCTCACCGCGCGCCGGCCGCGGCGCGCAGGGTGGCGACCACCTCGTCGTCGCCCACCTGCGCGAAGTCCGCGTACCACTGCCCGACGCCCTGGAAGGACGGCGGCTCCGACAGGCACACCAGCCGGTCCGTCTCCGGCTCCAGCGCGGCGGCGGCCTGGGGCGAGGACACCGGGACGGCCAGGACCGCCCGGTCCGGCCCCAGGGCGCGGACCGCGCGCAGCGCGGCGCGCGCGGTGACGCCGGTGGCCAGCCCGTCGTCGACGACGACCGCCGTCCGGCCGCGGACGTCGGGCGCCGGCCGTCCGGCGCGGTACAGCTCCTCGCGGCGGCGCAGCTCCGCCCGCTCCCGCTCGACCAGCGGGGCCAGCCCCTCGGGCGTCAGGCCGAGCGCGGCCAGCGACCGCTCGTCGAAGAGCGGCGGGCCCCCGCCCGCGATGGCGCCCACCCCCAGCTCCGGGTTGAACGGGGCGCCGATCTTGCGGGCGACCAGCACGTCCAGCGGCGCGTGCAGCGCGCGGGCGATCTCGTCGCCCACGGGGACGCCGCCGCGGGGGAGAGCCAGGACCAGCGGGTTCTCCAGCTCCCCGGCGAGCAGGAGCTCGCGCAGCGGTTCGGCGAGGCGGCGGCCCGCCTCCCTGCGGTCGTGGAAGCGCATGGTCTCCTCTCCCTTCGCCCCCTGCGCACCGGGACGCCGCGGAGCCCCGCGGCCGTCACCGGGGCGCCGTCTCGCGGGACATGCGGACGAACCAGTCGCGGGCCGCGGCGGCGGCCTGGTCCAGGGTCCCGGGCTCCTCGAACAGATGGGTGGCACCGGGCACCACGTGCACCGCGCAGGGCGCGGCCAGCCGCGCGGCCGCCTGCTCGTTCAGCCGCAGGACCTCCCGGTCCTCGCCGCCGACGATCAGCAGGACGGGCGCGTCGACCCGGTCCAGGGCGTCCCCGGCGAGATCCGGCCTGCCGCCCCGGGAGACCACGGCCCGCACCCTCTCCGGCCGCTGCGCCGCCGCGACCAGGGCCGCCGCGGCGCCCGTGCTGGCGCCGAACAGGCCGATCGGCAGTCCGGCGGTGGAGGGGTGGGCGGCGAGCCAGTCGACGGCGGCCACCAGACGCCGTCCGAGCAGGGGGATGTCGAAGCGGTGCGCTGCGGTGACCGCGTCGGTGCGCTCCTCGTCCTCGGTGAGCAGGTCGAACAGCAGCGTGCCCAGACCCGCGTCCCGCAGCACCCCGGCCACCGCGCGGTTGCGGGGGCTGTGGCGGGAGCTGCCGCTGCCGTGGGCGAACGCCACGGCGCCGCGGGCCCCTTCGGGCACGGTGAGGTCTCCGGGCAGGACGGCTCCCGCGCCGGTGGCGATCCGGGCTGTCTCGGTCTCGGGGAGCATCGTCGCCTCCCGCGCTGTGCGGACGTCCGTGCCCGGCCGGAGGTACCCGCCGTCGGCGGCGGTATGCGCGCCCGGGACGTCCGGAACGGCCCGGGCGGAGCCGGGGCCGGAGTGGACGGCGCCCCGGTGCCGCGGACCTGCCGGTCCCGGCCGGGGCCGTGCCGCCCGCCGCCGTGCGCGCCCCGGGATCCGAGGGGGCGGCCGGTGAACGCGGCCGGCCGTGTGCCGGGCATGGTGACGGCGGCCAGCCGGCGCACCCCGCGGAGCGCGCGGGCGGTGCTCGCCGGGGCCCCGGCGCACCGGCACCGGGCCGCCCGCGGTGGTGACCCGCCGTCCGGGCCCGACGCGCTCCGTACCGTGTGCGGTCCCGCACCGCCGCCGATCGGCCCACTCCGGCGCACGCGCGCGCCGGGACCGGGCCATCATGGGAGCGGCCGGCCCCGCGCGGCCCGTCCGTCCCGGCGCGCCGCCGACGCCCCGCCGCCGATGCCACCAGGAGGAACCCCGTGCTCCGCCGCCCCGCCGACCAGAACCCCGCCCCCGCCGACGCCGTGCGCGGACAGCGGGCCGCCCCGGCGGACGAACCGCTGTTCGTGTACGGGACGCTGCGCTTCCCCGAGGTCCTGCGCGCCCTCCTGGGCCGGGTGCCGGCCCGGACGCCGGCGGCCGTCGCCGGATGGCGCGCCGCCGCCCTCAGGGGGCGCGTCTACCCCGGCCTCGTCCCCGCCGACGGGACGGTGACGGGCCTGCTCCTGGAGGACCTGACGCCCGCCGAGCGGCACGTCCTCCACACCTTCGAGGGCGACGAGTACGAGCTGCGGCGCCTGCCCCTGACCGACGGCCGGCACTGCCGGGCCTACGTCTGGTCCGCCGGGCGGGTGCTGCCCGGCGACTGGAACGCCGAGGACTTCGCGGAGTGCCACCTGGCCGCCTTCGCGGCCCGGTGCGCGCGGCTCGCCCTGGGCCCCGCCCCGGAGCCCGTCCCGGTCCCGGAGGCCCCGGCCCGCCCGTCGGCCTCCCGGTGAGGACGCGGCCTATCCGCCGCGGTCGGCCGCCGGGGCGGGCCCGTCCGGTTCCACCACGGTGACCGCGCCGAACACCCCGTCGTAGCCCGGCTCGCGCCGCACCCGGTGGGCGCGCAGCCGCCCGATCGCCTCGGCCGCCTCCGGCTCGCCGGCCCCGCGGATCTCCTCCAGGGGCACGTCCAGCAGCAGGGGCAGCTCCGGTCCCAGGGCGGCGGTCAGGGCGTCGACCGCGCGCGCCACGCGCTTGCTCTTCGGCCCGACCCCGAGGATCTGGCCCATGACCTCCGGCAGCGGCACGATCTTCAGCGGCTCGCCCGCGGTGGACGGCCGCCGCCCGGGGGGACGGTCGCCCAGCTCCTCGACCCGGTGGAGCACGCCCACCGTCAGGCGCCTGCCGCACACCGGGCACCGCCCGCCGTGCTCCCTGGTCCCGGCCGGCTCCAGCCGGACGCCGCAGCCGCGGTGCCCGTCGAGGTGGTACTTGCCCTGCTCGGGATAGAGGTCCACGGTGCCGGCGTACCCCTCGCCGGTCCGCAGGGCGCGGCGGAGCGCGAAGTAGTCGAGTGCGGTGTCGAACACGGTGGCGTTGCGGCCCACGATGGGCGGCGAGTGCGCGTCGGAGTGGCTGACCAGCCGGAAGCGGTCCAGGGAGGAGACCCGCCAGTTCATCTCCGGGTCGGAGGACAGTCCGGTCTCCACCGCGAAGACGTGCCCGGCGAGGTCGCCGTAGCACTCCTCCACCCCGTCGAAGCCGGACTTCGAGCCCAGGACGCCGAACCAGGGGGTCCACACGTGGGCCGGCACCAGGAAGGAGCCCTCGCCGGCGGCGAGGACGGCCTCCAGCAGGTCCCGCGCGTCCATGGCCAGGGCGGGCCGTCCGTCCGAGGCGAGGTCGCCGAACGGGGCCAGGCGGCGGGTGAGCTCCTCCGCCGCGTCGAAGCCGGGCACGTGGCACAGGTGGTGGATCCTGCGCCCCCGGCCGTCGCGCCGGTAGTTGGTGGAGACCTCCACCTGGAGCGTGAAGCGCAGGGGCCCGTGGCAGGACGGCGGCAGGGCCTGCAGGACCTCGCGGTCGAGGTCGTCCCGCAGCCGGAACAGGCCCGGCTCGGCCGGGACCAGCGACTCGCGCAGGGTCCGCGCCCACACCGGGTGGGTGAAGTCGCCGGTGCCCAGCACGGTGACGCCCTTGCGCCGGGCCCACCAGGCCAGGTGCACGAGGTCGCTGTCGCGGCTGCAGGCCCTGCTGTACCGGGAGTGCACGTGCAGGTCGGCGTAGTGGCGCATGGAGGGGCCTTTCGCGGCGGGGCCGTCCCGCCGGGTGTCGCGGGTGTCGGCTGCGTGGCCTTCCGTGTGCCCCGGTACGGCGCGGGCATGGGCGCCGCGGCCGCCCGTCGGCCCGGCCGGCCGTGGTGCTACGTTGGCCTCCGGCGCCCCCGGCGCCCCGGACGAGCGCGCCGTACCCGGTGAGGACAAGACGGCGCAGGCATACGCAGGTATACGCAGGCACACGCAGCCATGCACCGTCACCACTGCGGAGGTCGCGCCATGGCGTGGTTCGTTCTGTTCGTCTCGGGGATCCTGGAAGCGGTGTGGGCCGCCGCGCTGTCCGCCTCGAAGGGCTTCACCCGGCTCGGCCCCAGCCTCCTGTTCGCGGGCGCCCTCGTCCTGAGCATGGGCGGGCTGGCCTACGCCCTGCGCGAGATCCCGGTCGGCACCGGTTACGCGGTGTGGGTGGGCATCGGCGCCACCGGGGCGGCCCTGTACGGGATGGCGGCGCTCGGCGACCCGGTGACGGCCGGGCGCGTGGTGTGCCTGCTGCTGATCGTCGCGGGCGTGGTGGGACTGAAACTGCTGCACTGAGACGGCCCGGCCCTTCGCGGGCGACCGCGGCGTCCACCGCGCGGTGCCCGCGCCGCCCGGTTTCCGGCTTTCCGGCGCCCGTGCCCGGGAACCGCGCCCCCGGCGGGGAACGCGGGCGGGGAATAGGCGGGTACGGTGGGGCGTTCGAGAAGATGATTGAACAATCAACTATCGGGATGTGAGTGCTGTGAACGCAGTGCAGTTCGGGATCTTCACCGTCGGTGACGTCACTCCCGATCCCACCACGGGCCGGACGCCCACCGAGCACGAGCGGATCAAGGCGATGGTCGCCATCGCGCTCAAGGCGGAGGAGGTGGGCCTCGACGTCTTCGCCACCGGCGAGCACCACAACCCGCCCTTCGTGCCGTCCTCGCCCACGACCATGCTCGGCTGGATCGCCGCACGCACCGAGCGGCTCGTCCTCTCCACCTCCACCACCCTGATCACCACCAACGACCCGGTGAAGATCGCCGAGGACTTCGCGATGCTCCAGCACCTGGCCGACGGGCGCGTGGACGTGATGCTGGGCCGCGGCAACACCGCGCCGGTCTACCCCTGGTTCGGGCAGGACATCCGCCAGGGCATCCCGCTGGCCATCGAGAACTACGCGCTGCTGCACAAGCTGTGGCGCGAGGACGTGGTGGACTGGCAGGGCCGCTTCCGCACCCCCCTCCAGGGGTTCACCTCCACCCCCCGTCCGCTGGACGGCGTCCCGCCGTTCGTCTGGCACGGCTCGATCCGCAGCCCCGAGATCGCCGAGCAGGCCGCCTACTACGGCGACGGCTTCTTCCACAACAACATCTTCTGGAACAAGGAGCACACCCAGCGCATGGTCTCCCTGTACCGGGAGCGCTACGCCCACTACGGCCACGGCACCCCCGAGCAGGCGATCGTCGGACTGGGCGGCCAGGTGTTCATGCGGCGCAACTCCCAGGACGCCGTGCGCGAGTTCCGGCCCTACTTCGACAACGCGCCCGTCTACGGCCACGGTCCCTCCCTGGAGGAGTTCACCGAGCAGACCCCGCTCACCGTGGGCAGCCCCCAGCAGGTCATCGAGAAGACCCTGACCTTCCGCGAGTACGCGGGCCACTACCAGCGCCAGCTCTTCCTGATGGACCACGCGGGACTGCCGCTGAAGACCGTCCTCGAACAGCTCGACATGCTCGGCGAGGAGGTCGTGCCGGTGCTGCGCAAGGAGTTCGCGTCGGGCCGTCCGGCGGACGTCCCCGACGCCCCCACGCACCGGTCCCTGGCCGCCCGCCGCGACGCCGGGACCGCACCGGCCTGACGGCCGCGGCCCCCCGCACCGCCCGCACCGGAACCCCACGCACACAGACGCAGGAGAACGACGATGAAGCCCATCCGCATCGCGGCCGTCTCGGCCGGTCTCGGCCGGCCGTCCTCCACCCGCCTGCTGGCCGACCGGCTGGCCGAGGCCACCCGGCGGGAACTGGCGGACGGCGACCGCCCGGTCGAGGTCCGGACGGTCGAGCTGCGCGAACTGGCGGGCGGCATCGCCGACGCCATGGTCACGGGCTTCCCCGGCCCCGCCCTGGGCGAGGCGATCGAGGCGGTGACGGAGGCTGACGGCCTGATAGCGGTCACGCCGATCTTCACCGCCTCCTACAGCGGCCTGTTCAAGTCCTTCTTCGACGTGATCGACAACACCGCGCTGCGCGGCAAGCCCGTCCTCATCGCGGCGACCGGCGGCACACCGCGCCACTCCCTGGCCCTGGAGCACGCCCTGCGCCCGATGTTCGCCTACCTGCGGGCGGCCGTGGCCCCCACCGCGGTCTACGCCGCCCCCGAGGACTGGGGCGGCGGGGACGCACGGCACGGCGAACTGGCCGCGCGCATCGGGCGGGCCGCGGAGGAACTGGCCCACCTGGTGCGGACCCGGCCCGAGCCCGCCGGGGAACCCGGCGCGGCGGACACCGGGGCCGTCACCCCCTTCCAGGAGCACCTGGCCTCCCTGGGCCTCGACTGACACCGGGCGCGGCCGGCGCCGGGCCGATACTGGGGGAGTGGACCGAGTGGAGGACGCGCCCGGACGGGGGCGGGCGGACGGAGTGGTCGACGAGTACCTGTGCCGCCGCCCCGCCGCCCCGCTGCGACCGTACGTGGCCCGGTACTTCGGCTACCGCCAGGCCGGTGTCCCGCCGGGCCTCCACCGGGGACTGCCCTCCCCGTACCTGACGCTGATCCTCACCCTCGACGACCGGCTCACCGTGGCCGGCCATCCCGATCCCCGGCAGCGGCCCGGCCGGTACGACACGCTGCTCGGCGGACTCCACGCGGCGCCCGCGCTGATCGCCCACGAGGGCAGGCAGTCGGGCGTCCAGATCGCGATCGGTCCGCTCGGCGCGCGGACCCTGCTCGGACTGCCCGCCGGGGAACTGGCCCGCACCGACGTCCCGGCCGACGCCGTGCTGGGCCGGTACGCCGCCGAACTGCGGGACCGGCTGCGGGAGGCCCGGACCTGGGAGGAGCGGTTCGCCGTCCTGGACCGTCTGCTGCCGCGGCTGCTCGTGCCCGGACGGGAGGCGCCCCGCGAGGTCGTCCACACCTGGGGCCGGCTGCTGTCCTCCGGCGGAACCCTGACGGTCGCGGAGCTGGCCGCCGGGACCGGCTGGAGCACCCGGCACCTCACCGCCCGCTTCCGCGACGAGATCGGACTGTCCCCCAAGACCGCGGCCCGGGTGATCCGCTTCGACCGCGCGCGCCGCCTGCTGAGGGCGCGGGCCGCGGCGCTCGCCGCGGGCGGGCCGGGCGGCGGGCCGTCCTCCGCGACGGGCGGACTCGGGCTGGCCGACGTGGCCGCCGCCTGCGGCTACTTCGACCAGTCCCACCTGGCCCGCGAGTTCCGCGCGCTGGCCGGGAGCGCGCCCAGCCACTGGCTGGCCCGGGAGGCCCACGGGGAGTTCCGAAACGTACAAGCCGACCGGGCGGCGGGGACGGAAGAGTGGGAGGGGCAGGGGCTCATCGCGAACGGGTGAGCCGGCGATCCACTGGAGGACGATCGAAGGAGGACGACCGGAGATGGACGGCACGGCACCGGCACCGGCACCCCGGGTGTGGCCGACGCTGAGGGCCCGCGACGCGCGGGCGCTGATCCGCTTCCTGACCGACGCCTTCGGCTTCGAGGCGACGACGGTGGTGGCCGACGGGGACTCCGTCCACCACGCGGAACTGGCCTGGCCCGAGGGCGGCGGGATCATGCTCGGCTCGGTGCGCGGCGGAGACGGCGATCCCTGGCCGCTGGAGCCCGGGAGCTTCGGCGCCTACGTGGTCACCGACGACCCCGACAAGCTCTTCGAACGCGCCCGCGGCGCCGGGGCGCAGGTGGTCAGGGCGCCGTACGACACCGACCACGGGTCCCGCGACTTCACCGTGCGCGACCCGGAGGGCAACCGCTGGCAGTTCGGCACCTACCGCGGCGCGCCGCGGGGGGAGGCGGCCCGGCCGGCGGTCCGGGAAGGCTGACGCCCGCCGCGGCCTCGTCCCCGTTCCTCCGGCGGACACCCCGGCGCCCCGGACACGGGGACCGGGAACCGAGGAGGACGGGGACCGGGCCACGGGTCCGGGGGAGAGGAGCCCCCGGGGCGGCGGCGCGGGGGCTCCACGGGGGAGTGCGCCGGGTCCCGCTTCCGACTCCGGATGCCGGGCGCGGAAGCGGGTACGCGTACGGTCCGCGTCCGCCCGCGCCGCGAGAGAGGGTGACGATGACCACCGTCGGCAATCCCGGCAGCACGACCCCCGAGTACGAGCGGTCCCCCAGCCGCTTCACCGACCGCATCACGGCCGACGGCAGGGACGGCTGGCCCGTCGAGGCGGGACGGTACCGGCTGGTGGTCAGCCGGGCCTGTCCCTGGGCGAGCCGCGCGGTGATCGTGCGGCGCCTGCTCGGCCTGGAGGACGCCCTCTCGCTCGCGATCGCCGACCCCCTGCAGGACGAGCGGAGCTGGCGCTTCACCCTGGACCCCGGCGGCAGGGACCCGGTGCTGGGCATCGCCTTCCTCGGCGAGGCCTACGCCGCCCGCGACCCCGGCTACGACGGCGGGATCAGCGTCCCGGCGGTCGTCGACGTCCCCAGCGGCAGGCTCGTCACCAACGACTACCCGCGGATCACCCTGGACCTGGCCACCGAGTGGACCGCCCTCCACCGCGACGGGGCCCCGGACCTGTACCCCGAGCCGCTGCGCGACGAGATCGACGAGGTGATGGAGGACGTCCACCGCAACCTCAACAACGGCGTCTACCTGGCCGGCTTCGCCAAGTCCCAGCGGGCCTACGAGCGGGCGTACCGGAACCTGTTCGCATGCTGGGACCGGCTCTCGGAGCGCCTGGCGACCCGCCGCTACCTGGTCGGGGACACCGTCACCGAGGCCGACGTGCGGCTGTTCACCACCCTGGTCCGCTTCGACGCGGTCTACCACGGCCACTTCAAGTGCAACCGCAACAAGCTCTCCGAGGACCCGGTGCTGTGGGCCTACGCCCGCGACCTCTTCCAGACGCCCGGCTTCGGCGACACCGTCGACTTCGACCACGTCAAGCGGCACTACTACCAGGTCCACACCGACATCAACCCGACGCAGATCGTGCCGCTCGGCCCGGACCTCTCCGCCTGGCTGACCCCGCACCACAGGGAGGAGCTGGGCGGACGGCCCTTCGGCGACGGCACGCCCCCCGGTCCGGTGCCCGCCGGCGAGGAGGTGCCGCCCGGGGGCCGGGCGGACGGACGGTGACCGCCCGCCCGCCGGAGTCCCCCCGCGCCCCGGGATGGCCCCGGCGGTCCGTGGAACCCGGGGAGACCCGAGCCCCCGACACGGAAAGCAGGTGACCGCCGTGCTCGCCGGACGACTCAACGTGAGGACCCGCGCCTTCTCGGTGGAGGAGGTCCCCACCCCGCGGCCCGGACCGGGCGAGGTGCTGGTCAAGGTCGAGGCCGCGGGCGTCTGCCTGTCGGACGCGCACCTGATCGACGGCACGCTCACCCCGCTCCACCTGCCCGGGGACACCGTCACCCTCGGCCACGAGGTGGCGGGCGTCGTCGCCGAGCCGGGCGCGGGCGTGACCCGCTGGCGGCCGGGGCAGCGCGTCCTCCTCCAGGCCGGGGAGGAGCGCGGGGGAGTGGTCTGGACGCGCGGTGTGGACTACGACGGCGGCTGGGCGGAGTACGCGGTGGCCGGCGAGTCCACGCTGGTGGAGCTGCCGGACGACCTGCCCTTCGAGCAGGCCGCGATCATCCCCGACGCCGTCTCCACCCCCTGGGCCGCCATCACCGCCACCGCCCGCGCCGAGCCCGCGCGCCCGGCCGGCGTCTGGGGCGCGGGCGGGCTGGGCGTGCACGCGGTCCAGCTGCTGCGCATCGTCGGCGCGGCGCCCGTCGTCGCGGTCGACCCCCTGCCCGATGCGCGGGAGCGGGCCCTGGCCCTCGGCGCGGACGTGGCCCTCTCCCCGGGCGATCCCGAGCTGCCCGCCCTGGTGCGGGCCGAGACCGGGGGCGCGGGACTGGCCGTCGCGTTCGACTTCGCGGGCGTCCCGGCCGCGCGGGAGCAGGCGGTGGCCTGTCTGGACCGGGGCGGCAAACTGGTGCTGGTGGGCCTCACCGACCAGCCGCTGACCATCGCCGACGGGACCGCCTTCAGCTACTTCCAGCAGCAGGTGCTCGGCCACTACGGCTCCGCCGACGAGCACGTCGGGCAACTCGTGGAGCTGGTGCGGCGGCACCGTCTGGAACTGTCCCGGTCGGTCGGCGGCGTGCTGCCGCTGGCCGAGGCCCAGGAGGCGGTGGACCGGCTGCTGCGCAAGGAGGGCAACCCGGTCCGGCTGATCCTCAGGCCGTGACGTCCCGGTCCGGCGGCGCCCCCGGACCGGGGAGGGGCGCGGGCCCGGCGTCCGCCCGGGCCGCCGCCGGGGGTTCGACGGTGTGGAAGCACTGGGCGCACACGTAGCCGCCCCGGGGCCCTTCCTGGACCGCCCAGCCGCACTGGGCGCAGTGCATCACGGCGACGTCGGGGGCGGGTATCCCGGAGGAGGTCATCCGCTCGCCCCGCAGTTGCCGCACGACCAGCGCCCGTCGGGTCCCTGGATCACCTGGGCGCCGCACGTGGTGCAGTTCACCGGCAGGTCTCCTTCCGCCGCCTCTCCCGCCACGTCCGCTCCCGGTGTCCGCCGCTCTCCGCCGCGCTGCCGCGGTCCGCCGCGGCCGGGCGCGGGCGGAGGGACGAGCGTTCTCGCCCGTACGGGCTTTCCCCTCCCCGGCTTCCGGTATGCCGTCCTCCGCGCGCCTCGCGGACCGGGCCGGCGGAGTATGGCGCCCGTCACGTCCGCCGGTGCCGTGCCGCCGCCGGTCGCTGACGGTCCGTGGGCGTGCGGCCGCCTCCCGACGGGCTGTGAGAAACGCCACCCGCCGGTGAAACCGCCCCGCCCGTACGGACGTTGACGGGGGTGGGGAGGGTCACGCGGCCGGGGACGCCCGGCGGCGGGGGCCTTCTGTGAGGATGGTGGATCGTCGGGCCCGCAGTGCCGCGGAACCGCCCGAACGCCGCTCCGCCCTCCGGCGGTCCGGCTGTTCACGTGCCCGCCGGGCCCTCGAACCCCCCCTTTCTCCATGCCTTCTTCTTTCTCGAGTCCCTCGTCGCGCGCCTCGGATCCTTCCGGGCCCGACGCTTCCTCCGCCCCCCGCTCCCTCCTCCGCCGTGCCGCGCTCCGGCGGCGGCCGAAGGACGCGGGCGGGGAGGACCGCGCACCGTGGCGCGCCCTGCGCTCCCCGAGCATGCGGTGGTGGTCGGCGGCCAATCTGGTCTCCAACGCCGGCACCTGGATGCAGCTCACGGTGCAGAACCTGCTGGTGCTCCAGGTCACGGGCTCCGCCGCGATGACCGGTCTGTCGGTGGCCGTCCAGGCCGCTCCCGGTCTGCTGCTCGGAGTCGCGGGCGGCGCCGTGGTCGACTCCTGGCCGCGCAAGGTCACCGCGGCGGTGAGCCAGGCCGTGCTGGGCGTCGTGGCCTTCGCCACGGCCGCCCTGGTGGCGTTCGGCATGCTGAACACGGGCGTGCTGATGGCGCTGGCCGCGGTCACGGGCCTGATCGCCACCGTGGACGGACCGGCGTGCGCGCTGCTGGGCAACGACCTGGTGGAGGACCGGGACGTGCCCTCCGCCATCGCCCTGGGATCCGTGGTGCACAGCGTCGGCCGGCTGGCCGGGGCCGCCCTCGCCGGCGGCGCGGTGGCCTGGTTCGGCACCGCCGCCGCGTACGTCGCCAACGGGCTGTCGTTCCTGGCGGTCGCCGCCGTCATCCCCTTCCTGAAGCCGGTCCGCCGTCCGCAGCGCGCCGCGAGGAGCCCGGAAGGGAGGACGCCGGCCGCGGCCGGCGGGTCCCGCCCCGCCCGGAAGCGGGCCCGCGGCGGCGCCCGCGAGGGCCTGGCCTTCTTCCTGCGCAGGCCCCGGCTGGTGGCCCTGGCCGGGATCACCGGGGTGAGCGCGGTCTTCGGACGGAACTACAGCCTGACCCTGGCGGTCCTGGTCACGGGCCCGCTGGCCGCCGGCGCGGGGGACTTCGGCACCGTCGCCACCGTCCTGGCCGTCGGCGGCACGGTCGGCGCGGTGCTCGCCGGGCGCCTGAGCAGGCCGTCGGTCCGCCTGGTGGCCGCCATGGCCGCCACCGGGGCGCTCCTCCAGGTCGCCGCCGGGCTCTCGCCGTCCCTGACCGTGCTGCTCCTGCTGGTGGCCCCGATGGCGGTGGTGGAGTCGGTGTCCGACACCGCCGGGACCACCGTGCTGCAGACCGACCCGCCCGCCCACCTGCGCGGCCGGGTGCTGGGGGTGTGGCGCAGCGCGAGCACCGGCTGGGGCCTGGCCGGGCCCCCGCTGCTGGGCCTGCTGATGGAGGTGGCCGGACCGCGCGGCGCCCTGGTCGCGGGCGGGCTGGCCGTCGCCGGCGCGATCGGCGCGGGCGCGCTGTGGCACGGCCGCCGTACCCTGTCCGCGACGGTGGTGCCCGCCCGGCGCGCGGCCGAGGCGGAGCCCCTGCCGGAGCTGGCCCCGGTGGCCTGAACGGGCCTGGTACTACCATCGAACCGGAATCCGCTCCTCCGATTGCGGGACCAAGGTGTCTGCTGATCTCTCTTCCGTCATAGCCGCCACCACCCGGTGGCTGGTCCGGGCCTATCCGACCGCCGGCGGCGTCTTCAGCGCGTCCCTGGCCGAGGCGCAGGCCCGGCAGGCGGTCACCGTGGCCGCCTGGCTGCGCTACCCCACGTCGATGGACGCCGCCCTGGTGGCGGTGGCCGGGCCGGGCGGTGCACGGCGGCTGGACCGGATCACCGGTGCGGCGCCCCCGGAGCCCGCCGGGGAGGCCCCGGAGCACCCGGACTCCCCGGACGGCGCCGCCGGGCTGCCCTGGATCCCCGCGCCCCGCGAGCCCGGCGACGCGGACGGCGCCTGGCGCACCTGGGTGGACGAGATCCTGGCGAGCTGGGCGGCCTGCCTGCTGACCTCGCCCGAGCTGGCGGACGCCGCGGTGGCCGCGGTCGCGCACAGCGAGCACGCGCGGGGGACGCAGATCGAGTTCCGCCGGCTGACCCGGCCCGACGCGCTCGACCGGCAGGCGGCGCCCCTGCTGCGGCACCCGGACCTGATGGCGCCGATCGCGGACCTGCACCGCGGCGAGTTCCTGGCGCGCCTGGGCTCCGCCCGGGGGCCGGAGACCGAGTCCGTCCCGTCGGACTGACCGCTTCCGCGGGGCCCGGGCGGAGGCCGCCGCGGGGCCGCCGCGTGCGGGCGTCCCCGGACGCGGCGGCGGGGCCTCAGCCCAGGACGGTGAAGGCCCGCGTGGTGCCGGAGAAGGAGCGGACGCCGCCCACCAGGGGCTTGGCGTCGCCGTGGTAGCGGATGCGGTAGCTGCCGGGCTCGGTCCCGTCGGGAACGTCCCAGGTGACCGTCACCTTCGAGGCGGCGATCCCGTCGCGCTGCCACCGGAAGGTCGTCGACCAGTCCCCGTCGTCGGCGACCGTGCGCCAGGCGCCGCCCTCGGCCCGCTCCACCCGCAGGTAGGTGCTGCCCCGGTGCAGGTCGTTGCCCGGGTGGGCGCCGGCGAACACGGCGGTCACCCGCTCGCCCGCCCGGTAGCTCTCCCGCGGCTGGGTCAGGACGTCGCCGAAGGAGCGCCCGAGCTGCGGGGCGTCCAGCACGACGGGGGGCTGGAGGGCGAGGGCCCGCCCGGAGAGGTCGGGCGGCGGCGTCCCGGCCGGCAGGTCCCGCCCGTCGCGCATGGCCCGCGCCAGGCGCGCCGCGGTCTGCTGGAGCGCGGGGAGCTGCCAGCGGCCGAAGAGGGTGCTGCCGCCCTCGTAGTGCTGGGCGTCGTACTCCTCGGGCGTGGTGACGTAGTGGAAGTAGGAGTTGGCGTAGCCCGCAACCAGGACGTCGTCCAGGTCGGCGCCCACGATCCCGGCGACGGTGCGGCGCAGGCGCAGGCCCGCCGCGATGGTGACCTCGCCCGGAACGCCGATCAGGTGCAGCCGTCCGATCCGCACGAGCTGGACGGGGACGGTCTCCTGAACCCAGGGGTAGAGCCGGTTCATCTCCCCGATGGGCACGGCGATCGCCTTGGGGGCGTGGGCGTCGCGCAGTTCGGGCGAGACGGTGTAGATCACCGAGTGGGAGATCGCGTCCCACAGCGGGTTCTCGCCCTCGGTGAAGCCGGGGAAGGCCGGGCCGTCCTCCAGGCTGCCCGCCGCCATGGCCGCGCCGACGGCCGGCGCGGCGGTGCGGTGGACGCGTCCGTCGCCGGTGAACTCCGGCTCCACGGTGACGTCGGAGAGGTCCACGTACACCAGCCGGGAGTCCACGCCCCCGGTCAGCCGGGTGCCGGGGCGCTCCAGCTGGCGCGCGGCGGCCTCGTACTGGCGCAGGCCGAGCCGCCGGGTGTTCTCGAAGTCCTCCGGGGTGGTGGGCGGCTTCAGGTCGAGGTTGGGGGACATGTCGCCGGCGTTGGTCTGCGCGAAGGCGCAGATCACCTCGGGCGCGGTGTCCGCCAGGTAGTCCGCGCCGGCGACCTCGCGCTCCCAGTGGTAGGCGGCGTAGCCCTTGTTGTCGGCGCTGACGAGGCGGTTGTCGCCGGACATGCTGGTGCAGTGGGTGGCGAACCAGTTGACGGCTCCCGCCAGCCGCCCCCGCCGCTCGACGCGCAGCAGCGTGGTGAGGGGATCGACGGCGTCGGGGAAGTGCTCCCTGATGTCGGCGGGGTTGCGGTCGAAGGCGGCGCGGGAGCGGTTGACGCTCGCCCCGCGCAGCTCGCCGCGGGAGAGGGACAGCTCGGACGGGGCCAGGTCGGCGTGGGCCCGCGTCACCGCCTCCACGATGCCGCGGACGACGGCGTCGAAGGTCTTGGCGTGGAAGCCGAGCGTGGTGAGGTTGTACAGCAGGTGGTGGGAGTAGCCGCCCGGCCCGGCGTGGGTGTGGGTGGCGGTGATCATCGTGTTCCGGGCGGTGTAGAGGCCGCCGTACCGGTCGGCGAGGGCGCGCAGCACCGCCTGGTGCACGCTGGAGAAGATCATGGGGGAGTCGACCACGACCAGGGCCACCCGCTCGCCCGCGCCGCCGTCCGGGGCCTGCTCGGCGACGACGAAGGCGCGGGCCCGCAGCCGGGTGTGGAGCCCCTCGGCCTGCTGGTCGGTGCGGCCGTAGCCCATCAGGCCGACCTCGGCCACCTCGCCGGTGGCGTCCGCGATGCCGCGGCCCACCAGGTAGGAGCCCGCTCCCCGGGCGTCCGCGGACGACCGCGCGGGCGCGCGGGAGGCGGCGGACGCGGGGGAGAGGGGGAGCCCGGCCATCCCGATCCCGGCCGCCGCGGCCCCGGCGCGCAGCACGCCGCGGCGGCTGCGGCCCGGCGGCCGGGCCGGCCCTCCGGAGGGTTGGCCGGACGGTGTCTGCCGCTGGGCTCGGGGATCGCTCACCTGGGCTCCTCAGGGTGCTTCTCGTGCCGCCTGTGGGGTTACCGCCGGTTCACCGGTGGGCGATGTGAGCATGACATCCCTGAGGGGCGCGGGCAATCCGCCGGGACGGGATTCGCCGGGACCGCGCGGCGCGGCCCCGCGGCGGCCCGCACCCGCACCGGGCCGCCGCCTCACCACACGTCGCCGTCGCGCCAGTCGCAGACCAGGACGCGGGTCGGGTCCAGGCGGGCCGTCACCGGCAGGACGAAGACACCGCCGTCGTCCCCCTCGGTGCGCACCACGCCCGTGGGCGTGAGCACCGCGGTGGGGCCCTGCCAGCGCTGCCAGCCGCGCGCCGCGTAGAAGTCCAGCGCGTCCTCGGAGGAGCTCAGCGCCCCCAGCTCGTACGCGCCGCGGACCACCCGCTCCAGCGCCTCCAGCATGGCCCGGCCGTGCCCGAGCCCCCGCCGGTCGGAGCGGACCCCGACCCCCTCGACGTAACCCGCCCGCAGCGCCCGGCCGCCGTGCAGCAGCCGCCGCTGCACCAGCGAGGCGTGCCCGACCAGCTCGGAGTCCTCCCACACCAGGACGTGCACGCCGCCCAGGGCGTGCTCCCAGTCCTGCTCGTCGAAGTCTCCCCCGAAGGCCTCGTCGAGGAGTTTCCGGACCGCCTCGCGGGCGGCGGTGTCCAGATCGGCCGTGTGGAGGGTCTGGACGGTTCGTTTGTTACCGGTGATCCCGGCGTTGTCACTGGTGCTGGTGGTGCGGACCTCGGTCATGCGCGCCATCCTGGCAGCACGCGCCCCCGTCCGTCACCGTCCCGGCGGCGGACGGGGGACCGGCGGGGGCCGGCGGAGGCGCCTTAGCGGCGTCCGCGCAGCCTGGTCAGGGCGCGCTTGGCCTCGGCGCGCTTGCGGGGGTCGGAGGCGGCCCGCTTGGCCTGCTGGGTCAGCCGGCGCCCCTGCGGAGTGCGGGCGAACGCGGCGATCTTGCTCAGGATGCCCGGCATGGTTCCTCCAGGTGGTCGCGTGTGCCCGGCGGGACGGGCGCACGAACGGCGATGTCGTCCTGACTGCCTCCTACCCCCGCGGGTGCGGGTGATGTCAGCCCCCCGGCCGGCCGGAAGCGGCGGCCGGGGGCCCGGGCACGCGGGACCCCGGGCGTGTGCGGACCGTCAGGCCTCTGTTCCCGGCCGTGGCGGCCCGCTCTAGGATGAGGCGGCAGTCGACGACAGCCGCGCGCGGGGAGGGAGTTGCGGTGAAGCGTCCCACGATGGTGGACATCGCCCGCCGTGCGGGAGTGACCAAGAGCGCGGTGTCCTTCGCGCTCAACGGCCGGCCGGGGGTGTCGGAGGCGACCCGGGCCAGGGTGCTGGCCATCGCGGACGAACTGGGCTGGCAGCCCAACAGCGCCGCCCGGGCCCTGTCGGACGGCAGGGCCGGAGCCTTCGGCCTGGTGGTGGACCGCCCGGCCCGCTCCCTGGGCGCCGAGCCGTTCTTCATGCAGCTCGTCTCGGGCATCCAGGACGAACTCTCCGGGGACGGCGTCTCCCTGCTGTTCACCGTCGTCTCCGGAGCCGGGGTGGAGACGGCCGCCTACCGGGCCTGGTGGGCGCAGCGCAAGGTCGACGGCGTCTTCCTCGTCGACCTGCGGGTCGACGACCCCAGGGTGCGCGCCCTGGAGGAGATGCGCATGCCCGCCGTGGTGATCGGCTCGCCCGCCGACTCCGGAAGCCTGCCCGCGGTGTGGAGCGACGAGGCGGCGGGGGTGCGCGCCGCCGTGGCCCACCTGGCGGACCTCGGACACCGCTCGATCGCGCACGTCACCGGCCCCGCCGGTCTGCGGCACTCCGTCATCCGCGCCGAGGCCTTCACCGCGGCCGTCGCCGAACGGGGCGTCACCGGATGGAACGTGGAGGCCGACTACAGCGGCGAGCAGGGCTTCGCCGTCACGCGCGCCCTGCTGGAGGGCGCCGAGCGGCCCACCGCGATCCTGTACGACAACGACGTGATGGCCGTCTCGGGGCTGAGCGCCGCCCAGAGCCTCGGCGTCCGGGTGCCGGAGGACGTCTCCCTGGTGGCGTGGGACGACTCCCCGCTGTGCGAACTCGTCCGCCCCGCCCTGACCGCGCTGCGCCGCGACATCGCCGCCTACGGGGCCCTGGCGGCCCGCCAGTTGCGCGACGCGGCGGGCGGACGGGCCGTCCGGCACCGCCAGGCCCCCGACCCCACCCTTATTGTCCGCGGCAGCACCGCCGCCCCCGCCCGGGACGGCGCGGCTCGCTGAGCCCCGCGCCGGGAACGGCCCGGGCGGAGCGCCCGCGCCGGGGCCGGCCTCAGCCGACGAGCCGCTTGCGCCAGTCCAGCGGAGCGACCCGGACGGCATGACCGGGATCGCCGTTCCACTCCACCGGCAGACCGGCCGCCACGAGGGCCGCCGCGACCTCCCGGCCGATCGCCGCCGTCGTCTCCGGGGAGTCGTCGAAACCGCCGTACTGGAGGCTCAGCCCGTATCCGGCCGCGGCCGAATCCGTGTCCTGGGAGTGGAAGAAGACGAAACCGCGGGAGCCCGGTGACGCCTCCCCGCCGATCTCGGCGTGGCCGCAGGTGGAGCAGCAGGTGAAGTTCTCCCGTGCCGTGATGCCGGCCTCCTCCAGCGCCTCGAAGGCCCGGGTGAGCCGCTCCGGGTCCGTCTCGCCCTCCCAGCCGGCCTGCTCCCCGACGCGCTCCAGCCACATCCGGTCGACCAGCGCCCGCGCCTGTTCCGGGGAGACCGGCCGGGGACCGTTCCCGGAGGCCAGGTGATCCTGTGCGGACTCGGCCAGCTCGGCCCGGGTGGCGTAGCCGCCGACGAGCATTTCGCGGAGGTGCTCCTCGAGTTCCTCGCGGTCCTCGTCGGAGAGCCGGAGCGGGGGCACGTCCGGCGCCGGGCCCAGGTCCAGCGGCGTCCAGTCCGGCCCGACGTCCCAGCCCTCCTCCCGGCGCGCCCATCCGGTCATGGCCGCGATCACCGGCTCCGGGCCGTCGAGCGTCGCCCAAAAGTGCCGGTCGGGCCCGCCGTCGCGGTGCTCCAGCCGGTATCCGCCCCCCGTCTCGTGCCACACCTGGGCGAAGACCTCGGGAAGGTCGGGGATCCGCTGCACCACCAGGAAGTTGTCGCCCCGGCCGCCGATCCGCCGGAACAGCCCCGCGAACTCCTCCGCCGTGGGCCGGACATACCGCCGCCCGCTCTCCGTCCGCACCGTGATCTCCAGCATGCCGCCCACTCTGGCACAGGCCGCCGACAACGCGGCGCGGCGGCCCTTCCCCGGCGCCCGCCCGACACCGTATGCCGGTCAACCCCCTTGGCCAGCAAGGGAGTTGGAGAACCGACCCGGCTGCTGCCATGCTGGGCGCCATGGCTCGGGGGAGTACTGGGGAGGACCCGGACCGCGGTCTGGTGCGGCGCCGGCGGTGGATCGGCGCGGCCGTCACCTGCGCGGCGGCCGCGCTCGCGGTGGTGCACGTGGTCCTGCCGGACCTGAAGATCGACAACACCACGGTCGTCCTGCTGGCGATCGCCGTACTGCCGTGGCTGGGCGACCTGTTCGACAGCATCGAGCTGCCCGGCGGGGCGAAGCTCCAGTACAAGCGGCTCGAAGAGCGCATCGGCGCGGCGGAGGAACGCGCGACGCGCCTGGACCAGGAGGTGGACGGGGCCGCGGCGACCGCCCGTGTGGCCCTCGCCGCGGCCGGCGTCCCCGACCGGGGCGCGGCCGGGGAGGTGGAGGATCCCCGGGCGGAGGAGGAACTCGGGCGCCTCGTCGCCGAGTACGTGCGGGTGCGCGCGTCGATGCCCAGCGGTCCCGCGCGCACCGCGCGCCAGGAGCACGTCTTCGCCGAGATGCTGAAGTCGGCGCCGCGGGTGCGGGACCTCGACGTCGACGCCCTGCTGGGATCCGAGGACGCGGGCGAGCGCCTGGCCGCCATCGCCCGCCTCTACGCCGTCCCGGACCCGGCGAAACTGGGCCGGCTGGTGGACGCGCTCATCCGCGAGGAGTTGCCGTTCCTCTCCTACTGGGGCGTCAACGTCGTCGAGCGGCTGGTGAGCGGGATGGGCCCGGCCGAGGTCCCCATCGGGATCGTGCAGCGCATGCGTGCCCATCTCGGGGAGATCCCCGCCGACTCCGGCCGGGCCGCCGCCTTCCGGAACATCCTGGCGAAGTTCGAGCCGCCCGGCACCGGCGTCATCGGGGGGATCCCGCGGTGGTGACCACGGGCGCCGCCGGAGCCGGGCCGGTCACGGGGGCGCCCGGCCGGCGGCGGGTCAGGGGAAGGGGACGCGCGGGGTTGGGGCGGCTGCTAGAATAGAACCGCTTGCCTTCGGCGCCTCAATGTACGCGGCCGGAGGCTTTTTTCATGCCTTCTCACACATCCGCGCACGGCGCGTCCGCCTCCATCGGCTACCGTTCACTCCTCCGCGACCGCGAGTTCGTCGGCCTCTATGCGAGCTTCACGCTGACGGTCGCCGCGAGCACCCTGTCGGGCTTCGCGCTCGGCACCCTGGTCGAACAGCAGACCCGGTCCCCGTTCCTGACGGCCGTCAGCATGTACGGCGCCACGTTCGCGACGGTGCTGGGCGCGCTGACGCTGATGTCCGTCGCGGACGGGCGCCGCCCCCGCCGGACGATCGTCGCGCTCCAGTGCGTCTCGCTGGCGGGCGTCGCCGCGCAGGCCGTCCCCGGGCTGCCCCTGGCCGCCCGGTTCGGTCTGCTGCTGGTGCTGGGATTCTTCCAGTCCCTGGCGACCGGGACGCGGCTGGGGCTGCTCGCCGAGACCGTCCCGGCCGCCGCGTACGCCCCGGCGCGTTCGCTGATGAACGTCACCTCGGGCGGCGTGGCGGTCCTCGGGTACGCGCTCGGCGCCGTGCTGCTGCGGCACCTGACCCCGCAGGAGGTCTTCGCCGTCGCCGCGGCCCTGACCGGACTCGGACTGGCCGTGGTGGCGGCGACCGTCCGGGAGCACTCGATCCGCCTCACCCGCCGCCCCGGGCTGCGGCAGACCTGGGCGACGAACGCCATGCTCTTCTCCCACCCCGGCCGGCGGGCGCTGCTGCTGAACCTGTGGGTGCCCAACGGCCTGATCGTCGGCTGCGAGGCGCTGTTCATCTCCTACGCCCCGCAGCACGCCGGCGCCCTGCTGGCCGCCGGGGCGGCGGGCATGCTCCTGGGGGACCTGGTCGTGGGGCGGCTGCTCACCGCCGACCGGCGACGCCGCTGGGCGTTCGCCCTGCGGCTGCTGCTCGCCGTCCCGTACCTGCTGTTCGCGCTCCATCCGCCCGCGCCGGTCGCGGTGGCCGCGGTGTTCGTCGCCGGCGCCGGGTTCGCCGCCACCCTGCCGTTGCAGGAGCAGCTCCTGGCGCTGACCCCCGACCCGGTCCGCGGCCAGGTCCAGGGCACCGAGTCCGCCGGCCGGATGACGTGGCAGGGCATCGGCGCCGTGATCGCCGGAGGGACCGCCCAGTACCTCGGCCCCGGCACCGCGATGACCGTCCTCGCCGCGGTCTCCGTCGCCGTCACGGTCGCCTCCCGGCCGTCCGTGGCCCGTGCCCGGACCGCCCCCGCCGACGGCGCCCCCGCCTGAGCCGGGCGGCTCCGCTCCCGCCCGCCTTCCCGGTGCGGCCCGGCCATCCGGCGGCCCCCGGCGGCCCCGGCGGCTTCCGGGACGCGCCGGTTCAGCAGGCGGCGGGCAGGACGTCCCCGGTCCCGGCGCGGCAGTCGCGGCAGAGGCCGGGGACGGCCGCGCGGAAGGCGCGTTCGTAGCCGTCGCAGGTCTGGAAGGGGAGGACGGCCGGTCCGGCGGGCGGCGGAGCCGGGGCGGGCACGGGGAGGGGCGGTTCGGCGAGGCGGAAGGCGAGGATCGCGGACGGGCGGGCGCGGAGGCGGTCGGGGAGCCCGGTGGTGAGCGCCTCGGTGATCCGGGCGGGGGCGACACCCGCGGCGAGCCACCGTGTGACGGCCGGGGCGAGCCGGGCGGCCTCCGTTCCGGTCAGGACCAGCCGGGGGTCGACCGCGCGGAGCGAGGCGAGGAGCGCGACGGCCCGCGGATCGGCCCCGGCCTGCGGAGGGAAAGCCGGGACCGCGTCCGGAGCCGGTGCGTCCGAAGCAGGCGCGGCAGGGGCGGGCGCGGCAGGGACCGGTGCGGCGGGGACCGGTGCGGCGGGGACCGGTGCGGCGGGGGCCGGGGACGGCGCGGGGAGGGGCGCGGGCGCCGGGACTGCCCCCGGTTCGGGACGCCGGGCACGGCGAGCCGGCCGTACGGGGGCCGGGGCGTCCCCGTGCGGGACGTCGTGGAAGTACGTGCGCGTCCGGACCCGTCCCATCGGCCCGCGCTCACGCCGCCGCTCCAGACAGCCCGCGGCCTCCAGTTCGCGCAGGGCGCGGGAGATGAGGATCTCGCCCTCGGAGAAGTGCTCGCACAGGGCGGCGATGCTCACGGGCGCGCCGTCCGGGAGGGAGGCGATGTAGGCCGCGACGCCGACGGTGACCGCGCTTCCGGGCCGCTGGAGGAGGACGTTGGCGAGGACGGTGAAGTCGGTGGTGAGGCGGGTGCGGACGTGGATCACGCCGGAGGACGGAGCCTCGGCACGGGCGCGCGAGGGCGCGCTAAACTGCGGGTCAGCCATCGGGAAGCCTTCTTCTTCCTGATCGGTGAGGCCCTCGGAGCGGGATGGCCGTCCCGGCCGGGGGCCGCATTCTTTTCGCTGTCGCGGCGAACGTAACCGCCCGCATTCCGAACCTGCAAGCCCGTCACCCGGACGGGTGACGAGGGGAGGGGGCGGGTGGGAGGGAGGTTCTTTCCCCGGGTCCTTTGGGGGAGTTCGTGGCCCGCCGGGACCCCGCGGACGGGGCCCCGGCGGGACGGGACGGCGGGCGCCGGCCGTCTCCCGGCCGGCTCAGGGCCGGTGACGGACCCTCAGCTCGCCGATGAAGGATGCCCAGGAGGCCGCCGGGAAGGCCAGCACCGGGCCGTCGGGGGCCTTGCTGTCACGGACGGGAACGAGGCCGGGGAGGCCGTCGGCCACCTCGACGCAGTTGCCACCCGCCTGATTGCTGTAACTGCTTGTGCGCCAGACGGCGCCGCTCGGATCGGGACGGAACACTCGCTCCACGGTTGCCCTCCAGCACGGATCGAATCATGTCGAGCGACATGAGCGGGGGCAGGGCTGCCGCCCGCAGCCGATCGTAGATATCTGCGTAACGTTTGACCTCGTTCGGTTCCTCTATGAGCTGGCCGTAGTCCGCCCCCTCCGTGTAGGCGACCTCGGCGCCGTCCGGAAGGCACAGCACCGTCAGGGAGCCGCCCATCGCGCCGTGCCCGCCCTCGTCGAACGGCAGCACCTGCACGGTGATGCTGGGTTCGGCGGCCGCCTCCAGCAGCCGCTCCAACTGACCCCGCATGACCGCCCATCCGCCGACCGGGCGCCGCAGCACCGCCTCGTCCAGGACGGCCCACAGCGCGGGACGGCCGGGCGACCGCAGCCGCTCCTGCCGCCCCAGGCGCGCGGCGACCCGCTCCTCGAGCTGCTCCTCGCCGCTGAGCATGACGTCGAGGCTCAGGACGGCCCGCGCGTAGTCCTCGGTCTGCAGCAGGCCCGGCACCACGTGCGCCGCGTACTCGCGGATGGACACCGCCCGCTCCGAGTGGGCGATGAACGCCCGCGACCAGTCCGGGAACGCCTCGCGGTAGACGTACGGCCACAGATCCACCAGCAGGTCGTCCGCGCCGAGGGCGTCGTCGAGAGCGCGCGCCAGTTCGAGCGTCGGTCTGGCGCCGGAGGCCCGCTCGATCTGGGTGATCCGGCTGCCGACCACGTACGCCTTCTCGCCCAGTTCCGCCTGGGTCAGCCCGGCGGCGATCCGGAGCCTGCGGACCCGTGAACCGAACAGCGCCGCCATCGAGGCGCGGGGATCGATCTCCTTGGCCAAGGCGTCACTTCCTTACGGATCGGGAGGTAAGGCGGCAACCCCTTCCGAGAGTAGGCGCACGGACCCATCATCGAGTACGGAACGTGATGATTCACATACGTTGCGGATCACGCGGAGAAGCGGGGGACGAGCCGTGCCGACGACGACCACGCCGGACGACGATCCGAAACCGGGGGAGGGGGACGCGGCCGGAACCGGACCGCTCGTGTACACCCGGCAGTTCACCTCGTCGCCCAGGGGCGCGCGGCTCGCCCGGAGACTGACCGCGCGGTGCCTGGAGGAGTGGGGGTGGCCGCCCGCGTCGGACACCTCGCGCACCGTCTCCCTGCTGGCCGGCGAACTCGCCGCCAACGCCGTGCGGCACGCCCGGGTGCCCGGGCGCGACTTCCTCCTCCGTCTCGAAGCGCGGGAGCACCTGGTCCGCGTCGAGGTCTCGGACGCCTCCCCGGTCCACCCGCCCCCCGTCCCGCCCCGGTCGTCCGCCGACGACGAGTCGGGGCGCGGCCTGTTCCTGGTGGACACCCTCGCCGCCCGCTGGGGGACGGCTCCCCGCGACCCCGTCGGCAAGACGGTCTGGGCGGAGGTGGAGGCGTAGGGCACGGGTGCCCGCCAACCGCCCCGCCCGCTCCGGGAGTTACGCCGTGACGATCCGTCTTCCGCACGCGGTGCCCGTCCGGCAGACTCGTGCGCGCACACCAAGCGTGGGCGAGACGGTTCCCACGCACGGCGCGACACCGTGTCGCGCCCCGACGAGGAGGAGTTCGATTGCGTACGAAGCGCCTGCTTCTCGGCCTGGCGGCTGCCGCCGCATCGCTGGCGACGGCCGTCGCCACCACCGGATCGGCGCAGGCGGCCGTCCCCGCGGACCACGCGCCGGCCGCCCGGATCCTGAAGGCCCCGCCGGCGCCGGCGGGCGCTGAGACCGTGTCGGCCCTGGGAGCGGCCGCGACCTCCCCCGGAATCTCGCCGTACGCCAGGTCCATCCACGTACCGGCCAACAGCGACTTCCCCTGCGGCAGCGGAAACCTCTGCACCATGGTCTGGGACCCCACGAAGAGCATGTGGGAGGTCTTCTACCTCTACGACTGCAACCGGTACTACCTGTCCGACTGGCTCGGCACAGGTAAGTACTTCAACAACCAGACCGGCAACCCGACCTCGTACTTCTACGACGGCGGCGGCAACGTCATCAATTCCTTCCGGCCTCCCGCCAGCGGGTCGCAGAACTGGGACCCCGTCTGGTCCATCCGCAACTGCTGAACGCACGCCGCGCGGCAGGCCCCGGACGCCGTCCGGAGCCTGCCGCGCGGCCCGCTTCCCGGCGGCCCGCCGGCGCGGAGCGCGGGACGTGCCGGGAGCCGCCCGGCTCAGGAGGCGTAGAGCCGCTCGATCTCCGCCCCGTACATCTCCGCGATCGCCGCCCGCCGCAGCTTCAGCGACGGCGTGACCAGACCGCCCTCCGCGCCGAACTCCGCCGGCAGGATCCGGAACGCCCGGATGGACTCGGCCCGCGACACCGCGTTGTTCGCCAGGGTCACCGCCTTCTGGACCTCCGCGCGCAGGTCCTCGTCGAGGGACGCCCTCCGGGGATCGGCCGGCTCCTTGCCGCGCAGCCGGTACCAGTGCGCCAGCGCCTCCGGATCCAGGGTGACCAGCGCCGCGATGTACGGGCGGTCGTCGCCGACCACCAGGCACTGCGACACCAGGGGATGCGACCGGACGCGCTCCTCCAGCACCTGCGGGGCGACGCTCTTGCCGCCGCTGGTGACGATGATGTCCTTCTTGCGCCCGGTGATGACCAGATAGCGCTCGTCGTCCAGGAAGCCCACGTCGCCGGTGGCGAACCAGCCGTCGCGCAGCACCGCCGCGGTCGCCCCGGGATCGTCGAGGTACCCGGCGAAGACGACGTCGCCGCGCACCCATATCTCCCCGTCCCGGGCGATGCGGATCGCGTGCCCGGGCATCGGCCGGCCCACGGTGCCGTACCGGACGCGGCCCAGCGGCTGGGCGGTCACCGCGGCGGTGGTCTCGGTGAGGCCGTAGCCGTCGTAGACCGTGATCCCGGCGCCCGCGAAGGCCAGACCGAGCTCGCGCCCGAGCGCCGACCCGCCCGACACGGCGTACCGCACGCGCCCGCCCAGCACCGCCCGCAGCTTCCGGTACACCAGGCGGTCGAAGAGGGCGTGGGAGGCCCTCAGCTTCGCACCGGGCCCGGGCCCCTCGTCCAGGTTCCGCTGCTCCACGGCCTCGGCGTGGCGCACCGCGACGTCCATCGCGCGGTCGAAGAGGTCGGCCTTGCCGGCCTCCGCGGCGACCTGGCGCGCCCTGCGGAAGATCTTCTCGAAGACGTACGGCACCGCGAAGAGGAAGGTCGGGCGGAAGGACGCCAGGGCGGGCAGCAGCGCGGCGGGCGCGATGTCGGGCTGGTGCCCGAGCAGCACCGCGTGGCGGACGCAGTACACCTGCACCATCAGGCCGTAGACGTGCGACAGCGGCAGGAAGGCCAGGATCGACGGCTGCTCGCCCGGCCCGGCGAGGAGCCCGGACCACCCGGCGTGGAGGATGTCGCACTCGGCCGCGAGGTTGCCGTGGGTGATGACGCAGCCCTTGGGCCGGCCGGTGGTGCCGGAGGTGTAGCAGACCGCGGCGACCGACCGCGGCGTCACCGCGCGGCGGTGACGGTCCACCAGCTCGTCGGGGACGCCGCGCCCCTGCTCGGCCAGCCGCCGCACGCAGCCGGCGTCGAGCTGCCAGATGCGGCGCAGCGACGGCACCGCGTCGCACACCGCGCCCACCGTCATGGCGTGGTCCTCGTGCTCGACCACGACCGCCACCACCCGGGCGCCGGAGAGGATCCGGTGCACCTGCTCGGCGGAGGAGGTGGGGTAGACGGGCACGACCTGCGCGCCGACGGACCACAGGGCGTAGGAGAACAGCGTCCACTCGTAACGCGTCCGGGCCATCACGGCGACCCGGTCGCCGAAGTGGACGCCGTCCGCCAGCAGGCCCCTGGCGAGGGCCAGCACCTCGTCCCGGAAGGCCGCCGCGGAGACCGTCACCCACTCGTCGCCGCCCGGGCCGCCGCGCCGGGCGAGCTGCGCGAACCCCGGATCGCGCTCGGCCCTGTCGTGGACCGAGTCCGCGAGACCTCCGGTCCGCATCGGCTCCACCACGGGAGGAAGACTCACATCGCGCACGGCACCCCCATCGACGCACTCCGCCGTGCCGCGTCCGAGCGGCAGGAAGGCGAAAGATACCGGCCGGTATCCCCGTTGCCCAGGGGATGACCGGAATCGTTCCCCTTGTGCGACGTGCGTGGCGGCCCGCGGCGGCGCGGGCCGTGCCTCACGCCCCCGCGGTGCCGTCGAGGCGCTCCCGGAGCAGGTCGGCGTGGCCGTTGTGGCGCGCGTACTCCTCGATCATGTGGACCAGGATCCAGCGCAGCGACACCTCCCGGTGGCCGGCGTGCCCGGCCTCCCGCTCCGAGAGGCGGCCGGTGTCGTCCAGCGAGGAGGCGGCGGCCACCAGTTCGCGGCTCCGCGCGACCTCCGCGCGCCAGGCGGCCAGCGCATCGTCGAGCCCGCGGCCCGGGACGAGGGTGAACCCGTCCCCCTCGCCCTCCTCGTGGACCGGCGGCACGTCGAGACCGGCGAACACCCGCTGGAACCAGTTGCGTTCGATCTCCGCCAGGTGCTGGACCAGGCCCAGCAGCGTCATCGGCGACGGCGGCACCGAGGCCCGGCGCACCTGCTCGTCGTCCAGGCCCGAGCACTTCAGCGCGAGCGTCGCGCGGTGGAAGTCCAGCCAGCCCTCCAGCATGGCGCGTTCACCGGCGTGCGGGGGAGGGACGGGGCGCCCGTCGGGTGTCGTCTGCATACGCGCCACTCTCGCACGGAACGCTCAGCGGCACCGGACGGGGGCCGTGCGGGCACGGGTGTGTACTCCGCCGTGCCCGCCGGGGGGAACGCGTTCCGTCGTACGCGCGCCATAGTCCACACGCTTCATCGGGCTGGTCACGGCCAACATCCACCTGGGCGTCGGCGCCACCCTGTGGTCCGGGGTCCTGGCGGCGGCCGAGCGCAACGACGTCAACCTGGTGTGCTTCCCCGGAGGGCCGCTGCGGCCCGCCGGGGCGCCGCGCGCCGCGCTGTACGACCTGGTCGGCCCCGGACGGCTGGACGGCGTCATCTGCTGGACCTCCACCCTCGGCCTGCCCGCCCCGGGCGACGAACGGGCCGCGCGGCTGGTGGAGAGGCTGGGGGAACTGCCGGTCGTCAGCCTCAACCGGGCCCTGGAGGACCACGAGACGCTGCGGCTCGACAGCTACGCGGGCATGCGGGCGGCCGTCGGCCACCTGGTGGGGGAGCACGGCCGCCGCCGGCTCGCCTGCGTGCGGGGGCCGCTGGCCAACCCGGTACCCCGCGACCGCCACCGCGCCTACGCCGACGCCCTGGCCCGGCACCGCGTCCCCCGGGACCGGTCGCTGGTCGTCGCCGCGACGGACTTCGGCGGCAGGGCCGGCGCCGCGGCGATGCGGGTCCTGGTCGACGTCCGCGGGATGCTGCCCGGCCGGGACTTCGACGCGGTCGTCGCCTGCAGCGACGTCCTGGCCGCCGACGTCCTGCGGTTCCTCACCGGGCGCGGGGTGCGGGTGCCCGAGGACGTGGCGGTCGTCGGCTTCAACGACTCGCCGGAGGCGCCGCCGCCCTGGCGCTGCTGGCGGAGGACGCCCCCTGCCTGCTCGTCGTCTCCCGCGACCTCCCCGACACGGACGGCTTCGACGTCGCCGAGGGGGCGCGCGGCGGCACGGGCCGCCCCGACCCGCCCGTCCTGATGGTCGGCGACCGGGGCTTCACCGACGACGACGTCCGCCGCGCGGAGCCGCACCCGGGCATGCTCTTCCTCGGCCGGGACGTCCTCACCGACGCGGAGACCGCTGCCCTGCTGGCCGCCACGGTCCGGCGCGCCGAACCGTCGGCCTCCCGCGGCCGCGCCCCGGTCCGCCGGGCCCTGGCCTACCTGGACCAGCACTACCGCCACCGCATCTCGCGCCGGCAGGTCGCTCGTGCCGCCGGCCTCGGCGAGGACCACCTCAGCAGGCTCTTCCACCGCGAACTGGGCCTGTCCCTGTGGGAGTACCTGACCCGGCTGCGCGTCCAGCGGGCCAAGGAGCGGCTGCGGCACAGCGGCGACAGCGTCCAGGCCGTCGCCCGCGCGGTCGGCTTCCACGACCGCGCGTACTTCAGCCGCGTCTTCCGCAAGGTCACCGGCATCGCGCCGCACGCCTACCGGGAGGTCTCGTAGGGGCCGCCCCGCCGGGCCGGGCGGGGCCCGCGCAGGCCGGCACACCGCTGCGCATGTCCGGTTTGTTCCTGCCGTGGCCGGGTCACCCGGGGGGCGTAACGGACGGCGGGCGGCCCCGGGCCCTCCGGCCCGGGGCCGCCCGCCCACGCAGGGAACGGAAGAGGTGACGACCGTGACCACGATGGTCAAGGACATGCTGCGGACCTATCCGGCCGATCTCGGCGGCGTCAACCGCGGGGCCATGGAGAGGTGCATCTCCGAGTGCTTCGACTGCTCGCAGGCCTGTACGGCGTGCGCGGACGCCTGCCTGTCGGAGGACATGGTCGCCGAGCTGCGCAAGTGCATCCGCACCAACATGGACTGCTCGGACATCTGCGAGGCCACCGGCAAGATCCTGTCCCGCCACACCGGCTACGACGCCAACATCACCCGCACCCAGCTCCAGGCCTGCGCCATGGTCTGCAAGTCGTGCGCGGAGGAGTGCGAGCGCCACGCCGACATGCACGAGCACTGCCGGATCTGCGCCGAGGCGTGCCGCCGCTGCGAGCAGGCCTGCAACGAACTGCTCGCCACCCTCTGACGGCTCCACGGCCCCACGGGCGGCCGGCCCGGCGGGCCGCCCCGGACCGCCCGGGTCCGGGGCGGTTCAGGGCAGGGTGAGCACACGCGGGCCGTCCTCGGTGACCGCCACGGTGTGCTCGAAGTGGGCCGCCCTGCTGCCGTCGACGGTGCGCAGCGTCCAGCCGTCGGCGTCCGTGCGGTAGGCGTCGCTTCCGCCGGCGATCAGCATCGGCTCGATGGCCAGTACCAGGCCGTGGCGCAGGGGGAAACCCCGGCCGGGACGCCCTCGGTTGGGGACGGAGGGGTCCTCGTGCATCCGGCGGCCGATGCCGTGGCCGCCGAAGTCCCGCGGCGTGCCGCAGCCGGCCGCCCGGACGACCGAGCCGACGGCATGGGAGATGTCGCCGACGCGGTTGCCGGCGGTGGCCGCCGCGATGCCCGCGTCCAGGGCCCTTCGGGTGGCCTCGACCAGTTCCAGGTCGGCGGGGCGGGGCGTGCCGACGGTGAAGCTGACGGCGGCGTCGCCCGTCCAGCCGTCCAGTTCCGCGCCGCAGTCGATGCTCACCAGGTCGCCGTCGCGCAGTCGGTATCCGCCGGGGATGCCGTGCACGATCGCGTCGTTGACCGACGCGCAGATCACCGCGGGGAAGGGGGTGGGGGCGAAGGACGGCCGGTAGCCCAGGAAGGGCGACCGCGCCCCGGCCTCGTCCAGCACGGCGCGCGCCGCCTCGTCCAGTTCCCGCAGGGACACCCCGACGGCCGCCGCGTCCTGTGCGGCGGCCAGCGCGCGGGCCACGACCCGCCCGGCCTCCCGCATGGCCTCCAGCGCCGCGTCGGTCTTGATCTCCACCATGTGCCGCCCCTCCCCGGTCCGTACCGCCGCCGCGCGACGGGACCCAATTCTTATACCGGTATTAGTATCACGGTCATGGTGAGAACTCCCCTGACTCCCTGGGAACGCGCGCGGGGCGAACGGCTGGGCGCGCTGCTGCGCCGGGCCCGCGGCGACCGCAGCATGGCCGAGGTCGCCGCGGCGGCCGGAGTGTCGGCCGAGACCCTGCGGAAGATCGAGACCGGCCGGGCGCCCACCCCGGCGTTCTTCACCGTGGCCGCCCTGGCCGCCGCGCTGGGGATGTCCCTGGACGAACTGGCCGCCGCCTGCGCCCCGGAGGACACCGGCCACGGCGAGGCGCTGTCGGCCTGACCCCCGCCGGACTCCGCGGCCACGGGCCGGGAGGTGACACACCGTCGCGCCGACGGGCGGCCCGCCCGTACACACCACACCGTCCACCGCCGCCCGGGACACGCGCACGGCACGGGTCCGCGCGCTCCCGGCACGGGGGAGGAGAGCACCGGGTGAACGCCCACCACGACGCGCACGGCGCACGGGGCGCACGGCCGGACGCCCGCCCCGCCGGCGAGGTCACCGCGCTGTCGGAGACCGGGCAGCGGCTGCCGGCCGAAGCCGTGCCGGCCTCCTCCGGCCGGGCGGCGCGCACCGTCGTCGCGCTGCCCGGACTGCGCGCCACCCTGCTGGCGCCGGCCGAGGGCCGGGCACCGGCCGGGCACCGGGCGCCGGGCCCGGCGACCCTCCTGTGCCTGGCCGGGCGGGTGACCCTGAGCACCGCCGGCCGGGCGTGGACGCTGGGCCGCAACGACCTCGTCCCCGTCCCGGAGGAGCGCCACCGCCTCGACGCGGGGACCGACGCGCTGGTCCTGCTCACCGTCCGCCCGGACTGACCGGCCGGAGCCGGCCGCGACGGGGACGGCCGGGCCGGGGACGGCCGGGTCAGGGGGAGACGGGGCGGACGACCGCCGCCCTCTCCAGCACCCGGCCGGTGACCAGCTCGGGCTCGATCCGCAGGAACACCCCGTCCTCGACGGGGACCCAGGAGGGCGGCCCGGCGGCGCCGAGCCGCCCGGCCTCCCCGGGATCGGCCACCAGGGCGGCGCGGCCGGTGACGACCACGCTCCAGCCGGTGCGCGCCGCCTCGTCGAAGGAGTCCGCCTCGAAGGCGACCACGCTGCCGTCCACCGCCCGGGCCATCCGGGAGGCGGCCGAGGTGCGCAGGACCACCGCGTGGTCGTGGTCCAGGAAGAAGTTGACGGGGAGGACGGCGGGCAGCGCGTTCTCGGTATAGACCACCCGCCCCAGGGGGACGCGGGGCAGCAGGCGGAGGCACTCCTGCCGGCCGAGTTCGCGGAAGCCGTCGTGTCGGTGCATGTCCCCATGGTGCGGGCGCCGCCGGGGGAGCGAATAGGGCCGGTCGGTCCCCATCGGGACGGAAGGACGCCGCATCCCCCTCCGGAGCACGGGGGAATCGGACACCTCCGGCCCGCGCGGCGGCCCGGAGGGGCCTCAGCGGGAGGGGGGCGGCGGGGCGGTCTGGGTGGCGATGACGGCGGCCTGCACGCGGCGCTCGACACCGAGCTTGGCCAGCAGCCGGGAGATGTTGTTCTTGACCGTCTTCTCCGACAGGTAGAGCCGCTGGCCGATCTGCCGGTTGGTCAGCCCCTCGCCGATCAGGGCCAGGATGTCGCGCTCGCGGGGGGTCAGCGAGGCCAGCGCGGCGTCCTGCGGCTCCTCGGCGGCCTGCTGGGTCTCCTGGACGCGCAGGCTGTTCATCAGCCGCGCGGTGGTGGCCGGATCGAGCATGGACTGCCCGGAGGCGACGGTCCGGACCGCGGACACCAGGTCCGAGCCCTTGATCTGCTTGAGGACGTAGCCGGCGGCACCGGCCATGATCGCGTCCAGCAGGGCGTCGTCGTCGTCGAACGAGGTGAGCATCAGACAGGCCAGCCCGGGCATCCGCGAGCGCAGCTCGCGGCAGACGGTGATCCCGTCGCCGTCGGGCAGGCGCACGTCCAGCACGGCGACGTGCGGACGCAGGGCCGGGCCGCGCGCCAGCGCCTGCTCGGCCGTGCCGGCCTCGCCGACCACCTCGATGTCGGGCTCGGCGTCCAGCAGGTCGTGCACGCCGCGCCGTACCACCTCGTGGTCGTCGAGGAGGAACACCCGGATCGGTGACTGGGGGGAGGGCTGCTGGGCCTGGGTCATACCGTTCCTTCACACCGTCGGACAGGGGCGTGAGCCCCGGTCTCCGATCGTGCCCTCCGAAACCCTCCCGACGCCAGGGCCCAACGGCCCGGGGCGTGTTCCCCGGTCCCCGGGGCGGCCCCCGAGCACCGCTAGAACAGCGGGCCCACCACCGGCGGCTCCGGGCGGCGGACAGGGACGGACGGGCGGACGAGGTCGAACCCGACGTCCACGACCCCCTCGACCGCGCGGGCCATCCGGGCCGCCACCGGCACCAGGGCCGTGTCGCGGACACGGCCGGTGAAGGCGACCACCCCCTCCGACACCCGCACCCCCACGTCCCCCTCGGGGAAGAGGGGGGCGACCACCTCCCGGCGCACCTCCCGGGCGATGTCCTCGTCCGGCCGCAGGAACACCCGCAGCAGGTCGCCGCGGCTGACCACGCCCACCAGCACGCCCTGGGCGTCCACCACGGGCAGCCGCTTGACGCGCCGGACGGCCATGAGCCGGGCCGCCTCGGACAGGGCGGCCCCGGCGCGGACGCAGACCGCGGGGGACGTCATCAGCTCGCCGGCGGTGACGGCGCCCGCACGGGCCAGCTCCTTCGGGTGCCGCAACTGCTCCATGCGGCTGGGATCGCTGCCGCGGTACCCCTCCTTCGGCAGCAGGTCCGCCTCCGAGACCACGCCGACGACGCGGCCCTCGCCCTCCAGGACCGGCAGGGCGCTGATCCCCCACTGCTCCATGAGCGCCACGATCTGCTTGAAGGGGGCGTCCCTGCCGATGGCGACGACGGTGTGGGTCATCACGTCGCTGACGATGCGCGGGGTGCCGTCCATGGCGGTCTCCTTCCTCGGGGCCGGCCGCGCCCGGGCCGGCCGGATGCCCGCGCCCGTCACGGGCGCGGGGCGTTTCCGTACGGCCCGTACAGGTCCAGCAGCCGGGTGCGGGCGCTCTGCAGCCGGTGCGCGACGATCTCGGCCACCTTCGTGGCGACCGCGCGTCCCAGGACCGGGTCCTCCTCGCACAGCTCCCGCACCCGGGCGGCGTCGAACTCCACCGCCCGCACCGGGCTGAGCGCCTCGGCGCCCAGGTGCCAGGCGTAGGGCGGGAAGAGCCACGACCAGCCCAGCAGGTCGCCCGGTGAGAGGGTCTCGACGACGACCGCGCGGCGGCCGGGCACGTGCAGGTCGAGCGTGACCGAACCGGTCCGGATCACCCAGAACCGGTCGGCGCGGCGGCCCTCCTCGAAGATCCGGGCGCCGGCGGGGAAGGACACCTCGCGGGAGTGCTCCATCAGCCGCTCACGGCTCCCGGGGGGCAGTGCGCCGAGCAGGTTCGTGGGGGCGGCGATCATGGCGGGCCTCCGATCCGGTCGGTTGCTTCGGGTGTGGGGCGCCCGCGCCCCGGCGGGAGGCGGGCGCCCGCCGTCATCGTCGGGCCGCCCCGCCCGCCGGGGCAGGGGCCGGACGGGTTCCGGAGGCGGGACCTTCGGCCCCCGGTCCGGGCCTGCGGACCCCTCCGGGCCGCGGTACCACCGGGGGATGGTGGTGATGCGCCCCGGCGGGGGGCGGATCCCCGGTTCCGCCGACCGCCGCGGGCGGCCGGCGCGGGGCGGTCCGTCCCGGGGCCGGAACTTGTGACCCCCGCGCTTCCCGGGTACCCGGGACGGCCGTGGGACTGGAAGCGGACAGGGGAACGGCGGGCAGCCGCCCCGGACACGGAGGTGTGTGATGGCGCGTACGGTCACCGTGGGCGTGGACGGCTCGGGCGAGAGCCTGGCCGCGGCCGACTGGGCGGCCAGGGAGGCGGTGCGGCGGGGGGTGCCGCTGCGGCTCGTCCACGTGCGGGAGCCCGACCCCTTCACCGTGCCGGAGTCCTTCGCCGACGCCGAGACCCGTGAGCACTGGGCCCGGCGGATCCCGCGGGAGGCGGCGGACGACCTCGCGCGCCTGTACCCGGAACTGGAGATCACCACCGAGCAGCTCACCGGCCACGCGGCCGCGGTCCTCACCGACACCGCCCAGGAGGCCGAACTGCTGGTCATCGGCACCCGGGGCCTGGGCGTCGTGGCCGGGTTCCTGGTCGGTTCCGTCGCCCTGACCACGGTGGCCCGCGTCCCGTGCCCGGTCGTCCTGGTGCGGGCCGGCACCACCGACGAGCACGCGCGGAAGGAGGGCACCGGGGACGCGGCCGACTACGGTCCGTACCGGGACGTCGTCCTGGGAGCGGAGCTGTACCGGCCCACCGACGAGCTGTTCGCGTTCGCCTTCGAGGCCGCCGCCCGGCGCGGCGCCGTGCTGAGGGTCGTCCACAGCTGGAACCCGCCGCTGGTCTACGGCATCGATCCCGTGGCCGTCGACCCCCGCATGGCCACCGACCTGGCCCAGGAGAGCTCCCGGGCGCTGCAGGACGCGCTGCGTCCCTGGCGGGGCAAGTACCCCGACGTCGAGGTGCGGGCGGAGGCCGTGGTCGGCAGGCCCGCCCGCCACCTGCTGGAGGCCGCCAAGGACGCCTCCCTGGTGGTCGTCGGCCGCCGCAACCGCCGCTCGCCGCTGGGCTTCCACATCGGTCCGGTCGCCCACACGGTCATGCACCACTCGCCCGCGCCCGTCGCCGTCGTCCCGCACGACTGACGCCCGGCCCCGCCACGGCTCCGTCCGCCGGGGGCCGCCCGGCCCGTCGCGGCAGCGTGCCAAGGGTGTGCCGCACCATGGGAGCAGCAGACCGCCGACGGGGTGAGGAGACCATGCCGCTGTACTTCCGCAAACGCATCACGATCGTTCCCGGGCTCGTCCGCCTCACCTTCGGGCCGCGCGGCTGGTCGCTGACGGTCGGTCCGCGCCGGGCGCACATCACGCTGGACCGGCACGGGAACCGTGGCGCGACCGCGCACCTGCCCGGCGGCCTCACCTGGCACCGCGGGCGGTCGCGGCGCTGAGACACGCCCGGGGCCGGGCCGGGGCGCCCCGGCCAGGCCCCGGGCGTCCGGGGATCAGCGGATGTGCCGGCCGGAGACGGCGCGGGCGATGACCAGCCGCTGGATCTCGCTCGTCCCCTCGAAGATCGTGTAGATCTTGGCGTCGCGGTACATCCGCTCCACCGGGTGCTCCCGGCTGTACCCGGCGCCGCCGAGGATCTGGACGGCCTTCTCCGTGGCGGCGACGGCCAGTTCGCCGGCGCGCAGCTTGGACATCGAGCCCTGCGCCGCGTCGAAGGCGCGGCCGTTGCGGGCCATCCAGGCGGCCTGCCAGATCAGCAGGCGGACCGCCTCGATCTCGGTCCGCAGGTCGGCCAGGGCGAAGGCGATCGCCTGGTTCTCGACGATGGGCCGCCCGAAGGCCACCCGCTCGCCCGCGTACTCCAGGGCGTACTCGTAGGCGGCGCGGGCGATGCCGAGCGCCTGCGCGCCCACGGTGGGGCGGCTGACCTCGAAGGTGGCCATGGCGGCCTGGCCCTTGGCCCGGCCGCCCTCCCGGGCGCGGGCGAGGCGGGCGTCCAGCCTCTCCTTGCCGCCCAGCAGGCAGTGGCCCGGCACCCGGACCTCGTCCAGGAAGACGTCGGCGGTGTGCGAGGCCCGCAGGCCCAGCTTCCTGATCTTCCGGCCGGCCTCCAGACCGGGGGTGCCGGGCGGGACGATGAACGCGGCCTGGCCGCGGGCGCCGAGTTCGGGCTCCACCGAGGCCACCACCACGTGGACGTTCGCGATGCCGCCGTTGGTGATCCACGCCTTCTGGCCGCTGATCACCCACTCGTCCTTGGCCTCGTCGTACCGGGCGCGGGTGCGCATGGCCGAGACGTCGGACCCGGCGTCGGGCTCCGAGACGCAGAACGCCGCGACCTTGGGGTCGTTCTCGTCGCCGAAGCACGGGGGCACCCACTCGGCGAGCTGGTCGGGGGTGCCGGAGGAGAGGATGCCCGCGACGGCGAGCGAGGTGCCGAACAGCGCCATGCCGATCCCGGCGTCGCCCCAGAACAGTTCCTCGTTGGCGATCTGGAGGGACAGGCCGGAGGGGTCGCCGTACATGTCGGCCAGGGACTCGAAGCCGTACAGGCCGATCCGGGCGGCCTCCCGGATGACGGGCCAGGGGGTCTCCTCCCTCTCGTCCCATTCGGCGGCGGCCGGGCGGACCACGTCGGCGGCGAAGCCGTGCACCCAGTCGCGCAGGTCCCTCTGTTCCTCGGTGAGGTCGAGCGAGAAGCCACTCATGCCGTTTCCCTTTCCGCGTCCGTGACTCCGGGGGCCTCCGGTCCCCTCATGCCTTGGGGATGTCGAAGTACCGGGTCAGTCCGGCGGCCAGGCCGACGTCGCCGGCCAGTCTCAGCCTGCGGGTGATGAACATGGTCACCGGGTTGGCGTTGCCGGAGACGAGCTTGAGGAAGTCGGCGTCGCCCATGGTCAGCGTCACGCGCGCCTCGGCGTCCGTGCGTCCCTCGCGGACCGTGCACGTCCCGTCGGCGACGGCGGTCTCGTAGACCGCGTCGCTCTCCCCGGTGACCTTCCACCGGATCAGGGCGTTGAGCGAGCCGGCGCTCTCCGGGCGGAACTGCCGCTCCATCCGCCGGAAGACCTCCCCGAGCACGCGCCGGCGGAGTTCGCCGCGCATGATCTCGCCGATCTCCCTGGTGGACAGGCCCTTGACGATCCGGGCGAACTCCTCGGGGGAGACGGCCGCGAAGTCCAGGCCCGCCAGTCGCTCCCTGACGCTGTCGGCCATGGGACACCCCTCACTTCTTACTTAGGAGTAAGTTTACTGGCAGGTAAGATTACGTGAGGGTAGATAGGCTGGCAAGGTGAGCGACAAGCGCAGGCGGAGGGTTCCCCGGCAGGTCCGGGAGCAGCAGATCATCGACATGGCGGTCCAGGTCTTCGCCAAACGCGGGTACCACCCCGCGTCGGTGGACGAGATCGCCGAACTGGCCGGGATCTCCAAGCCGATGGTCTACCTCTACCTCGACTCCAAGGAGGGCCTGTTCCTCGCCTGCCTGCGCCGCGAGGCCGAGCGGCTGGCGACCGCCTTCCAGAAGGCGGCGCGCGGCGTCGGCTCCCCCGAGATGAGGCTGTGGGCGGGGCTCTCGGCGTTCTTCGCCTACGTCACCGAGCACCGGGACAGCTGGGTGGTGCTCCACCGGCAGACCTCGGAGCTCAGCGAGGCCATCACCGAGGAGGTCGCCCGGGCCCGCCGCGCGGTCATGGCGGAGGTGGCGGGCCTGGTCCGCGACGGCATCGCGGAGGCCGCCGGCCCGGTCCGGCCCGGCGACGAGGAGGCCGACTTCGTGGCGCACGTGCTGGTGGGCGCGGCGGACTCGCTCACCGACTGGATGGAGCGCCACCCCGGGGAGACCCCCGACAGGGTCGCCCGGCGCCTGATGAACATGGTGTGGGTGGGCATGCGCAACGTGCTCGGGGGAGAGCTCTGGGAACCCCCGGAGCCGCCGCACGCCCCCGAGGGACCGGAGGCCCCGGACGCCCCGCATGCCCCTGACGTCCCGGGGCCGCCCTCAGTCGAGGGGTGAGACCTCGCCGCGCAGGTGCTCGCGCGTCCCGCCGTCCTGCCGCAGCCCGAACTCCCAGCCCGGACCGGCTTGTACGGCGGTGAAGCGCACCCGTGCCGGCAGCAGGACCGGGGCGCGGAAGGAGACGTCCACCCGGCAGGCGCCGGGGAGCCGGTCCTCCAGTGCCGCCAGGCAGCGGGCCTTGGACCACATGCCGTGCGCGATGGCGCGGGGGAAGCCGAACAGCCGCGCGGTGAGCGGGTGGAGGTGGATGGGGTTGCGGTCGCCGGAGACGGCGGCGTAGCGGCGTCCCACCGAACCGGGCACCTCCCACCGTTCGTCCAGGGCCGGCCCGTCCGCCGGCCCGTCCGCCGGCCGGGACGGGGGGCCGCCGCCGGCGGAGGCGGGGCCGGTAGAGGCGCGTGGCCGGGGGTCCTCCGCGCCGGACCCGCGGTGGAGGTAGGTGCTGACGGACCGCCAGACCGTGCCGTCGCCGTCGCCGGCCTCGGCCACCACGTCGAAGGCGGTGCCCTTCGGGTGCGGGCGCAGCCGGTCGGCCCGCACCCGGTAGGTGAGCCGTTCCCCGGCCCCCACCGGCCGCAGCCGCTCGACCCGGTTGGCGATGTGGACCAGGCCGAGCAGCGGCAGGGGGAAGTCCCGTTCGGTCATCAGCGCCATGGCCAGGGGGAAGGCGACGATGTGCGGGTACGTCACCGGCAGGCGGGAGGCGTCGGCGAAACCGCAGACGGCGGCGTAGCGGCGCAGCCGGTCCGGGTCGGCCGCCACGTCGCGCAGCACCAGCCGCCGCGCCGGGAGGGGGCCGTCGCCGCGCCGGGAGAGCAGGGCGCGGGCGTAGAGGGAGGCCGTGCCGGGAACCGACCGCAGCTCCCTGGTCCCCGGCTCTCCGGCGGTTCCGTTCTCCGGGGTCGCCACGTCCCTCACGCTCCCAGCAGGGACTGGCCGCACACCCGCAGCACCTGGCCGTTGACCCCGCCGCTGCAGGGGGAGGCGAACCAGGCGACGGCCTCGGCCACGTCGACGGGCTGCCCGCCCTGCCGGAGGCTGTTCATGCGGCGTCCGGCCTCCCTGACGAACAGCGGTATCGCCGCCGTCATCCGCGTCTCGATGAACCCCGGGGCCACGGCGTTGACGGTGATCCCGCGCCCGGCGACGGCCGGCGCCAGCGCCTGGACCAGGCCGATCAGACCCGCTTTGCTCGCCGCGTAGTTGGTCTGCCCCACGTTGCCGGCGATGCCGCTCATGGACGAGGTGCACACGATCCGGCCGCCGTCGCGCAGCACGGGGCCGCCGTCGCCGTCCGCCTCCAGCAGACGCTCCGTCAGGCGCTCCACGGCGGTGAGGTTGACCGCCATCACGGCGTCCCACTTCTCGGCGTCCATCCGGCCCAGGGTCTTGTCGCGGGTGATGCCGGCGTTGTGCACCATCACGTCCAGGCCGCCGTGGCGCTCGCGCAGGTGCGCGGCCAGGACGTCCCCGGCGTCGTCGGCGGTGACGTCCAGCGGCAGCGCCTCCCCGCCGATCCGCTCCGCCACCGCGCGCAGCTCCTCCGCCTGTCCGGGGACGTCCAGGCAGACCACCCTCGCCCCGTCCCGGGCCAGGGTCTCGGCCACCACCTCGCCGATGCCCCGCGCGGCGCCGGTGACGGCGGCGACCTTCCCGTCCAGCGGACGCTCCCAGTCGGCCGGGGCCGCGGCCGGGTCCGCGGGCCCGGCGACGCGGATCACCTGCCCGGAGACGTAGGCCGAGCGGGCCGAGAGGACGAACCGCACGGTGGACTCCACCGCCCCCTCCGCGCCCGGCGCGACGAGCAGCAGGTGCGCGGTCGCCCCGCGCCGCAGCTCCTTGCCGAGCGAGCGGACGAAGCCCTCCAGCGCGCGCTGGGCGGCCGCCTCCCGCGCGTCGCGGGCCAGTTCGGGCGGGGTGCCGACGACCACTGCCCGGCCGCAGGGGGCCAGGGAGCGGATGCGCGGGTGGAAGAAGGCGTGGAGGGCGCGCAGTCCGGTGCTGTCGGTGATGCCGGTCGCGTCGAAGACCAGCGCGGCGGGGGGCTCGCCGTCCGCGCGCCCGGCGGACGGCAGGGAGTCCACCAGCTCGCGCAGCGGTCCGGTCAGCCGGCCGCCCCCGGCGCCGTCCACCACGGCGGGGCCGGACAGGACGGGGCGGCCGGGGCGGTGGCGCTCCAGGGGCTCCGGGCGCGGCAGGCCCAGGCGCTTGGCGAGGAGGGCGCCGGGGCCGGAAGAAGTCAGTTTCTGGTAGCGATCGGCCATTGATTTCTCCTTACGCATGAGTAAGTTTACTCCGAAGTAAGTAGAGGGGTTTCCTACCACAGGGAGTGGTGGCCATGGCAACGGTCGGGCGACGCGTCGCAATCGTCGGAAGCAACCGCATCCCCTTCGCCCGGGCGGACGGCCCCTACGCCACCGCCTCGAACCAGGAGATGCTCTCCGCCGCGCTCGCCGGACTCGTCGAGCGCCACGGCCTGGCCGGCGAACTGCTCGGGGAGTTCGTCGCGGGCGCCGTACTCAAGCACAGCCGGGACTTCAACCTGGCCCGGGAAGTGGTCCTGGGCAGCGAACTGGACCACCGCACCCCCGCGTACGACGTCCAGCAGGCCTGCGGCACCGGCCTGGAGGCCGTCATCCTGGTCGCCAACAAGATCGCCCTGGGACAGATCGACTGCGGCGTCGCCGGCGGCGTGGACACCGCCAGCGACGCGCCGCTGGGCCTCAACGACGACCTGCGCAGACTGCTGCTGAAGGCCCGCCGGGCCCGCACCCTCCCCCGGCGGCTGGGCGCCCTGGCGGGACTGCGCCCCCGCCACGTCGTCCCCGACATCCCCCGCAACGCCGAACCCCGCACCGGACTGTCGATGGGCGAGCACGCCGCCCGCACCGCCGCCGAGTGGGGCATCAGCCGCGCCGACCAGGACGCCCTGGCCGCCGCCAGCCACCGGCGCCTGGCCGCCGCCTACGAGCGCGGCTTCCTCGACGACCTGGTGACCCCCTTCCGGGGACTGGAGCGCGACCAGAACCTGCGCCCGGACAGCACCGCGGAGAAGCTCGCCCGCCTCAAGCCCGTCTTCGGGAAGGGAGAAGGCGCGACCATGACCGCCGGCAACTCCACCCCGCTCTCCGACGGGGCCTCCACCGTGCTCCTGGCGAGCGAGGAGTGGGCCGCCGAACGCGGCCTCCCCGTACTGGCCTGGTTCACCCACGCCCGCACCGCCGCCGTCGACTTCGTCGACGACCCCGACGGGCTGCTGACGGCCCCGGTGTACGCCGTCCCCAAGCTGCTGGAGGCCGCCGGGGCGGAACTCGGCGACTTCGACTTCTACGAGATCCACGAGGCGTTCGCCTCCCAGGTCCTGGCCACCCTCGCCGCCTGGGAGGACGAGGACTTCTGCACCCGCCGCCTGGGCCTCCCCGGCCCCCTGGGCAGCATCGACCGGGACCGGCTCAACGTCGCCGGCTCCTCACTCGCCGCGGGGCACCCCTTCGCCGCCACCGGCGGCCGGATCGTGGGCACCCTCGCGAAACTCCTGCACGAGAAGGCCGGCGGGAACGGCACGCCGGCCGCCGACGGCACGGCGACCGTCCGCGGGCTGATCTCCGTCTGCGCCGCGGGCGGCCAGGGGGTGACCGCCGTCCTCGAACGCTGACCCGCCGCGACGTCCACCCCCCGCACCCAGCCCCACCCCGACACCGGCCACTCCTCCCACGCCACGAACAGGAGCCGACCATGGGCGTACGCAAGGACCTGAAGAGGGCCAGACGGCGCGGCGACCTCGCCGACCGCGTGACGGTGGAGGTGATCCGGGAGGGCGGCGCCGTCCGCGAGGCGCGGGCCTCCTGGCGCACACCGCCGCCCCCCGTCCCGGGCACCACCGCCGACATCCCCTTCGCCAACGCCGAACAGGCCCCCGACGCGGTGGTCCTCAGACGCAAGGAGGCCGGGACGTGGCGGCCGGTCACCGCCGCGGCCTTCGCCCGCGAGGTGACCGGCGCGGCCAGGGGACTGATCGCCGCCGGACTCGAACCCGGCGACCGGGTGGCGCTGATGTCCCGCACCCGCTACGAGTGGGAACTGCTCGACTTCGCGATCTGGGCCGCGGGCGGAGTGACCGTGCCGGTCTACGCCACCTCCTCCGCCGAGCAGGTCGAGTGGATCCTCCGCGACTCGGGCGCCCGCTTCCTGGTGGTCGAGACCGACGAGCACGCCGTCACCGCGGCCTCCGCCTCGGTGTCCCTCCCCGACCCGCCGCGCACCTGGCGGATCGACGCCGGAGCCGTCGCCCACCTCACCGACCTGGGACGGGGAACGCCCGACGAGGAGGTGACCAGGCGCCGCGCGGCCCTCACCCACGACACCCCCGCCACCGTCTGCTACACCTCCGGCACCACCGGCCGCCCCAAGGGCTGCGTGCTCACCCACGGCAACCTCCAGGCCGAGGCGGGGAACACCGTCCAACTGCTGCACCCGGTCTTCGAGGCGGTCACCGACCGGACGGCCTCCACCCTGCTCTTCCTGCCGCTCGCCCACATCCTGGGCCGCACCATCCAGATCGCCTGCCTCCAGGCCCGCATCGAACTCGGCCACTGCCCCAGCATCAAACCCGCCGAACTGCGGCCCGAACTCAAGGACTTCAGGCCCACCTTCCTGGTCGGCGTGCCCTACCTCTTCGAGAAGATCCACGAGACCGGCCGCGCCACGGCCGAGAGGATCGGCCGCGGCTCCTCCTTCGACCGCGCCGACCGCATCGCGGTGCGCTACGGCGAGGCGTTCATGGAGGCGTTCCGCGGCACGGGCCCGGGCCCCGGCCCCGGACTCCGCCTGGCCCGGGGTCTGTACGACCTGCTGGTCTACCGGCGCGTCCGCAAGGAGCTGGGCGGCAGGCTCCGCTACGCCATCAGCGGCGGCTCCCCCCTGGACCGCCGGCTCAACCTGTTCTTCGCCGCCTGCGGCATCATCGTCTACGAGGGTTACGGCCTGACCGAGACCACCGCCGCCGCCACCCTCGTCCCGCCCCTGGCCCCCCGCCCCGGCACGGTGGGGCAGCCCATCCCCGGCACCGCCGTGCGGATCGCCGACGACGGCGAGGTGCTGATCAGGGGCGACATCGTCTTCACCGCCTACCGGAACAACCCCGCCGCCACCGGGGAGGCCCTGCGGGACGGCTGGTTCGCCACCGGCGACCTCGGCTCCCTGGACGGGGACGGCTACCTGACCATCACCGGCCGCAAGAAGGACATCCTGGTCACCACCGGTGGGAAGAACGTCGCCCCGAGCGTGCTGGAGGACCGGCTGCGCAGCCGTCCCCTCATCGGGCAGTGCATGGTGGTCGGCGACAACCGGCCCTTCGTCGCGGCCCTCGTCACCCTGGAGGCCGACGCCCTTCGGCACTGGCTGACGGTACGGGGACGCCCCGCCGACACCCCCTTCGCCGAACTGGAGAAGGACCCCGAACTCCTCGCCGCCGTCCAGAGCGCCGTGGACTACGCCAACGAGGCGGTCTCCCGGGCCGAGTCGATCCGCGCGTTCCGCCTGGTCGAGGGGGAGTTCACCGAGGACAACGGGCTGCTGACACCGTCACTGAAGATCAAACGGCATGCCGTGGCGGCCGCGTACGCGGACCGGATCGACGCCCTCTACAGCCGGTGACGCGCCGGACCGGCCGGCGCGCGGAGCGGACGAGGAGGTCTGCTGCCATGACGGAGACACCCGCGGGAGCACCCGGGAACGACCGGGGCCACGACGGCCCCGGCCGCGACCGCGACTACGAATACGACTACGACGTGATCGTCGTCGGCTCCGGTTTCGGCGGCTCGGTGTCCGCGCTGCGGCTCACCGAGAAGGGCTACCGCGTCGGCGTCCTGGAGGCGGGCCGCCGCTTCACCCGCGAGACGCTGCCGAAGAACTCCTGGGACCTGAGGAACTACCTGTGGGCGCCCGCGCTGGGCCTGTACGGCATCCAGCGCATCCACCTGATGGACAAGGTCATGATCCTGGCGGGGGCCGGGGTCGGCGGCGGCTCGCTGAACTACGCCAACACCCTCTACGTGCCGCCGCCCGCCTTCTTCACCGACCGCCAGTGGGGCCGCATCACCGACTGGCAGGAGGAGCTCAGGCCCTACTACGACCAGGCCCGGCGGATGCTCGGCGTGCGGACCAACCCCACCACCACGGAGGCCGACCGCCATCTGCGGAGGGTCGCCGAGCGGATGGGCGTGGGCGACACCTTCCGCCTCGCCCCGGTCGGCGTGTTCTTCGGCGACGGGAAGGACGCCGACGGAAAGGCGAAGGCCGCGCCGGGCGAGGAGGTGCCCGACCCCTACTTCGGCGGCGCGGGCCCGGCCAGAACGGCGTGCAGGGAGTGCGGCTCCTGCATGACCGGCTGCCGCCACGGCGCCAAGAACACCCTCACCGAGAACTACCTCCACCTCGCCGAGAAGGCGGGCGCGGTCGTCCACCCCATGACCACCGTCGTGGAGGTGGCCGAGGATCCCCGGGGAGGCTTCCGGGTCACCACCGTGCCGACGAACAGGCGCCGCAGGGGGAGGCGGACGGTGCTGCGCTGCGGGCAGGTCGTCCTCGCCGCCGGCACCTACGGCACCCAGACCCTGCTGCACCGGATGCGCGACGAGGGCGTCCTGCTGCGGATCTCCCCGCGGCTGGGCGAGCTGACCCGCACCAACTCCGAGGCCCTGGTGGGCGCCCTCACTTTCCCCCGCCGCTACCGCCGCAAGCACGGCGGCACCACCGGACCGGACTTCACCAGAGGCGTCGCCATCACCTCCTCCATCCACCCGAACGAGAACACCCACATCGAGAACGTCCGCTACGGCAGGGGCTCCAACCTGATGGCCCTGCTCTGCGTCCCGCAGTACCGGCGGGACGGCCCCCTGCCCAAGGCGCTCGCGGCGGCCCTGGCGTTCCTGCGGCACCCGGTCCTGGTGGCGCGCACCGCCACCACCCACCGCTGGTCGGAGCGGACGATCATCGGCCTGGTGATGCAGTCGCTGGACAACTCGCTGACCACCTACCGCAAGCCCAGGGGCCCGGGGAAGGGCCTGCTCACGGCCCGGCAGGGACACGGCGCCCCCAACCCCGACCACATCCCGGAGGGCGCCGAGGCGGTCCGGCTGCTGGCGGAGGAGATCGACGGCTTCCCGGGCACGAACGTCGGCGAGCTGATGGGCACCCCGCTGACCGCGCACTTCCTGGGCGGCTGCCCGATCGGCGCGTCCGCCGAGGAGGGCGTCATCGACCCCTACCACCGGCTCTACGGGCACCCCGGCATCTCGGTGGTGGACGGCTCGGCGGTCTCCGCCAACCTGGGCGTCAACCCGTCCCTGACCATCACCGCCCAGGCCGAGCGGGCGATGTCCCTGTGGCCCAACAAGGGCGAGGCCGACCCCCGCCCCGAACAGGGCGGACCCTACGTCCAGGTGCGCCCGGTGGCCCCGCGCCGTCCGGCCGTCCCGGCGCACGCCCACGCGGCCCTGGTCCTGCCCGTGCCCCGCGTCCCGCCGAGGAACTGAGCCCCGGACCGGAACCCCGCGGGCCGAGCCGGTCCGGCGGGGCCCGCGGGACGCGGCCACCGGCACCGTCCGTCGATCGGCCGAACACGGCGAGAGAAGACCGCGCTCCTGCCCGAGCCTGGAGGGGACGGTCCGGCAACCGCCGGGCGCCGTCATCCCGACGCCCGGAGAGAGCACCATGCGCATACGTCACCGGGGAAACCGCGCGGTCCTGGCCGCGCTCGCCGTACTGCTGGCCGGCTGCTCGGCGGCCGGCCAGTCCGACACCGGACCGCCCGGAGAGCGGGCGGTGAGCCCGCAGGCGAACGACGCTGACAACGCTGACAACGCTGACAACGCTGACAACAGGGCCCCCGAGGAGCCGGGAGAGGGCGGAACCCCCCTCCCCTCGGACGGATCCGGGTGGGAGCAGGCCTCCCCCGACCCGGCGGAGGTGGAGGCCAACGAACTCGGCGTGGTCCCGGTACTGATGTACCACCGAATAGTGGAGGACCCCCAGGGCGTGGACGACCGCACCCCCGAGGACTTCCGCGCCGAACTGGAGCGGCTGGCTCGGGAGGGCTACGTGCCGGTCACCGCCCGGGAGTTCACCGGCGGCGAGATGGACCTCCCCGCCGGAGCCCACCCGGTGGTCCTCACCTTCGACGACTCCAGCCCCAGCCAGTTCCGCCTGGACGCCGACGGACGCCCGGCCCCCGACACCGCGGTCGGCATCCTGCTGGACGTCGCGGAGCGCCACCCGGGGTTCCGCCCCGTGGCGACCTTCTTCGTCAACGCCGACCCCTTCGACGACCCCGGCGGCCGGAAGACCCTCGACTGGCTCAACGACCACGGCTTCGAGATCGGCAACCACACCCTCGAACACACCCTCCTGGGCAAGGCGGACGACGAGTGGGTCCGCTGGGACATCGCCGCCAACAAGTGGGCCCTCTCCCACGCCCTGCCCGGGGTGCCGGTGGTGTCGATGGCCCTTCCCTACGGCTCGATGCCCAGGAACCGCGGCCTGGCGCTCGAAGGGGAGTACCGCGGCGTGCGCTACCGGCACCAGGGCGTCTACCTGGCCGGCGCCGGCCCCGCCCCCTCGCCCTACTCCGCCGACTTCGACCCCGGGGCCGTCCCCCGCATCCGCTCGCAGGACACCTCCGGCCCGGACGCGCCGTACGGCTCGACGGCCTGGCTGGACAGGCTGCGCGACGGCGAGACCGAGCGCTACACCTCCGACGGGGACCCGGAGCGGATCAGTTTCCCGAGAGCCTGGGCCCCCCGGCTCGCCCCCGCCCACCGGGACGCCGCCCGGCCGTACTGACCCGCCGTCCGTCCGGGCCGTCCCGACCCCGCAGCCCCGGCCCGGAAGCCGCACCGGCCCCGGACGGGGACCGCCGCCCCGCGCCGTACCGCGCGGGGCGGCGCGGGGCGTCAGGGAGGGGAGCTCAGGAAGGGGAGGCGGGGATGTCCTGCTCGACCCACACCACCTTGCCGGTGGAGGTGCGGCACGATCCCCAGTTGCGGCTGAGCATGTTGACCAGTTGCAGCCCGCGCCCGCCCTCGTCGCTGAGCTCCGCGCGCTGGATCTGGGGCAGGTCGGGGCCGGTGTCGGAGACCTCCAGGACCAGCCTGTCGTGCCGCAGCAGCCGGAGCTGCCCGGGCCCGTTGCCGTACCGCAGGGCGTTGCCGACCAGCTCGCTGACGACCAGTTGCGCGACGTCGGCCAGCTCCTCCAGACCCCAGCGGGCCAGCCGTTCGGTGACCAGGCTCCGCGCGACGGACGCGGCGGTGCCGTCCGGCGGCAGGGACCACACGCACACGTCGGCGCCGGACGGCGGCTCCTCGGCGGCGGCCACCAGCAGGACGGACTCGTCGATGCGCGCCGCGTCCCCCAGCGGGACCGCGGCCGGGTCGCGGGACTCCAGCAGCCGGTCCACCATCTCCGGGGCGGTCTCCACCAGCCGCCGGAGCTGGGCGTCGATGTCGCCCCCGCGCGTCTTGACCAGCCCGTCGGTGTACAGCACGAGCCGGCTCCCGGCGGGCACCGGAACGGCGACGGGATCGTACGGGATCACCCCCGAGCCCAGCGGGGCCCCGGTGGGCACCTCGATGCGGGAGGCGGTGCCGTCTGCGGCCACCAGCAGCGGCGGCATGTGCCCGGCCCCGGCGACGGTGCAGCTCGCGGTGGCCGGATCGTAGACGGCGCACAGGCACGTGGCCACCTGCTCGTCCTCCAGGTCCCGGACGGCCAGGTCCAGCCGGGCCAGGACGCGCTCGGGCGCGATGTCCAGCGACAGGAGCGTGCGGCCGACCGTGCGCAGCCGCCCCATCGTGGCCGCGGCCGGCAGCCCGTGGCCCATGACGTCCCCGACCACCAGGGCGGTCCGCCCGCCGGGCAGGGCGACCACGTCGAACCAGTCGCCTCCCACCCCGCTCGGGTCGGGACTCGGCGTGTAGTGGGTGAGGACCTCCAGCCCCGGCGTCCGCGGCGTGCCGCGGGGGAGCAGGCTGCGCTGGAGGGACAGGACGTGCTCGCGCTCGCGCCCGTAGAGGCGGGCGTTGTCGATGAAGACGGCCGCCTGGGAGGCGAGCTGCATCGCCAGCTCGACGTCGGCCTCGGTGAACGGGGCGCTCCCGGAGGCGCGGATGAAGTCGGCGACTCCCAGCAGGACGCCGCGGGCGACCAGCGGCACGGCCATGTAGCTGTGCACTCCGGCCTCGCGCAGTTTGGCCGCCGCCCCCGCGGAGGGCGCCACCCGCTCGTGGTCCCCGTGCCGCATCCGGCCGATGAGCACCGGCTCCCGCTCCCGCAGGCAGTGGAGCGAGAGCACCGTGTGGGGGTGAACGGAGGGCGTGCCCACCTCGTCCGGTTCCAGGTCCCGCAGCTCGTCGACGACGGCCACCGCGACGGCCCGGGTGGCCGGCGTTCCCGTGCCCGTCCAGCGGGCTCCGTCCTCCCCGCGCAGGACGGACTCCAGCAGGTCGACGGCCGCGCCGTCGGCCAGTTGGGGGACGGTGTACTCGGCCAGCTCCCGCGCGGTCCGCTCCAGGTCGAGCGTCGTCCCGATCCGGGTGCTCGCCCGGCTGAGCCACGCCAGGCGCGCGCGGGAGGTACGGGGGCGGGCCATCGCGGCGGCGGCCCGGCGCAGCCGCACGGGCATCCGGCCGCTCCACCGGAACCGCCGTACGTGGCCGCCGCTGCCGTTCGCCGTCACGACTCTCCCCACTCGCGCCAGACCCGCCGGTCATTACAGAGTCTTCCAGGCGCCGGCCGGAGGCGTGCCGGAAGAGGGGGCGGCTGGGCCGAACGGAGGCGTCCCCGCACAGGGCCGCACCGCCGCAGCGGGCAGGCGGGCAGCATACAACCGGGAACGGGACGGCGGGGCGGGGCGGAAGCCCGGTTCCGGCTCCTTGACGCGCCGTTGGAGCGGTGGCTTGATGTTCCGGATGGGAGCGCTCCCATCCTGTCGGAAGGAGCATCATGCGCAACAGACACCTCTTACGGGCGGCCCTGACCGCCCTGGCGCTGGTCCTGGGCCTCCTCGGCGCCGGGCCGGCGGCCGCGGACGCCGCCCCCGCCCCCGCGAAGGCCGCCGCGGATCCGGTGCGGATCATGCCGCTGGGGGACTCCATCACCGGATCGCCGGGCTGCTGGCGCTCGCTGCTGTGGAACCGGCTCCAGAGCGCGGGACACACGGACATCGACTTCGTGGGGACGCTCGGCCCCCAGGGGTGCGGCCGACCCCACGACGGTGACAACGAGGGACACGGCGGCGCGCTGGTGACCAATGTGGCGAGCCAGAACCTGCTTCCCGGCTGGCTCGCCGCCACTCGGCCGGACATCGTTGTCATGCACTTCGGGACCAACGACGTCTGGAGCAACCGGTCGCCGGAGAGCATCCTCGCCGCCTACGGCACGCTGGTGGACCAGATGCGGGCGAGCAACCCGCGGATGAAGGTCCTCGTCGCGCAGATCATCCCGATGAACCCCAGCACCTGCGGCGAGTGCGCCCGGCGGGTGGTCGCCCTCAACGAGCGGATCCCCGGCTGGGCGCGGAGCAAGAGCACCGCGGACTCCCCGGTGATCGCCGTCGACCAGTGGACCGGCTTCAGCACCGCGAGCGACACCTACGACGGGGTCCACCCCAACGCCTCCGGCGACGAGAAGATCGCGGACCGCTGGTACCCGGCCCTGGCCGACCTCCTCGACCGGGAGAATCCCGGCGACCCCGGCGACCCCGGCGAGCCGGGGGAGGGAGAGGCCGCCTGCGCGGCCTCGTTCCGGGCGGCGTCCTCCTGGCAGGGCGGCTACCAGGGCGAGGTGACGGTCCGCAACACCGGGACCGTGCCGGTCTCCGGCTGGTCGGTGCGGATCACCCTGGCCGACGGGGGACGGATCACCCAGGTCTGGAACGGCACCCTGGACGCGGGCACGGGCACGGTGCGCAACGCCTCCTGGAACGGCGCCCTCGCCGCGGGGGGCAGCGCGTCCTTCGGCTTCATCGCCTCCGCCGCATCCGCCTCGGCGACCGTCGACTGTACCGCCACCGCGGCCTGACCCGCCGCCCCGCGCGTCCTCGCCCGGTGTCCCGTACGTCCCCCGAGGGCGTACGGGACACCGGCCGGGCCGGGAAGCGCCGGAGGGCGGAACGTGCCCGGAAGCCGGAGGGCGGACCCTCAGCGGCCGCCGTCCACGCCGACCGTGGCCCAGACCGTCTTGCCCGTCCCGCAGCAGGGCCGCGACCAGCCCCACCGCCAGCTCAGGGCGTCGACGATGTGGAGTCCGCGCCCCGACTCGGCGAGGTGGTCGGGCTCCCTGACGACCGGCAGGACGGAACTCGGATCGGAGACGGCGCACAGCAGCGTGGTGTCCTGCCACAGCAGTCCCAGCCGGACGGGGCGTTCGCCGGCCGGCCGCGCCGGAGCGGCGTGCACCCCGTAGCGCAGCGCGTTGCCCACCAGTTCGGACACGATGACCGACACGTCGTCGACCAGCGCGGTCAGGTTCCAGGCGCCGAGCGTCCTGCGGGTGAACTCCCGCGCGGTGGCGGCCCACCGGGGAGCGGGACCGAAGCCGCACGCCGCGAACTCCCCGTGGACGCGGGGACGGACGCGCGAGGGGTCCGGTGAGGAGGAGCCGCACCCGGGGAGGCCGGGCCAGTCGCCGGGCAGCGAGGCCAGTGAAGGGTCACTCGCCGAAGTCACCGGATGCGCTGTCATCTCGATCTCCCGCGGTGCCTGTGGGGAACTCGGCACGAGAACGGCCCTGTTGGAGCTACTATCCTCGACTGTCACACGCCGCTGCAAGCGCATCTGCACTTACAGATGTAATTGCACCGACTGTGGTACGTGCACGCACAGTAACGGAACATCATGGCCGCGGCCCGGCCTGAGGGGTGGCAGTGCGGAGGCCGTGGCCGGTGAGGGGCGACAATGCAGCAGATCGTCAACGGCATACGGGCCACGGAGATCGAGGGCGCGGTGTGGCGGAAGAGCCGCCGCAGCAACCCCAACGGCAACTGCGTCGAACTGGCCGCGCTGCCGGACGGCGCGGTGGCGGTGCGCAACTCCCGGCACCCCTCCGGACCGGCCCTCGTCTACACCCGCGAGGAGATGATCGCGTTCCTCCAGGGCGCCAAGGACGGCGATTTCGACGACATGGTCGGGTGAACCGGGCGAATCCGGGCGGAGGGCGACCGCAAGGCCGAGCGGGCCGGTCCCCGAAAGGGCGATCGCTGTACGCGGCGGCGCGGCCGGTGGCACACTGAGTGCCAGTCACTTCACCCGGGAGAGCACGCATGGCCGCCGAATCGAGCCGCTCCTTGTCGATAAAGCGCTACATCGAGCATCCCAAGGGAAGCCCGACGGTCCTGCGTCTGGTGGTGGGCGCCCAGCTGCGGCGGCTGCGCAAGGAGCGCGGCATCGGCCTGGAGGAGGCCGCCAAGGCGATCCGCGGCTCCGCCGCCAAGGTCAGCCGTCTGGAGCGCGGCCAGGGGGCCTGCAAGGAACGTGACGTGGCGGACCTCCTCACGCTCTACGGAGTGCTGGACGAGGACGAGCGGGCGGACTTCCTCGCCCTGACCCGCAGGACCGGCGCGCGCGGCTGGTGGCACCGGTACAACGACGTCCTGCCGGGCTGGTTCGACCGGCACATCGGCCTGGAGGAGGCCGCGGCGATGATCCGCACCTACGAGGTGCAGTTCATCCCCGGCCTGCTCCAGACCGAGGACTACGCCCGCGCCGTGATCCTCCTGGGCCACCCCCGCGCCTCCGCGGAGGAGAACGCCCGCCGCGTCCGGCTGCGCATGGAACGCCAGGAACTGATCCTCCGCGAGGACGCCCCCCCGCCTGTGGGCCGTCCTCGACGAGGCGGCGCTGCGCCGTCCGCTGGGCAGCAGGGAGGTGATGCGGGATCAGCTCCGCCACCTGATCGAGATGTCCCGGAGGCCGAACGTCACGCTGCAGGTGGCGCCGTTCGACATCGGCGGCCTGGCCGCGGCGGGCGGGCCGGTGACGATACTCCGCTTCCCGGAGCCGGACCTGCCCGACGTCGTCTACCTGGAACAGCTGACCAGCGCCCTCTACCTGGACAAGGAGGAGGACGTCGACCACTACCTGTCGATCATGGACCGGCTGTGCGCCGCGGCCGAAACCCCCGCGCGCAGCGTGGAGTTCCTGAAGGAGCTCCTCGACGAGCTCGGCTGAGCCGGAACCCGCCGAACGCGTGTGAGGCCCGCCCTCCGGGACGACCGCCGGAGGACGGGCCTCGTGCGTCCGCGGGCCGCGGACCTCAGGGCTTGCGGCCGACGCCCCCGTACTCCTGCCACTCCCAGGTCTGCTGCCGGGGGCCGATGTCGGAGTCGGGCCGCCAGGTGGACACCTCCACCAGGCCGGGCTCGAGGATCTCCAGCCCCTCGAAGAACCGGTGGACCTCCTCGGGCTCCCGGACCCTGCCCCACTTGCCGCCGGTGCTTCTGTCCATGAACTCGGTCACGGCCCTGCGGGTCTCGGGGTCCTCGCTGACCAGCTGGCAGATGACGAGGAAGCTCCCCGGAGCCAGCCGGTCGGCCACCTTCCTTATCAGGCCGGCCGGGTCGCTGGAGTCGGGGATGCAGTGCAGCACGGAGTTGAACAGCGCGGCGACCGGCTGGTCGAAGTCGATCAGGCGGACGGTGTCCGGGTGGTCGAAGATGCCGTCGGTGTCGCGCATGTCCGCCTGGATGACGGTGGTGTTCCCGTTCTCCTCCAGCAGGGCACGGCCGTGCGCCAGGACGATCGGGTCGTTGTCCACGTAGACCACGCGGCAGTTCTCGTCCACCCGCTGTGCGACCTGGTGGACGTTGTCCTGGGTGGGCAGGCCGGAGCCGTGGTCGATGAACTGCCGGATGCCGTAGTCCCGGGCCAGGACGCGCACCACACGCTGCAGGAACCGGCGGTTGTTGAGCGCCAGCGCCTGCGTGCTGGGGACGACCTTGAGGAGCTCCTCGGCCGCCTCGCGGTCGACGGCGTAGTTGTTCTTGCCCCCCAGGTAGTAGTCGTACATGCGCGCGGCAGTGGGGACGTTGACGTCGATCCTGCTGGAGAGCGGTTCCTTGGCCTGACTCATCAGGGCCTTCACAACCTTCCCGCCTGGAAGAAGCGTTGGGGACAGTGCGGCACTCATCGAGTGGAGACCCATGCTGCCAGCCCCGGAGCGTCCCCGCTGGGGAAAGCCGATACTCCGCGGGCGCGCGGTGATGGAGATGTTGTGAAGGGGGCGGGAGCGGCGGGGAAGGCCCCACCCGGCTTCCGCACCGGGCGGCGCTGACGGGAGTGTGCAGCCTTCGACACGCCCGACCGCGTGGGTCGGCGAGTGGCCC
>NZ_BAAATJ010000014.1:0-158244 GCF_039533345.1 Streptomyces glaucosporus | reverse complement strand
TCGTGTACGCCGCCAGATCGTCCGGGCGGACCCGGGACAGAGCACCGCCGTACCGGCCGACCGGGGTACGCACCGCATCAACCACATACACATCACGGAGAAGGGCGTTGGGCATGGCGCCGATCCTGGCAGGGCGCCGGTCCGGCGGCCAGGGCGGGACGGAACCCGTGGCCGATCACACAGCCGCCGGAGGGAAAGGATGGGCGGGCGCACCGGATTCCCGGGGACGGCGGACGTCCGGCCGGCGGCGTACGCGTCCGGTGGAGCGGGGGCCGAAGCCGGGCGGGGGAGTGCGGCACCGGCGGAAGGGGAAGGGCTCATGCGTCGCGCTCCGGCCGGGGTGGCGTCCCGGGCCCCGCGGCGGGGGCCGTGCCGTTGACCGGGCAACGCCCGAACCGTAAGTTGCCGGGGAAAGCGCTTACTGCGACGAGGGGACGGATGCCCACATGCCGCTGACCGATCTTCCGCTGGACGAGCTGCGCGACTACCGGCCCGAGGTGGCCGAGCCCGGGGACTTCGACGCCTTCTGGTCCAAGACCCTCACCGCGGCCCGGGCCGCGGCCTCCGGCCCGGCGGAGTACCGGCGGGTCGAGGACGCCCCGCTGCACACCGTGGAGGTGTACGACGTGCGCTTCCCCGGCTGGGACGGCCAGCCCGTCGCGGCCTGGCTGATCCTGCCGCGCGGCGCGAGCCGGCCGCTGCCCGCCGTGGTCAACTACATCGGCTACAGCGGCGGACGCGGCCTGTACATCGAGCACCTGCTGTGGAGCGCGGCCGGTTACGCCACCCTCGTCGTCGACAGCCGGGGCCAGGGCCACGACACCCCCGACCCGGATCCGGCGACCACCCCGCAGTACGTCGGCGGTTTCATGACCCGCGGCCTGGACGACCCCGCCCACCACTACTACCGGCGGCTGATGACCGACTGCGTGCGCGCGGTGGACGCGGTGCGCGAGCACCCGGCGGTGGACGCGGAGCGGGTGGTGGTAGCCGGCGGCAGCCAGGGCGGCGGACTGGCCCTGGCCGTGGCCGGGCTGGCCCCGGAGAAGGTGGCGGCGGCGCTGGTGGACGTGCCGTTCCTGTGCCACTTCCGGCGCGGCGCCGAACTGGCCTCGGCCGGCCCCTACCCGGAGATCGCCCACTACCTGGGCGTCCACAAGCGCGTCGAGCCCGACAGCGTCTTCGCCACCCTGAACTACTTCGACGGGCTCCACTTCGCGCGCCGCGCCACGGCCCCCACCCTGTTCAGCGTCGCCCTGATGGACCCGATCTGCCCGCCGTCCACGGTCTTCGCCGCGTACCACCGCTACGCGGGGGAGGACAAGGACATCCGGGTGTGGCACTTCGGCGACCACGCCGGAGGGCGCTCCTCGCAGCAGCACGAGCAGCTGCTGTGGCTGCGCGGGCACGGCCTGGCCCCCGAGGCGGGCGCGTGACCGTGCCGCCGGCCGTGTGACGCGGCACCGGGCCCGCCGCCCGGACGGGGCGGACCACCCGCCGTGTCCGGCGCCGGCGAGGACCCCCGGCGATTTTTCCCGACGCCCCGCGCGCAGCAGTGCGCGGGGCGTCGGCCTGCCGGGCCGGGGCCGGACGCGGCGCAGTGCGGAGTCCGGCCCCCGGGACGGTGGTTGACACACCCCTGGTGTTTAATTGCAAGCTGCTCGCAACAACAGGGTTCCTGCAACAGGGGTGTGGATCATGACAGTCCGGGTGGTACGGGCCGCGGTGGCCGCCGTGACGGCCGGTGCTCTGCTGGCGGGGACGGCCGCCTGCTCGGCACCCTCCGAGGGCGGTGGCGGCACCGGGGCGGACGACTCCCTGGTGGTGGGCGTCGCCCAGGAGCCCGAGACCCTCAACCCCCTGCTGGGCTACGGCAAGGACGGCAACTCCAAGATCTTCGACGGGCTGCTGCGGCACGACGCCGACATGGAACTCGAGCCCGCCCTCGCCGCGGAACTCCCCGAGGTCGCCGACGGCGGCAGGACGTACACCTACACCCTGCGCAAGGGGGTGACCTTCAGCGACGGCACCCCCTTCGACGCCGAGGACGTGGTCTTCACCTACCAGACCATCCTCGACGAGAGGACCAACAACCCCTCCAAGGGCGAACTCGACGCCCTCGCCGACGTCACCGCCAAGGACGACCACACCGTCGTCTTCGAGCTGAAGTACCCCTACGCCGCCTTCGCCGAGCGCACCGTGCTGCCCATCGCCTCCAAGGAGGCGCTGGAGGGGAAGGACGTCAACACCGCCCCCTACAACACCGACCCGGTCGGCACCGGCCCGTACGTCCTCGCCGACTGGAGCAAGGGCGAGAAGCTCGTCTTCGAGGCCAACCCCGACTACTGGGGCGGCGCGCCGGAGGTGCGGAAGCTCACCATGGCGATCATCAAGGACGACGACATCCGCGCCACCCGGCTGCGCTCCGGCGACCTCGACGCCGCGATCCTGCCGCCCGCCCTGGCCGACACCTTCGGCAAGGACGCCGAGGACACCGGCAAGCGCGTGATACGGGCGAAGACCGCCGACTTCCGGGCCGTCACCCTCCCCACCGCCAACCCCGTCACCGGCGACCGGGCCGTGCGCCGCGCCCTCGACATCGCCGTGGACCGCGAGGCCCTCGTGGACAGCGTCCTGAACGGCGCCGGCCGGGCCGCGTACGGGCCCGTCCCCACCGACAGCCCCTGGTTCGCCAAGGGCACCGAACGCCGCCACGACCCCGAGCGGGCGAAGGAGATCCTCGACGAGGCCGGCTGGAAGCCCGGCGGGGACGGGGTGCGCCGCAAGGACGGCCGCCGCGCCGCCTTCACCCTCTGGTACCCCTCCGGCGACCGGCTCCGCCAGGAGCACGCCCTCGCCTACGCCGCCGACGCCAAGAGGATCGGCGTCGACGTCACCGTCGAGTCCGGCACCTGGGAGGTCATCGAGCCGCGCATGAAGAAGGACGCCGTCCTCTCCGGCGGCGGCAGCCCGGCCGACCCCGACTTCGACCTCTACCCGCTGCTGCACTCCTCCCTCGCCCTGGACGGCTTCAACAACATGGCCGCCTACGACAACCCGGCCGTCGACCGGGCCCTGGAGGAGGGCCGCCGCGCCGGCGACCGCGACGCCCGCGCCGAGGCCTACGCCACCGTCCAGCGCGAGCTGGCCGAGAACCCCGGCTACACCTTCCTCACCCACATCGACCACGTGTACGTGATGGACGACGCCTGGAAGGACGTCACCACCCAGGTCGAGCCCCACGACCACGGCTTCGGCACCGGCCCCTGGTGGAACGTCGAGGACTGGCGGCCCGCGAAGTGACGGTCCCGGCCACGACGAAGACGGCGGAGGCGGGGACGCGGACCCCGCCCCGCCCCGCGCCCGCCCGGAGCCGGGGGCTGCCCTGGGCGGGAATGGCCCGCCTGGCCGGACGGCGCGCCCTGGCCGCCGTCCCCGTGCTGGCCGCCGTCACCCTGGGGGCCTTCGCCCTGGCGGCCGCGTCCCCCTTCGACCCGGTGCGCCAGTACGCCGGAAGCGCCGGACTGCGCGCCTCGCAGGACACCCTCGACCAGCTGCGGGAGAATCTCGCCCTGGACGGCCCGTTCACCGAGCAGTGGTGGCGCTGGCTCACCTCCGCCCTGGGCGGGGACCTGGGCTGGTCGGTGTCCCTGCGCCAGCCGGTGGACCAGGTGATCGGCGAGCGCATGGGCTGGTCCGTGCTGCTGTGCGCGATCGCGTTCGTCCTCGCGGTGGCGATCGGCACACTGCTCGGCGTCGCCGCCGCGCGCCGCCGCGGCGGATGGCTCGACCGCTGCGTCACCGGCGCGGCGTACGTCCTCCAGGCGGCCCCGCCGTTCTGGCTCGGCCTGCTCGCCGTCTGGTTCTTCGCCCTCCACCTCGGGGTGCTGCCCGCCGGCGGGCTCACCGACTTCGGCGAGGAGGAGGTCACCGCCGGCTCGCTGGCCCGCCACCTGGTGCTGCCCGTGGGGGTGCTGGCCGTCTCCCAGCTGCCGTGGTTCGCCCTCTACGCACGGCAGGGCGTCGCCGACGCCCTCCACGAGGACCCGGTGCGCGGCGCCCGCGCCCGGGGGCTGCGCGAGCGGACCGTCCTGTTCGGCCACGCCCTGCGCTCCGGGCTGCTGCCGGTGCTCACCCTGATCGGCACCCGCGTCCCCGAACTGATCACCGGAGCCCTGCTGGTGGAGACCGTCTTCAGCTGGCCCGGCGTCGCCTCGGCCACCGTGAGGGCCGCCACCGACAGCGACTTCCCGCTGCTGGCCGCGGTGACCGTGCTCGCCACCCTCGCCGTCCTCGCCGGGAACCTGCTGGCCGACCTGCTGTACGCGCTGGCCGACCCCCGCGTCGACCTGGAGGAGATGTGACCGCCACCGACCCCGCCCCCGGCCCCGCCCCCGGCTCTGTCGCCGGCCCCGCCGCCTCCGGCGCTGCTGCGTGGCGCACCGCCGGCGCCGGCGGACGTCCGGCCCGTACGCCGCGCGGACTGCTGTCGCTCGCGCTCGTGGCCGCCACCGTCCTCGCCGTCCTGGCCGTACCGCCGCTGTTCCCCCTGGACCAGCAGGCCGTCGACCTCGCCGCCAAGCTCGAACCCCCGTCCTGGGCGCACCCGTTCGGCACCGACGAGATGGGCCGCGACCTGCTGCTGCGCTGCGTGTACGGGCTGCGGGTCTCACTGCTGGTCGGGGTGGTGGCCGCCCTGGTCGCCACGGTCGTCGGCATCGCCGTCGGCGCCGCGGCCGGAGCGCTGGGCGGCACGGTCGACCGGCTGGTGATGCGCACCGTGGACGTCTTCGCGTCCGTCCCCCACCTGCTGATGGGCGTCTTCATCGTGGCGATGTTCCGGCCCGGCGTCTGGCCCGTCGTCGCCTCCGTCGGCCTCACCCACTGGGTCTCCACCGCCCGCATCGTCCGGGCCGAGGTGCACTCGCTGCGCGGCCGCCCCTACCTGGACGCGGCGGTCTCCGGAGGCGCCTCGCGGTGGCGGGTGACCGTACGGCACCTGCTGCCCGGCGTCCTGCCGCAGGCCGGACTGGCGGCCGTGCTGATGGTGCCGCACGCCGTCTGGCACGAGTCCGCGCTGTCCTTCCTGGGACTGGGCATCCCCGCCCACCAGGCCAGTCTCGGCACCATGGTCGAGGCCGCGCGCGGCACGCTGCTCGCCGGCGCCTGGTGGACCACGCTCTGGCCCGGCCTGTTCATCATCGTCCCCACCCTCGCCATCGCCGGGCTCGCCGGCGCCTGGCGCGAGCGGATCAACCCGCGCCGCCGATCGGAGCTGATGCTGTGACAGCCCAGACGACCCGGACGGCCGAGCTGTCCGTGCGGAACCTGTCCGTACGCTTCCGGATGCGCGGCGGGCGCACCGTCGCCGCCGTGACGGACGTGTCCTTCGACCTGGCGGCGGGGGAGTGCCTGGCCCTGGTCGGCGAGAGCGGCTGCGGCAAGTCCGTGCTGACCTCCGCGCTGCTGGGACTGCTGCCCGGCAACGCCCAGGTGCGCGGCTCCGCCCTCCTGGACGGCCTCGACCTGATCGCGGCCGACGAGGCCGTCCTGGCCCGCACCGTCCGCGGCCGGCGCGTCGCCCTCATCCCGCAGAGCCCCGCCGCGCACCTCACCCCGGTGCGCACCGTCCGCTCCCAACTGGAGGAGACCGTGCGGGAGCTGACCGGGGCGCGCGGGAGCGAGGCCCGCGCCGCCGCCGAACGGGCCGCCGAACGCGCCGCGTTCCCCGCCGACCACCTCGACCGCCACCCCCACGAGCTCTCCGGCGGCCTCGCCCAGCGCGCCGCCACCGCCCTCGCCCTCGTCGGCGACGCCCCCCTGCTGATCGCCGACGAGCCGACCACCGGCCTGGACCGCGACCTCGTCGACCGCACCGTCGACGAGCTCCGCCGCCACGTGGACGGCGGCCACGGGCTGCTGGTCATCACCCACGACCTGGCCGCCGCCGAACGCGTCGCCGACCGCGTCGCCGTGATGTACGCCGGACGCGTCGTCGAACTCGCCGACGCCGACGGCTTCTTCGGCGCCCCCGGCCCGAGGCACCCGTATGCCCGCGGCCTGCTCGACGCCCTGCCCGAACGGGCCTTCACCCCCATCCCCGGCATGCCCCCGGAACTGGACGCCCTCCCCGGCGGCTGTGCCTTCGCCCCCCGCTGCCACCGCGCCGACGACGCCTGCGCCGCCGTGCCCGCCCTGACCGGCGCACCCGGCCGGGCGGTCGCCTGCCACCACGCGTACGTCCACACCCCGGAGACGGCCGATGCCTGAGCCGACACCCGCGCCGACCGCCGGTCCGACCGCCGCACCGGATTCCGCACCGGCCCTCGAACTCCTCGGCATCGCCGCCGGATACGACCGCCGCGCGCCCGTGCTGGACGGAGTGTCCCTGACCGTGGCCGGCGGCGAGGCCGTCGGTCTGCTCGGGCCCAGCGGCTGCGGCAAGTCCACCCTCGCCCGCGTCGCCGCCCTGCTCCACCGGCCCTGGGCGGGCACCGTCCGGCTGGGCGGCCGGGAGGTGCGCGGCTTCCGCCACCGCGCCCCGCGTGAACTGCGCACCTCGGTGGGGGTGGTCTTCCAGCAGCCCCGCCTCGCCGCCGACCCCCGCCTCACCCTCGCCGACACCATCGCCGAGCCCCTGCGCGCCACCGGACGCCGCGACGAGATCCCCGGCCGCCTGCCCGAACTGGCCGCCTCCGTGGGCCTCGGCGGCGACCTCCTCTCCCGCCGTCCCCACGAGGTCAGCGACGGCCAGCTCCAGCGCGCCTGCCTGGCCCGCGCGCTGATCCTCCGTCCGAAGCTGCTGATCTGCGACGAGATGACCGCGATGCTGGACGCCTCCACCACCGCGGCCCTCGTCGCCGCCGTGGAGGACCACCGCCGCGCCCACGGCACCGCGCTCCTGGCGGTCGGCCACGACCGGGTGCTGCTGAGGCGCTGGTGCGACCGGGTGGTGGACTTCCCGGCCGCGTGACACCGGCCGCGTGACACCGGGGCGGGCCCGGGCCGGCTCAGGCCGCCGGACCGGGCCGGCCGCGGCGCCGGACGTGGAACACCGCCGCCCCCCGCGCGACGAGCACGACGGCGCAGACCGCCGCGGTCACGGCCGACCAGACGACCAAGGCGGGCCACAGCCGGGCGAGCAGCGCCAGGTCCGCTGCCCGGTTCGTCAGCAGACCGACGAGATCGCCGAGCAGGACGAGGAGGAGGACCGGCAGGGCGTACGGCAGCGACCGCAGGACCGTCCGCCACAGCGGCCGGTCCACCGCGCGCCCGGCCCAGCGGCGCGCCCGGACGACGCCCGGCACGCCGAGGGCGACCGCGAGCAGTGTGAGCGCCGCGAGGACGGGGTCGGCCGTCATGCTGAACGGCTTCACCGCCCCGGGGTTCTCGCCCCGGGCCAGATCGACCAGTCCGCGCGCGATGACGGAGGAGTCGTCGCCGGAGACCATGCCGGTGTTGGTGACGACCGCGATGCCGATCCCGCTGTCCGGCAGCAGGATCTGGACGGCGTTGTGGGTGAGGAGCTCACCGGAGTGCCGGAGCTGCCGGGGCCCTTCCCCGGGCGCTCCCCGCGACCAGCCCATCGCGTAGTCGCGCCCCGGGGGCGGGGTGTGGGTGGTTTCGACGCCCCGCGCGGAGACCACGCGCCGGCCGTCCGCGGACACGCCGCGGTTGTGCTGTGCGATCAGCCATCGGGCCAGGTCGGAGGCGGTGGTGACGACGCCGTGGCCTCCGGCGGCGAACCAGCGCGGCTGAGAGGCGCGGAACACCTTGCCGTAGGCGCGGACGTGCCCTCGGGCGCGGTCGGGCATCTCGTCGGTGGAGGCGACCGAGCGGGTGTGCGTCATGCCCAGCGGCCGGAACACCCGGTCGGCCATGTAGCGCGCGAAGGGTTGTCCGGCGACGACCTCCACCAGCCGGGCGGAGACGAAGTAGTTGGGGTTGTGGTAGTTCCACCGGCTCCCCGGGGCGTCGGCGAGCCGCGCCCCGCGCAGGGCGGCGACGGCGCCGGCGAGTGTGCGCGGGTGGGGGAGGGTCATCTCGGGGTGGGCGGAGTCGGCCATGCCCGAGGTCTGGTTCAGCAGCTGCCGGACGGTGATCTCCTCGGCGCGCGGATCGGCCATGGCGAACTCGGGGAGGTGGTGCCGCACGGGCCGGTCGAGGTCGACCCTGCCCTCGTCGACCAGGCGCATGACGGCCAGGGCCGTCATGGACTTGGAGAGCGAGGCTATGGGCACCGGGGTCCGCGCGGTCATGTCCTCCCCGGACGCCGTGCGGCCGTACCCGGCGGCGTGGACGGTCCCACCGCCCCTGGTCACCGCCACCACGGCACCGGGCAGACCGGTCCGCTTCCGGTAGTCCTCCACGAACCTGTCGATGGAGGCCGGGTCCAGACGGGCGGCGGGCCCATCGGCGGGCAGGGCGGCGAGCGCCGGCGGGGAGACGGCGGGGGAGGCCAGGAGGATGCCGAGGGCGGCGGCCAGCCCGGCCGCCCGGCGCCGGGCACCGCGGAGGAGGGTTCTCTGCATGCCGGCAGTGCACCGGAACGGGACCGGGCGGCGCACTGGCGAGCGCACGAGTTTCGAGGGTAGTGCGGGCACTACCGCGCGGGGGCCGGCGGATCGGTACGGTCGGCGCATGCAGGTTCGAACCGCCTGGCAGGCTCTCGCGCAGCATCCGTGGGGATTCCTCGCCTCCGGCTGGCCCTGGCGCGCCTTCGCCTATCTGTCCTCCGGGGCCGCCCTCGGCGCGGCCGTCACCGCCGTCCTGGTACCGGCGGTGGTCGCCGGGGTGGTCCTGCTGGCCGTGGCCGTGGGAGCGGTGGTCCTGCTCGGCGTGGCCCTGTCCGGTGTCCTGGTCGCCCGGATCGAACGCCGGAGGCTTCGGCTGGTGGACCTGGACCCGGCGCCGGACCCGCACCGGCCGCCCGGCCGTCCGGGGCCGCGCGCCTGGCTGCGGACCCGGCTGCGCGAGCCGGCGACCTGGCGGGAACTGGGCTTCACCGCCGTGCTGCTGGGGGCCCTGTGGTGGATGGACGCCCTCGTCCTGGGCTTCGCCCTGGCCGTGCCGGTGCTGCTCATGACGTCGCCGGTGGACGACCCCGCCGCCTGGCCGTGGCTGGTCGTCGGGGTGTGCATGCTGCCCGCGGCCCCGTACACCGTCACCGCCTGGGCCGGCGCCCGGGCCGCGCTGACCCGGCTGGTCCTCGCCCCGCGCGACGGCGAGCTGGGCCGGGAACTGATCGAGGTGCGGGCCTCCCGCGCGCGCCTGGTGGACGCCTTCGACGCGGAGCGGCGGCGCATCGAGCGGGACCTGCACGACGGCGCCCAGCAGCGCCTGGTCTCGGCCAACGTCATGCTGGGCATGGCCCGGCTGGACGCGGACCCCGGTTCGCCGGTCGGCGATCGACTCGCCGTCGTCCAGAAGGAGATCACGACGGCCGTCGAGGAGTTGCGCGAACTCGGACGCGGTGTCCACCCCAAGGCCCTCGCCGACCACGGACTCGCCGCGGCCGTCGGCAACCTCACCACCCGCTCCGTCCTGCCCGTCACCGTCGACATCCGGCTCCCGCGGCGGCCGGACGCCGCCGTGGAGAGCACGGCCTACTTCGTCGTCGCCGAGGCGCTGGCCAACGCGACCAAGCACAGCCGCGCCACCCGGGTGGAGATCCACGCCCGGCTGCGGGCGGACCTGCTGGTGCTGACGGTCCGCGACGACGGCGTCGGCGGAGCGGATCCGGCCGGAGGCAGCGGGCTGTCCGGCCTGGCCGACCGCGTCGCCGCGGCGGACGGCAGAATGCGGCTGTCCAGCCCGATGGGCGGACCCACCCTGGTGCACGTGGAGTTGCCGTGTCGCTGAACGTCGTACTGGCCGAGGACTCGGCGCTGATGAGGGACGGTCTGGTCGGTGTGCTGACCCGCTTCGGCCACCGGGTACGGGCCGCCGTCGGCGACGCCGACGCACTGGTCGACGCGGTCCGCGAACACGGTCCCGACATCGTCGTCACAGACATCCGGATGCCACCGGACAACGGCGACGACGGCCTCCGCGCCGCCGCGGCCCTCCGCCGCGCGCACCCCACCCTGCCGGTCCTGCTGCTCAGTCAGTACATCGAGCGGTCCTACACCGAGCACCTGCTCGATCTGGGGGGCGGGAGCGGCATCGGCTACCTGCTCAAGGACCGGGTCGGCGACGTCGCCTGGTTCGTCGACGCGGTCGTCCGGGTGGCCGCCGGCGCCACGGTGATGGACCCCGAGGTGGTGCGTCAGCTCCTGCACCGGCGGCACGACCCGCTGCGGCGGCTCACGCCGCGGGAGCGGGAGGTGCTCTCGCTGATGGCCGAGGGACGAGCCAACGCCGCCATCGCGCGTGACCTCCACGTCACCGAGGCCGCGGTGAACAAGCACATCGGCAACATCCTGCAGAAGCTCGGCCTCCACCCGGACGGCGAAGGCCACCGGCGCGTTCTCGCCGTCCTCGCCTACCTGCGGGCCTGAACGAACGGAGGGCGACGGCCCGGCGGGCGCCCCCGACTCCCCTTTTGGCGCGGGGCGTCGGTGGAGATGGTGATGGTGGGGCCCGCCGTCCACGCCTCGGGCGGGCTCCTGCGGACACGCACGGCGTGGGAAGGGGAGGGGACATGGCGGAGAGCACGGAGAGCACGGGGAGCGCGGGAAGCACGGTGAGCGCCGAGGGCGCGCCCGCGGGGGCGTCCGGGAGGGGTGAACGGCTGCGGCGGCCCTCGGGCATCCGGACGCTGCGGCTGGGCAGGACGAAGGTCACCTACGTGCCGGACGGCGCGGCGCAACTCGTGCCGACCGGCTGGTTCCCGGACACCACCGACGAGGTGTGGGCCGAACACCCCGAGTACCTCGACGACTCCGGCCACCTGGTGGCGAGCATCGGCGGCCTGCTGGTGGAGCGGGACGGCCGGGCCCTGCTGATCGACACGGGCTTCGGACCCCAGGCGTTCCCGGCGCAGCCGGGCAGCCCCATCGGCGAGATCCGCGCCGGCGCGCTGCTGGACAGCCTGGCCGCCGTGGGCCGCCGCCCGGAGGACATCGAGGCTGTGGCCATCACCCACCTGCACATCGACCACGTCGGATGGGCCTGGCACCCCGTCCCCGGCACCGGCCGGCTCGCCTTCGCCCACGCCGACCACCTGCTGACCGGTCCCGAGTGGGAGCAGCGGCACCTCGCCGAGGCGTCCGGCGTCACCGGGGAGGTGCTCGCGGCCATCGAACCCCGCGTCCGCACCGTGGCCGACGGGGAGGAGGTCTTCCCCGGCGTGCGGGTGGTGTACGCCCTGGGCCACACGGCCGGGCACGCCATGTACGTCGTCTCCGGGGACGGGACCGGGGACGGGTCCGCGGGCGGGCGGCGGCTGATCGCCTTCGGCGACGCGATGCACTCCCCGGTCCAGGTCGGCCGTCCGGAGTGGTCGGCCGCCCCCGACCACGACCGCGAACTGTCCGCGGCGTTCCGCCGCCGGCTCGTCGCCGAACTGGAGGAGCCCGGCACGATCGGCTTCGGCGGGCACTTCGCCGACGTGGTGTTCGGCCGCGTCCGCCGGAGCGGCGACGGCCCCGTCTGGCAGCCGTACGCGGGGTGAGGAGGCCCGCCCGCGGTCGCGGACGTCCGCCCGCCGGGGAGGGGGACCGGCGGGCGAGCGGGCCCGGCGCGGCCGGCGGGGCGCTCCCGGCCGCGGGCGGCGCGGATCACTGGCGGTAGCCGGCGAGGAAGCGGCCGATCCGGCTGATCGCCGCGTCGAGGACGTCGGCGTGCGGCAGGGTGAGGATGCGGAAGTGGTCCGGGCGCGGCCAGCTGAAGCCGGTGCCCTGGACGACCTGGATCTTCTCGCGCAGCAGCAGGTCGAGGACGAACTTCTCGTCGTCGTGGATGGGGTGGACGTCCGGGTCGATCCGGGGGAAGGCGTACAGCGCGCCCTTGGGCTTGACGCAGGACACGCCGGGGATCTCGTTGAGCTTCTGCCAGACGCGGTCGCGCTGCTCGCGCAGGCGCCCGCCGGGCAGCACGAGGTCCTCGATGGACTGCCGTCCGCCCAGCGCCGCCTGGATCGCGTGCTGTGCCGGGACGTTGGGGCACAGCCGCATCGAGGCCAGCATGGTCAGGCCCTCCAGGTAGTCGCGGGCGTGCTGCTTGGGCCCGGTGACGACCAGCCAGCCGGAGCGGAAGCCGGCGACCCGGTACGCCTTGGACAGGCCGCTGAAGGTCAGGCACAGCACGTCGGGGGCGAGGAGGGCGGCGTGGTGGTGGACCGCGTCGTCGTAGAGGATCTTGTCGTAGATCTCGTCGGCGAAGACCATCAGGTGGTGCCGGCGGGCCAGGTCGAGCATCCCCTCCAGCACCTCCCTGGGGTAGACGGCGCCGGTCGGGTTGTTGGGATTGATGATCACCATGGCCCTGGTCCGGCTGGTGATCTTCGCGGCCATGTCGTCCAGGTCCGGCAGCCAGTCGGCGGACTCGTCGCACATGTAGTGCACGGCCCGGCCGCCCGCGAGCGTCGGGGCGGCCGTCCACAGCGGGAAGTCGGGGGCCGGGACGAGCACTTCGTCGCCGTCGTCGACCAGTGCCTGCACGGCCATCTGGACCAGCTCGGAGACGCCGTTGCCGAGGAAGACGTCGTCCACGCCCACCTCGGTGAGCCCGCGCTCCTGGTAGTGCTGGGCCACGGCCCGGCGCGCGGAGAGGATGCCGCGCGAGTCGCTGTAGCCGTGCGCGGCCGGGAGCGTGCGGATGACGTCCTGCAGGATCTCCTCGGGGGCCTCGAAGCCGAAGAGCGCGGGGTTGCCGGTGTTCAGCCGCAGCACGCTGTGACCGGCCTCCTCCAGGGCGTTGGCGTGCTCGACCACCGGGCCGCGGATCTCGTAGCAGACATCGGTCAGCTTGCTCGACTGTTTGAACTCCATACTTGGTTTTACCAAGTGGGCACTTGGAAAGTCCAACTTTCCGTTAGGCTGACGTCATGCCACGCCGAAGCTACGACCAGTTCTGCCCCGTCGCCCGCGCCCTGGACGTCGTGGGGGAGCGCTGGACCCTGCTGATCGTCCGCGAACTGCTGGCCGGTCCGCGCCGCTACACCGACCTCCACGCCGACCTGCCCGGCGTCTCCACCGACGTGCTCGCGGCCCGGCTGAAGGAGATGGAGCGCGAGGAACTGGTCACCCGCCGCCGCCTGCCGCCCCCGGCCGCGGCGTCGGTGTACGAGCTGACCGAGCGGGGACGCGGCCTGCTCCCCGTGCTGACGGCGCTGGCCGACTGGGGCGCCCCGGCCCTCGCCGAGCGGCGCCCCACCGACGCCGTGCGGGCCCACTGGTTCGCCGTGCCGCTCATGCGGCACCTGGCCGAGACCACCGGCCGCACCGAGGGCGTCGTCGAGGTCCGGCTCGACGAGGGCGCCTTCCACGTCACCCTGGGCGAGGCCGGACCCGCCTACGCCGACGGCCCCGCCGAGCACCCCGACGAACGCCTCGTCATGGACACCGACACCGTGCTCAAGATCATCGGCAGTGGGGAGCGGGAGTGACCCCGCCGAGACGCGCTGCGGCATCCGGGTGACGGGAGACCCGAAGGAATGAGCGATCCCGCTCGCCGAAGGCGTAATCCCGCGCGCCGCGCGGGAGCATGACCGGATCCGGCGCACCGCGCCCGTTCTCCTGGTGGGGTACTCCGCTCTTCGACCCGACAGGAGACTCGAGTGCGTCTCTCCCCCCACCCCGGCAGCGCACGGCACGGACGGCTGACGAGCCGCCTGGTCCCCGCCGCGGGTCTGGTCCTCGCACTGGCGGGCGGCGTCCTGCAGGCCGGCACCCCGCCGGCCGGCGGACCCCCGCCGGGGACCGAACCGCCCGGCCCCGTGCGGCACCAGGCCGCCGAGAGCGGCAGCACCGGGCTCAGACCCCGCATCATCGGCGGTGCGGACACCCCCCTGTCCGACGCCCCGTTCATGGTCCAGCTCCTCTTCGACCGGGACCGCGACGGCGACCACCACTTCACCTGCGGCGGCACACTGGTGGCCCCGAACAAGGTGCTGACCGCCGCCCACTGCCTGCACGACGAGAACGGGGCGCGCCAGGACTGGGGCAGGTACGGGATGGTGCTCGCGGGCACGAACAGGCTGCTCGGCGGGCCGGGCAACGCCGAGGGCACGTTCGTCGACGTCACCCGCGGCTGGGTGCTCGGCTCCTACGACCACCGCAGCTCCGACAACGACATGGCCGTGCTCACCCTCGCCGAGCCGGTGCGCCTGCGGACGGCGGAGATCGCCGGCCCCGGCGACGGAGTGCTCTACCGGCCCGGCGAGACGGGCACCGCGTACGGCTGGGGCATGACCGGCTCGGACTGGGAGGCCGGCTCCCTCGCCCCCACGCTGCAACGCGTCTCGCTGCCCGTCCACTCCGACGCGGAGTGCCGCGCGAACCTCGACGCCGTGGCCGGCGCGGGATCCTTCAGGGCGGGCAGCATGTTCTGCGCGGGGCCGCCCGGCACCGGCGACGACGCCACGGGGCGCGCCACCTGCCCCGGCGACTCCGGCGGACCGCTGCTGGTGCGCGGAAAGGTGGCGGGCGTGGTCTCCTGGGGCGCCGGCAACGGCGCCCGGGCCTGCAACGCCCCCGGCAGCTACGAGGTCTTCACCGAGGTGAGGGCCCAGGCCCACAGGATCGGACCGCGCGTCGACGACACCGACGTCGACGGCGACGGCAGGGCCGACCTCTTCCTGCGCTCCGCTGCGACGGGCACGGGGTACGTCAAGAAGTCGACCGGCTCCGGCTTCCTCGCCCGCGAGAGGCTCCCCGGCTCCTGGAACGCCTACGACACCGTGCTCCAGGCCGACATGGACCGGGACGGCCGGCAGGACTTCATCCTCCGCCGCCGCCTCGACGGCGACGTCTTCTGGCGCCACCGCACCCGCGGCGGCTCCCGGTGGACCGACACCAGGATCGCCGACGGCTGGCGCACCAGGAGGTTCCTCGTCGCACCGGGCGACGTGACCGGCGACCGGCTCCCCGACCTGCTCTCGGTGACCTCGGGCGGCGCCCTCCGCGTCCACCCGGGCGACGGCAGGGGCGGCTACGGCAGAACGATCGCCGCGGGAAGCGGCTACTCCCGCTACGACTCCCTCCGGGGCAAGGGGGACCACACCGCCGACGGCAGGGCCGACCTGCTCGCCCGCACCCGGGACGGTTCGGTCCACCTCCTCCGCGGCACGGGCAGGGCGACATCGCCCTTCATGGCCGGGGGCAGGGTCCGCGACTGGTCCGGCTACGACGCCTTCGCGGCCCCCGGCGACGTCACCGGTGACGGGATCGCGGACCACGTCGCCCGCACCCCGGGCGGAACGCTCTACCTCCACCCGGGCACCGGAAAGGCCGGACGGGGGATCTTCGCGGCACGGATCAGGATCGGGACCGGATACCGCGGATACGACCTCTGGGGCTGAGCCCCGGCCCCGGGCCGTCCGGGCCCGGGGCCGCCGGGAGGCCGTCCGCACGGGCCCGGGGCCCTTCGCCGTCCGGCCCCGGGCCGCCGCTCAGGAGGCCGCGGTGATCACCGTGACCGCCGTGACCGCCGTGACCGCCGCCTGGACGTCGCGGATCGCCCTCCGCACGCTGTCGCCCGCCCACTGCCCCTCGGCGAGCTCCGCCATCCGGGGCTCGACCCGCTTGCGGGGCAGTTCCGGGAACGCCTGCCGGTGCAGGCCGGCGGCGTGCAGCAGGGCGATCAGGCCGCAGGTGCGGTCGTCCGGCTCCGCGCCGTCCACGACCACGGCGGTCAGCCGGTCGCGCAGCTCCCGCTCCACCGATCCGTCCGCCTCCGGGTAGCGCCGCACGGGGAAGAGGCCGAGCACGCGGCGGTGCTCCTCGGAGACCAGGCCGCGCTCGCACAGGCTCTCCACCGCGGCCTGCACAGCCCTCGGCCGGTCCTTCGCCAGCCAGTCGGACGTCTTCCTCCGCCGGTTCCCCGCCCATCCGGCGATCATTTCCAGGCGCCCGTCGAGCAGCGGGGTCCCGGTCGGCGACCGGTCGACGACCTCCAGCCGTCCGTCGTCCACCGCCAGCCGTCCCGCCACGACCAGGTCCAGCAGGATGCCGCCCGCGACACCCCAGCCCGTGACGGACCGGTTCCCCGCCGTACCGGACTCGTCGTCCAGCGACAGCAGCATGATCTCCTCGCCCAGCGTGACCCGCACCGTCGACCCCTCGCTCTCTCCGTCCGTCTGTACCGGCAGGACGCACGAACACGTGTCCGGGGTTGCCGCGCCGCACGGGAGAACCGCGGCGGGCGGCGGGAAACGGCGTTGCGGCGGCATGCCCCCGCCCCTGGGTTCCACTCCCGTGACCGCCGGGTCGGCCATGGGCCATTCACGAGTGAGGCACCCGGCCTCGGCGTGAGCGCGGGGCGGGCGAGAGGCCCGCCTTCCACGCCTCCGTCCCGCTCCGTTCCCGCCGCGCGCACCGCGCGGCGCTTCCGGCCGGATCCCCCGTGCCCGCCAGGCCGCCGCAGTGACGACGCCGGCCGGGGACCGGTCCGCCCATTCCTCCCGCCGTGGACGGCAAGTCCCGGCGGGGAACCCGCCATGCCCGCGAACAAACGCGGAAGATCCCATTCCAAGGAGGAACGGCGGATCATGCCCAACGACTTCGGCCAGCAGGTCATCGACGAGTTCCGCGCCGACAACGGCACGACGCGTTCCGGCGCGAACTCTCCCTGATCCGCCGGGAGATCGCCGAGTCGGGGCCCGGACTGGGCGCCCGGCTCCGGGTGAACTGCCTGACCTTCCGCGGAGGACTCCACGGGCACCACGTCAACGAGGACACCGGGATGCTCCCCGCCGTCGCCGGACGGCGCCCCGGACTCGCTCCGGTGGTGGACCGGCTGCGCCGGGAGCAGGGAAGGATCGCGGAGCTCGTGGAGGAGCCGCGGAAGGCCGTCTCCGGCGACGGCGCGGACCCCGCGGACGTGCTCGCCGAGGTCGAAAGGCTCACGTCCGGGCTGGAGGACCACCTCGCCCACGAGGAGGAGCGGTTGATCCCGGTCCTGGACGCCCCCGCCACCTGAGCCCCGCCGCCCGGGTCCGCTTCCCGGGCCCGCTCCCCGGGCCCCGCCGGACGCGAGGAGCGCCGGAGGGGCCCGGGCGGCGGGCGGAGGGGCCGGTGACAGAATGTGACCCCGCGTCAGGTCAGGTCACCACCGAGGAGAACGACGATCATAGCGGACAGCACCGCACAGCAGGGCGGGAGCAGGATCGACACCTCCCGCCCGCACTCCGCCCGCATATGGAACTACCTGGCGGGCGGCAAGGACTACTACGAGGTCGACGCGGAGGCCGCCGAGAAGGTCCTCGCGGTCTTCCCGGGCATGCGCGACATCACCCTCGCCTCCCGCGCCTTCATCGGCCGCGTGGTCCGCCACCTGGCCGGCCGGGAGGGGATCCGGCAGTTCCTGGACATCGGCACCGGCCTGCCGACGAGGGACAACACCCACGAGGTCGCCCAGCGCGTCGCACCGGAGTGCCGGGTCGTCTACGCCGACAACGACCCGGTGGTGCTGCTGCACGCGGAGGCCCTGCTCACCAGCTCCCCCGAAGGGGCGTGCGACTACATCGACGCCGACGTCCGCGATCCCGAGGCGATCCTCGAACGGGCCGCGCGGACACTGGACTTCTCCCGCCCCGTCGGGCTGATGCTCATGGGGATCCTGGGGCTGGTCCCCGACCACGACGAGGCCCGCTCGGTGGTGCGGCGGCTGCTGGACGCCCTGCCGCCGGGCAGCTTCCTGGGCCTGAACGACGGCTCCACCACCGATCCGGCCTACGTGCGGGCCATCGAGGCCCACAACGCCCGGGGCACCGCCACCCCCTACACGCCCCGCAGCCCCGAGCGGATCGCCGCCTTCTTCGACGGCCTGGAACTGCTCGACCCCGGCGTCGTCCCCTGCTCGCGGTGGCGGCCGGAGAACGCGTCCGGCGAACCGCCCGCCGAGGTGGCCGTGTTCGGCGGTCTCGGACGCAAGCCGTAGGCCCGCCGCCGGGCGGCAGCCGGGAACCGGGACGCGCCGGGCTGCTCCCGCCGGCCCGCCGTCACGGCCGCACGCCGCCGGGACGTCCGCCGCACGGCCCGCGTCCGGCAGGTCCTGGCCGGGCACGCCCGGCCAGGACCCGGGAGTGAGGGTGCCGCCGTCCGCCGCGCGCACCGGCGGCACGGACAGCCGCCCCCGCAGCCGGGCCGGCAGCGCGCGCTCGCGGTCGAGCCGGGGGCCGGCGTCGGGACCCGCGTAGGTCCTCCCCACCACCCTCCCGTCCCCGAGGGCGCGGTTGGCGCGGCCGTGCCTCAGCGGACGCACACCCCCGTCATGGCCGCGGAACGCGGGGCGGGCCCTCAGGACCCGGCCTTCTCCGAGGCGGCGCCCACCGCCAGGCCGAGCACGATCAGCACCACGCTCGCATAGACCTCGTAGCCGTCCAGGAAACCGACGCGGTGCACCAGGCCCCACAGCTCGAACCGGCCGGACACCTCGTGGAGGAGCCCGCCCGCTCCCTGGGCGAGCAGGACGAAGGCCAGGAATCCCAAGAGCGTCTTCATGCCCGCCAGCCTGCCGGTGCCGACCCGGCCGGGACGACCGTCGAAAGTATGCGACCGTGCGACTTCGGTACACGGCCGCACCCGGGAGGGCACGGACGGGCCGGACCGCCGGTAGTTTCGCCCCATGGTCCGCATCCTCCGGGGGAAACCGGTCCGGCGCAGCAGGCGCGACTGGGCCGTCGACACCAGCGCCTTCCTCCTGGCCGCCGTCTTCAGCGCCGCCACCTCCGAACCGGTCGTGAACCATCCCGACGTCACCGAGGCGTGGCTGGCCGCCGACCAGCTCGCCGGCGCACTGGCCTGCGCCGCGCTGTGGCTGCGGCGCCGGTGGCCGGTGGGCGTCGCGCTGGCGATCGTGCCGGTCAGCGCCTTCTCCCACTTCGTGGCCGGCCCGCTGGAGGTCGCCCTGTTCACCGTCGCCGTGCACCGCAGGCCGCGCACCGTCGCCTGGGTCGGCGGACTCGCCCTCGCCGCGATGCTCGCCACCGCCACGGTGATCCGCCCGGACCCGGTGAACCCCGAACTCGACGCCTTCCTGGGCCTGGTGCTGATCGGCGGGGTGATCGGCTGGGGTCTGTACGTCCGCTCCCGGCGCCAACTGATCGCCTCCCTCTGGGAGAAGGCCCGGCGCGACACCCGTGAGGCCATCGCCCGCGAGATGCACGACGTGCTCGCCCACCGGCTGTCGCTGCTGAGCGTCCACGCCGGCGCCCTGGAGTTCCGCGCCGACACCCCGCCCGAGGAGGTCCGGCTGGCCGCCGGGGTGATCCGGCAGAGCGCCCACCAGGCGCTGGAGGAACTGAGGGAGGTCATCGGGGTGCTGCGCAGCGACACCGGGGACGGCGACCGCCCCCAGCCGACGCTGGCCGACCTGCCCCGGCTGGCGGAGGAGTCGCGCCGGGCCGGCACGCGCGTGGAGCTGGAGCAGCGGGTCGAGGCGCCGGAGACCCTGCCGCAGGCGACCGGCCGCACCGTCTACCGCGTGGTGCAGGAGGGGCTCACCAACGCCCGCAAGCACGCGCCCGGCTCCGGGGCCAGGGTGACGGTCGCCGGCGCGCCCGGCGAGGGACTGACCGTGGAGGTGCGCAACCGGCTCGGCCGCTCCCCGGCCGCGCCCGGGCAGGCCGCCGAGGGCGCCGTCCCGGGGGCGGGCATGGGGCTGACCGGGCTGGCCGAACGCGTCGCCCTCGCCGGCGGCCGCCTGGAGCACGGCAGGACCGGAGGTGACTTCCGGCTGCGCGCCTGGCTACCGTGGCGGGCATGACCATCCGCACCGGCGGCGGCGCGAGCGGAGCCGGGCGCGCCGTCCGCGTCCTCCTCGTCGACGACGACCCCCTCGTCCGCGCCGGGCTGCGGCTGATGCTCGGCGGCGCGTCCGGCCTGGAGATCGCCGGAGAGGCCTCCGACGGGGCCGAGGTGCCGCGCCTGGTGGACCTCCACCGGCCGGACGTGGTGCTGATGGACATCCGGATGCCCGGCGTGGACGGGCTGGCCGCCACCGAGGCGCTGCGCCGCCGCCCCGACCCGCCCGAGGTGATCGTCCTGACCACCTTCGACGCCGACGACCACGTGCTGCGCGCGCTGCGGGCCGGGGCCGCGGGCTTCGTCCTCAAGGACACCCCGCCCGCCGAGATCGCCGAGGCGGTGCGGCGGGTCGCCGCGGGCGATCCGGTGCTCTCCCCGGCCGTCGTCCGGCGGCTCATCGCCCGTGTCGCCTCCCCCGGGCACGGCGACCGCCGGGCCGGGGCCCGCCGGCGGCTGGAGGAACTGGGGGAGCGGGAGCGGCAGGTCGCGCTCGCCGTCGGGCGCGGCGGGTCGAACGCCGAGATCGCCGCCGAGCTCCACCTGAGCGTCCCCACCGTGAAGACGCACGTCTCCCGCGCCCTCGCCAAGCTGGGCCTGGGCAACCGGGTCCAGCTCGCCCTGCTGGTCCACGACGCCGGGCTGACGGACGGGTGACCGGGCCGGGAGCGGGCGGGAGCCTTCGGGGAATCCCGCGCGGTCCCGAGCGTTGGACGGAACATGGTCGACGACATCCTGCGCACCACCCGCCTGTCGGTCCTGGACCGCTCCCTGATCCGGCGCGGCGAGGGGGCGGACGAGGCCCTGCGCGCCACCGTGCGCTTCGCCCGGGACGTCGAGGCGCTGGGCTACCACCGCTTCTGGGTCTCCGAGCACCACGGGGTGCCCGGCGTCGCCGGCTCCGCGCCGACCGTGCTCGCCGCGGCCGTCGCCTCGGCCACCTCCCGCATCCGGGTCGGCACGGGCGGGGTGATGCTGCCCAACCACCGGCCCCTGGTGGTCGCCGAGCAGTTCGGGGTGCTGGAGTCCCTCTTCCCCGGCCGGATCGACATGGGCCTGGGCCGATCGGTCGGCTTCACCGGTGCCGTGCGCCGGGCCCTGGGCGCGGACAAGGAGGCGGCCGGGCGGTTCGGCGACGACCTGGCCGAACTGCTGGACTGGTTCGCCGGGAACCACGCCAAGGGCATGCGGGCCGTGCCCTCCGAGGGGCTGCGGGTGCCGGTGTTCCTGCTGGCCACGGGCGCCGGGGCCGCCCTGGCCGCCGAGCGGGGACTGCCCCTGGTCATCGCCCCGGTGCGCGGCGAGGAGCGGATGCTCCGAGCGCTCGACGACTACCGCCGGTCCTTCCGTCCCTCCGCCCTCGCTCCCGAGCCGTATGTGGTGGTCTCGGTGAGCGCGGCGGTCGGCGCCACCGCCGGGGAGGCCGAGGCGATGCAGAGGCCGGAGGCGTGGGCGACGGTCGTCTCCCGCACCCGGGGCGTCTTCCCGCCGCTGCCGCCGCCCGAGGAGGTGCCGGTGCGGGGGATGACGGAGCGGGAGGCCGCGCTGTTCGCCGAGGCCCGCGCCTCCCAGATCCACGGTACGGAGGAGGAGGTGGCCGCCGCGCTCGCCGGACTGGTGCGGCGCAGCGGCGCCGACGAACTGCTCCTCACCCTCAACGCCCACGACCGCGGCCGGCGGCTGGACTCCTACCGCCGCCTGGCCCGCCTGGCCCGCCTGGCCCCCGGGGGCTGAGGCCCGGCCGCCGGGTCGGACCGGAGGCGCGAATGCCGTCGCCCGCACGGTCCGGAGGTGACAGGATCCGGTCATGACGGCCGATCCGGTGGTGACCCGCGCCCGCGCGCTGTGGTGTGAACTGGCAGGCGTGCCGGTCGAGTTCGGGAGAACGGGGACGAGCGTCGCCGTCTCGCCGGGCTCGGGGCTGTGCCCGCCCTCCTGGGCCGGCATCGTGCTCCTGGACGGCGCCGCGATCGCCACGGCGCCCACCGCGGAGGCCGCCGCACGGCTGCGCGGAGCCGCGGCCGGACGGGCACCGGAGGAACTGGTCGACGCGGCCGTCCTCCGCTCCCTGCTGCCCGTCGCGCGGACGCTCGGCCCGGCCGCCCTCGCCTACCTGTCCGCCGCGGACTTCCGCCCCGCGCCCGTGCCGGTGGCCGAGGTGCCCCGCGGGCATCCGCGCGTCGCGGACCTGTCGGCCGGGGTGGGGCGGGAGGACGCCGACGAGAGCGCCCTGGACGAGATCACCTCGCCGGCCTTCGCCGTGTTCGAGGACGGCGAGGTCACGGCCGCGGCGGGGTACCGGCTCTGGCCCCGGCGGGTCGCGCACCTGTCCGTCCTGACCGCGACGCGGCACCGCGGCCGCGGACTGGCCCGGGCCGCCGCCTCCGCGGCGGTCGCGCACGCGCTCGGCGCGGGCCTGCTGCCGCAGTGGAGGGCCCGGCCGGAGCCCTCCCGGCGGGTGGCCCGCGCACTCGGCTTCCGGGAGCGCGGAGCCCAGCTCAGCCTCCGACTGACGGACTGACGGGCTGACGGACTGACGGCCCGGGGCGGCGGGGCCGGGCGGCGCCGGAGCCCCGCCGCACGTGCGGGACGCCGGCGGTCACGGCGGCCGGATCACGGTGCCACGATGCCGCGGGCGACGCCCAGCTCCACCAGGTCCTGCGGGCGCAGCCGCAGCTCGTCGGCCGTCGTCCGCACCCGCTCCGGGCCGCGCTTGAGGATGGCCGCGGCCGACTCCGGGGCGATGACGGAGAAGTAGGCGTCCGGGGCGACCCAGGTGTTGTCCGGCGCCGCCAGGGCCAGGGCGCCGCCCGACCCGCCCTCCCCGACCACCAGGGTCGTGACCGGGACCCGGGCCTCGGCGACCGCCGCGAACGCCTCCGCGATGGCCGCGCCCGCGCCGGAACGTTCCGCCGCCTCGTCGTTGGCCGCGCCCGGGGTGTCCACCAGGGTGAGCACCGGAATGCCCAGCCGGTCGGCCAGCCGGACGAGCCGGGCGGCCGTGCGGAAGCCCGCCGGCAGCGTCGGCGTGCCGCACTGCGCGGCGTAGGCGACCGTACGGCCGTTCCTGCGCCCGAAACCGCAGCGCATCCCCGGATCGGTCCCGCCGCAGCGGTCGCCGGAGATCTCCTCCCGCACCTCGAAGTACGCGTCCAGGTAGGCGTCGGCGCGCGGCCGGTGCGGCGAGCGTGCCCGCTCCACCGCCTCCCAGCCCGACTTCGGCGGTCCGGGAGCCGCGCCGAGCGCGCGCGGCGGCTCGGCGGGCCCCTCGGCGGGGGAGCCGAGCAGGGACAGCCAGCGCCCCAGGACGTCCCGCAGCTCGTCCGGCGCCACGATCCGGTCCACCTGCCCGGCAGCCAGTTTCTCCTCCGCGCCGTAGGCGGCCGGATCGGCCCCCGGCGGGCGGACCCGCGAGCCCGCGAAGGCGACCTGCGCGCCGGGCAGCGCCAGCACCACGTCCGAGCCGGCGCCGAGCGTCGCCCAGCCGCCGCCCGTCGTCGGGTCCCGGGCCACGGCGATCTGCGGGAGGCCCGCGGCGCGGGTCAGCGCCGACTGCCGCGCCACGCGCTGGAGCTGGACCAGGGCCCGCATGCCCTCCTGCATGCGGCTGCCGCCGGTCGCGATCAGCGACACCACCGGCAGCCGCGCCTCGCGGGCGTGCCGGTGGGCCGCCTCGATCCGGTCGCCGGTGCGCTGCCCCAGGGAGCCGCCGAGGAAGGCGAACTCGAAGGCGATCAGCACCGCCGGGACGCCGCCGACCGTACCGGTTCCGCACACCACCGACTCCCGCTCGCCGGTGCGCTCGCGGGCCCGGGCACGTGCCGCGCCGTAGCCCTCCCAGCCGATCGGGCCGTCCCCGTCCCCCGCGGAGTGGGGAAGCCCGGGGAGTTCCGCGAAGCCGTCGGCGACCGCGTCGAGCGCCGCACGGGCCGGGAGCCGCTCAGCCATGCGTCAGCGCCCGCTTCACGACCTTGCCCATGTCGTTGCGGGGCAGGGCGTCGGTGAACCGCACGACCCGGGGCCGCTTGTGCGGGGCGAGCTGCCGCGCGACGAGGTCGGCCAGTTCCTCGGCGGCCGGCGGCTCCTGGCCCCCGGCCGGCACCACCCAGGCCACGATCCGCTCGCCCAGGTCCGGGTCCGGCTCGCCGACGACGGCGGCCTCGGCGACTTCGGGGTGGCCCAGCAGGCAGTTCTCGATCTCACCGGCGCCGATCCTGTACCCGCCGCTCTTGATCAGGTCGGTCGCCCTGCGGCCCACGATCCGGTAGAAGCCGTCGGCGTCCCGGGTGGCCATGTCGCCGGTGCGGAACCAGCCGCCCGCGAAGGCGTCCGCGGTGGCGTCGGGACGGCCCAGGTACTCGATGAACAGGTTCGGCCCGCGCACCTGGACCTCGCCGACGGTCTCCCCGTCGCTCTCCTCGATCCGACTGCCGTCCTCGTCCACCAGCCGCACGTCCACACTGCGCAGCGGCACCCCGACCGTGCCGGGGCGGCGCTCGCCGTCCGCCCGCACACTGGTGATCATCAGCGTCTCGGTCATGCCGTAGCGCTCCACGACGCGCTGGCCGGTGGCGGCCGTGATCCGCTCGTGGTCGTGGAGGGGCAGCGCCGCCGAGCCGGAGACCAGCAGGCGGGCGCCGCGCAGGGCCGCGGCGAGCCGGTCGCCGTCCGGCCCGCCGGCGTCGAGGACCTCGGCCAGCCGGTGGTACATCGTCGGCACCCCGAACACCATGGTGCCGCCCTCCTCCAGGGCCCCGGCGACGCCCTCGGGCGAGAACCGGCCCAGGTGGCGGAGGGTGCCGCCGTGCCGCAGCGGCCCCAGTACGCCCAGGATCAGCCCGTGAACGTGGAACAGGGGCAGGGCGTGCACCAGCACGTCGTCGCCGGTCCACTGCCAGGCGTCGGCCAGGTCGTCCAGGGTGCCCGCGACCGCGCTGCGCGGCAGGACCACCCCCTTGGGCGGTCCGGTGGTGCCGGAGGTGTAGACGACGAACGCGGGGCTGTTCCCGGCCGGCTCCGGAAAGGCCCCGGCGGGCGGCCCCGCCCCGTCCCCGGAGTCCCCGGCCTCCAGGTCGACGTCGACGCGGGGGAGGGCGGCCAGCGCGTCGGGCAGGTCGTCGCCCGGAGCGGCCAGCACCAGATCCGGTGTGCTGTCGGAGACGATGTGGGCCAGTTCGCGCGTGCCGATCCGGGGGTTCACGGGGACGACGGGCACGCCGGCCAGCAGCGCGGCCAGGACGCCGACGCAGGTGTAGGGGGAGGACGTGGCCCACACCGCGACCCGTCCGGCGTCCCCGATCCGCAGCGCGAGGGCGCCGGCGAGCCCGGCCAGCCGGCCGTACCCGATCACCCGGTCGCCGAAGCGGAGCGCGGGTTTGGCCGGTGCGTCGTGAAGGTGGGGGAAGAGTGTGGGCACCCGGTGACTCCTCGTCCTCGTGTTCGTACCGCTGACTGGTCCGACTCCAGGGTGGCCCATGACCCGTCCGGCACACAGCCCGGGGCGCCCCCGGCGTCCGGCGCGGGCCGTGAACCCCGGACGGCGGACGCGGGACGCCGGGGGCGGGGGACGCGCGTCAGCCGCGCCGGGCCAGCGGGTCGTCCAGGACCGCCCGGACGACGGAGTGGGCCGCGCCCAGCAGCGGGCCGTCCGGGCCGAGGCGGGAGACCGCCACCGGCGGGGGGCCGGCGATGCGGCGGCCCAGCTCCCTCTCCAGGGAGGGCAGGAGCCAGGGCGCGAGCCGGGCGAGGGCGCCGCCGAGCACCACGGTCTGCGGGTCGAGCAGGTTGACCGCGCCGGTCAGCGCGGTGCCCAGCGCGGTGCCGGCCCCGTTCAGCGCCCGGCGCACCGCGTGGTCGCCCTCCTCCGCGCGGCCGGCGAGCAGGTCGATCCGGGCGCCGGGCCCGGGGTGGCCGTCGGCGACGGCGCGCGGGTCGAGTCCGGCGGCCCGCAGCACGGCCTCCTCGCCCGCGTACTGCTCCAGGCAGCCGATCCCGCCGCAGGCGCAGGGGCGGCCCTCCGGGCGGACCGGCACGTGCCCCAGCTCCCCGGCGAACCCCCTGGTGCCGCGGAGCAGCTCCCCGTCCACCACGATCGCGGCGCCGATGCCGATCTCGGCCGACACGTGCACGAAGTCCTCCGGCGGCGGGGTGTGGCCGCCGAGCCACAGCTCGGCCAGGGCGCCGAGGTTGGCCTCGTTGTCGACGAAGCAGACGGCGTCTTCGGCGTCCGGGCCGAGGGCGTCCTCGCGCAGGCGGGGGGCGAGGTCCAGGTCCGCCCAGCCGAGGTTGGGGGCCTGGACGACGGTGGTGGTGCCCCGGGCGACCAGGCCCGGCACGGCCACGGCGACGCCGGCCGGGCGCAGGCCCGCCGCCCGGACCTCCTCGGCCACCTCCCGCACCAGCGAGGCGAGCCGCCGGAGCACCGGCCCGGGGTCGCTGCCGCGGTTGGCGGCGTCCACGGCGAGGCGGGCGCGGACCTCGCCGCGCAGGTCGACGGCGCACACCGCCAGGTGGTCGACGCCGATCTCGGCGCCTATCCCGCAGGGCCCGCGGTCGCTGAGCGCCAGCGCCGTGCCGGGCCGCCCGGGCGTGCCCGAGCGGCCCGGTCCCAGTTCCACCAGCAGTCCGGCGCCGAGGAGCTCGTCCACCAGGGTGGACACGGCCGTGCGGGTGAGGCCTATCCGCGCCGCGACGGCGGCCCGTGACAGGGGACCGCCGTCGGCCACCGCGTGCAGCACGCGCGCCAGGTTCCGCCGCCGCATCTCCTGCTGGGTGGTGGGCGCGGGTGCTGCCATCGGCCGTCTGCTCCTCGGGTTCTCCGGGCGGTGCTCGTCGGGTGTTCGCAGGGTGTCCGCCGGGCGCTCCCCCGCGCCGGCGGACACCCGGTGTCAGCGCTGCCGGAGCAGCGTATCGGCGCCGGTGAGGGTGGCGGCGAGACGGGCCAGGGCCTCCTCGTCGCGCTCCACCGCCTCGTACGACGGCCCCTCGGCGGTGGACCAGCGGCGGGCCACCGCGGCCGCGTCCTCGCCCAGCAGCAGGGCGGCGGCCTGTGCCGCCGCGCCGAGCGCGACCAGCTCCTGGGCGCGCGGCACGGCCACCGGACGTCCGGACAGCCGCCGGACGGTCTCGCGCCATGCCGTGCCCCGGGCGCCGCCCCCGATCAGCAGGATCGGGGCGTCGGGGGAGGCGTCGGCGTCCAGGACCAGGTCCAGCGCCGCCAGCAGCGAGTACACCGCGCCGTCGTAGGTGGCCTGGAGGATCTGTCCGGGCGTGGTGTCGTGCCGCAGGCCGGTCAGCAGGCCGGAGGCGTAGGGGAGGTTGGGGGTGCGCTCGCCGTCCAGGAAGGGCAGCACGGTGACGCTCCCGCCCGGCTCGACGGCCTCGCGGTCCAGGCCGAACAGGGCCGCCACGCGGTCCACGGCCAGGGTGCAGTTGAGGGTGCAGGCCAGCGGCAGCCAGTCGGTGCGGGCGTCGGCGAACCCGGCGACGGTGCCGGTGGGGTCGGCGGGGCGGCGGGTGGAGACGGCGTAGACGGTGCCGGAGGTGCCCAGGCTCAGCACGGGCTGCCCCGGGCGCAGGCCCAGCCCGAGCGCGGCGGCCATGTTGTCACCGGTGCCGGCGGCCACCAGCGCGCCCTGGGGCAGCGGCAGCCCCTCCACGGGGCGGACGGTGCCGGCCGCCTCGCCGTGGCCCAGCACGCGGGGCAGCAGGTCGGGGGAGAGGCCGACCCTCTCCAGGATCTCCCGGTCGTACTCCTCGTCGGCCGTCGACCACCAGCCGGTGCCCGAGGCGTCGCCCCGGTCGGTGGTGCCCTGGCCGGTCAGCCGCTCGGTGAGGTAGTCGTGGGGCAGCCGCACCGCGCGGGTGGCCGCGGCGGCCTCCGGCTCCGTCTCGCGGAGCCACGCCCACTTGGTGACGGTGAAGGACGTCGCCGGCACGCTGCCGAAGCGCTCGGCCCACGCCTTGGGGCCGCCGAGTTCCTCCACCAGGCGGTCGCGCTGGGGGGCGGACCGCACGTCGTTCCACAGCAGGGCGGGCCGCACCGGCCGTCCCTGTCCGTCCAGGGTCACCAGCCCGTGCTGCTGCCCGCCGACCGAGACCGCGGCGGCCTGGTGGACGACCGGGCCGCACTGCTCCAGCGCGGCGCACAGCGCCCCCCACCACTGCTCGGGATCGCTCTCGTGGTCGGCCGACACCGTGTGCGGCGCCTGGCCGCGGGCGACCACCTCGCCGGTCGCGGCATCGACGACCAGCGCCTTCGTGGACTGCGTCGAGCTGTCCACGCCTACGACGAGCGGACCTTCAGGTGCAGCCATGTCGCCTCTTCCTCTCTGCGGCTCTTGGGCGCATACTAATTTGTCAACGGCCATGACGAAATACCCGAGAGGCATGCCATGAGCTACGAGCCGACCCCGGAGCACAAGTTCACATTCGGTCTGTGGACCGTGGGGTGGCAGGGACGCGACCCCTTCGGCGACGCCACCCGCCCCGCCCTGGACCCGGTGGAGAGCGTGCAGAAGCTGGCGGAGCTGGGCGCCTACGGCGTCACCTTCCACGACGACGACCTGATCCCCTTCGGCTCCTCCGACAGCGAGCGCGAGGGCATCGTCAAGCGCTTCCGCCAGGCGCTGGACGCCACCGGCATGAAGGTGCCGATGGCCACCACCAACCTGTTCACCCACCCGGTGTTCAAGGACGGCGCCTTCACCGCCAACGACCGCGACGTCCGCCGCTACGCCCTGCGCAAGACCATGCGCAACATCGACCTGGCCGTCGAGCTGGGCGCCACCACCTATGTCGCCTGGGGCGGACGCGAGGGCGCCGAGTCCGGCGCCGCCAAGGACGTGCGGGTGGCGCTGGACCGCCTCAAGGAGGCCTTCGACCTGCTCGGCGACTACGTCGTCTCCCAGGGCTACGACCTGCGCTTCGCCATCGAGCCCAAGCCCAACGAGCCCCGCGGCGACATCCTGCTGCCCACCGTCGGCCACGCCCTGGCGTTCATCAACGAGCTGGAGCACGCCGACCGGGTCGGCCTCAACCCCGAGGTCGGCCACGAGCAGATGGCCGGGCTGAACTTCCCGCACGGCATCGCCCAGGCGCTGTGGCACGGCAAGCTGTTCCACATCGACCTCAACGGCCAGTCCGGCATCAAGTACGACCAGGACTTCCGCTTCGGCGCCGGCGACCTGCGCCAGGCGTTCTGGCTGGTGGACCTGCTGGAGTCGGCCGGCTACGACGGCCCGCGCCACTTCGACTTCAAGCCGCCGCGCACCGAGGACTTCGACGGCGTGTGGGCCTCGGCCGCGGGCTGCATGCGCAACTACCTGGTCCTCAAGGAGAAGGCGGCCGCCTTCCGCGCCGACCCGGCCGTCCAGGAGGCGCTGCGCGCCGCCCGCCTCGACGAGCTGGCGCAGCCCACCCTGAACGAGGGCGAGACGGCGGCCGACCTGCTGGCCGACAGGACCGCCTTCGAGGAGTTCGACGTGGAGGCCGCCGCCAAGCGCGGCATGGCCTTCGAGCGGCTCGACCAGCTCGCCATGGACCACCTCCTGGGCGTCCGCGGCTGACGACCGGATCTCGGCTCCGACGGGCGGGGCACGGGCCTGCGGGCCCGTGTCCCGCCCGCGTCCCGTCCAGGGAGCGGGCGGATCACTCTCCCTTGCGGCGACGCCAACCGCGCCGTCTGCGGCGGCCCCTGCTCCAGAACCAGCCCGCCGGGGGCTCGTCCGCCCGCCAGGGCCGCGGCTCGGGCGGGTTCTCCCGCCACCGGGCGCGCAGCATGCGCGTACGCGCCGTCGGCTCGCTCACCTCGGCGCCGCGCACGAACTCCTCGTCGAACACGGCACCGTCCCACGCGTCGTCCCGCGCGTCGCCGCCTCCCGGCGCGCCGTCCGGTTCCGGACCGCCGTCACCGCCGTCTCCCCGCCGTGGCCCTCCCTCGCTCACCGGGCACCTCCCTCTCCGGTCCTGCCCCGGGAACGACCGGCGCGGACGGCGGGTTCCAGGCACCGGCCGCCGGCGCGCTCACTCCGGAAGCAGCCGGTAGACGCCTCCCGCCACCGTGCCGAACTCCACGACGCCGGCCTCCGGCCGCACGGTCTCCACCGGCCGGCCGTCGTGCAGGACGCGGACCTCCCCGGCCGTCCGCACCCGGGCCCGGCGCCCGCCCCGGGAGACCAGTTCGGCCCCGGCGAGCGCGCCGCCGCGCCAGGTGACGCCCACCTCGAAGCCGCCGCGCGCCAGCAGCCCCCGCACCGAGCCCTCGGGGAGCGCGGGGGGCAGGGCGGGCAGCAGGTGGACCTCGCCCGCGTGACTCTGCACCAGCCACTCCGCGATCCCCGAGGTGGCGCCGAAGTTCCCGTCGATCTGGAAGGGCGGGTGCAGGTCGAAGAGGTTGGGGGCGGTGCGCTCGGGGGTGAGCTGGTCGGCCAGCAGCTTGTAGGAGCGCGCGCCGTCCTCCAGCCGCGCCCAGAAGTTGATCTTCCAGGCGAGCGACCAGCCCGTGCCCGCGTCGCCCCGCAGTTCCAGCGTGGTGCGCGCGGCCTCGAACAGCTCCGGGGTGCCGCGCCGGGTGATCCGGTTCCCCGGATGCAGCGCGTACAGGTGCGAGACGTGCCGGTGGCCCTGCTCGGGGGCCTGCGCGTCCCAGTCCTCGCGCCACTCCTGGAGCTGGCCCAGCGCCCCGACGCGCATCGGGGCCAGCCGGTCGCGCGCCGCCCGCGCCTCCTTCGCCAGCTCCTCGTCCACGCCGAGGAGTTCGGCGCACTCCGCGGTGGCGTCGAACAGGTCGCGCAGGATCTCGTTGTCCATGGTCGGCCCCGCGCACAGCGAGCCGCCCGGGCCGGGGTGGTGGGCGTTCTCCGGGGACAGCGACGGGCAGGTGACCAGCTCGCCGGTCGCCGGGTCCGTCACCAGGGAGTCGAGGAAGAAGCGCGCCGCCCCCGCCAGGACGGGGTAGCGCCCGCGCAGCGCCTCGGTGTCGCCGGTGAAGCGGTGGTGCTCCCACACCGACAGGGCCAGCCAGGCGCCGCCGGTGGGCCACATGCCCCAGAACGCGCCGTCCACGGGCGCGGTGCCCCGCCAGAGATCGGTGTTGTGGTGGGCGACCCAGCCGCGCGCCCCGTACATGGCCCGTGCCGTGCGGGCGCCGGCGGCCGCCAGGTCGTCCAGCAGGTCGAAGAGCGGCTCCCAGCACTCCAGGAGGTTGGCCGGCGCGGCGGGCCAGTAGTTCATCTCCGTGTTGATGTTGATCGTGTACTTGCCGCCCCACGGCGGATCGGTCAGGTCGTTCCACAGCCCCTGGAGATTGGCGGGCTGGGAGCCGGGACGGGAACAGGCGATCAGCAGGTAGCGCCCGTAGGCGAAGTACAGCGCCACCAGGTGCGGGTCGTCGCCGCGGGCGAAGTCCGCCACCCGCTCGTCGGTCGGCCGCGCGGCGGCGGGCGTGGCCGGGAGGTCCAGGCGGACGCGGTCGAACAGCGCGGCGTGGTCGGCCACATGGCGGGCACGCAGCTCGGCGTAGGAGCGGGCCGCGGCGGCCGTGAGCGGGCGGGCCGCGCGGACGGCGGCGGCCCCGGGGTCGTCGTCCACGCCGCGCCAGTCGCGGTGGTTGGTGGCGGCCGAGACCAGCAGGGTGACGGCGGTGGCGCCGGTGACCCGCAACTCCCCGTCCGCGGAGCACACCTCGCCGTCCTCGGCCACCGCCCGGACCAGGCAGCGGAAGCGCAGCGCGCCCGCGATGCCCTGGGCGTCGTCGCCCCTGCCGTCCAGCGCGATGCCCGTCGGGTCGGGGGAGGAGGAGGCGGAGCGCAGCGGGCTGCCCAGGGAGGCGGTGAAGGAGAGCGCGCCCGGGGTGTCCGCGGTGAGCCGGACCACGACGACTCCGTCCGGCGCGGAGGCGAACACCTCGCGGCGGTGGCGCACCCCGCCGCGCTCGTACTCCACCGAGGCGACGGCGGTGGCGAGGTCGAGCTCGCGCCGGTAGCCGGAGACCTCCGCGTCCTCCGTCCCGCCGCCGTCGAAGGACAGCAGCAGGTCGCCGACGGTCTGGTACTGGAGCTGCTTGACGGGGACGCCCATCAGGTCGCTGTCGACCAGGGCCCGCGCCTCGTCCCACCGCCCCTCGAAGACCAGCCGGCGGGCCTCGGAGAGGGAGGCGAGGGCGCGGGGGTTGTCGTAGTCGTGGGGGCCGCCGGCCCACAGCGTGTCCTCGTTGAGCTGGAGCCGTTCGGTGTCCGTGCCGCCGAAGACCATGGCGCCCAGCCGGCCGTTGCCCACCGGCAGGGCCCGGAGCCACTCGTCGGCGGGGCGGGGGTACCACAGGCGGAGCCCGGCGTCGGCGCCGGTGCGTTCGGGGCGGTGGTCCGTGCTCACGTACGGCTCCATGGGAGAGAGGACGGGGGCGGGCGACGTGCGGGGGCAAGCGCTTACCGTACACCTGGAGCACGCCCTCGGTACCCGGTCGCGCGAAGCCGGGACGCGAGCCGGGGTGTCAGTCGAGAGGGCTCGGCCATTCGTTGAAGGGCAGCAGATCCCGCAGGGTGACGGAATTCCTCATTCCGAGCACTACTTCGGTGTCGAGATTCCCCGGATCGACCTGGCGGATGAACTCCCGGCACCTTCCGCACGGCGGAAGCACGTGAAGCGCGCCCTCCTCGTTCCGCCACACCGCGACGATTTTCGCGATGCGGTACTCGCGGGCCGTGACCATGGCGGCGATGGCGGCGTGCTCGGCGCAGAAGCCCGTCCCCGAGCCGGTGTCGATGCACACGCCCGAGTGAACAGCGCCCGCCTCGGTGACCAGAGCGGACGCCACATTGCCGAAGACCCGGTCGCCGACCGTGTGCGGATGGAGCACGCGCTCGGCGGAGGCGATCAGTTCGCCGTTGGTGACGGTGGTCATGCGGCGAAGCTATCCGCGCGCCGCCCGCCGCGCCAGGGCGCACCGGAGGGTCCGCGCGGGACGGCGCGCGAGCGGGACCACCCGGCCTCCCCCGCCCCAGGCCGGGTGGTCCCGCGTCTACGGGGCGGAGCAGCCGAAGCCCAGCTCCGCCCAGACCGTGTGGCCCCTGCCGTCGCCGCCCGGCCGCACCCCCCACTCCTCGGCCAGGGCGGCGACGATCGTCAGCCCCCGACCGCTCTCCCCCTCGCGGTCGGGGGCGCCCCGGCGCCCGGCGCGCCGGAGGCGGGGCCGGCCGGGGCCCCCACCCCGGTCGGCGACCTCCAGCCGCAGCCGCACGCCCGCCACCCGCAGTTCGCAGTCCACCTTGTCGCTGTCGGTGTGCTTGACGGCGTTGGTGAAGAGCTCGGAGATGACGAGTTGGGCGTCGTCGCGCACCAGGGCCCCGATGTTCCACTCGGTCAGCCGGTGGAGAACCCTCCTGCGGGCCTCCGAGACGGAGGCGCCGATGGCCGGGAGGTGGAAGGCGTCCCGCAGGATCCCTTCCACGGATCCGGCGTGGCGCTCTAACGGGCGAACATCGGAAAAGGAAGCCACGTCCTCAGTGTGGGGGGCGTCGACGACATCTGGCAAGGATCAGTCTGTTGTTTGCAGAAAAACACCTGGCACCCTGTTGGAAAGACGTGACGGCATGACAGACTTCCGCCGCGAAGCGGTGGTCGGCGGGTTGGAGGGGCGGCAGTGGCGGACTCCCGGACGGGAGGCGCTCCGACGGTTCTGCGCGTAGTCCTCGGCAAGCGGTTGCGGGATCTGCGGCAGCAGGCGGGGCTCACCTACGAGAAGGCGGGCGCGGCCCTCGACGTCACCCACGCCACGATCCGCAGGATGGAGCGGGCCGAGGTCGGCCTCAAGATCCCCTACGTCGAGAAGCTGCTGCGCACCTACGGCGTCACCGACCAGGCGGAGATCGACGGCTTCCTCGCCCTCGCCCGCGAGGCGAACCGGCCCGGCTGGTGGCACCGCTACCGCGATGTGCTGCCCGAGTGGTTCAGCGCCTTCGTCAGCCTGGAGAGCGAGTCCCACGTCATCCGGGCCTACGAGCCGCACTACGTGCCCGGACTGCTGCAGACCGAGGACTACGCCCGGGCCGTGCTGCGCGCGGGGCAGCCCCACGCGCCCGAGGAGGAGATCGAACGCGGGCTCGCCCTCCGCATGGAGCGCCAGCGGATCCTCGCCCGCGAGGAGCCGCCGCTGCTGTGGGTGGTGATGGACGAGACCGTCCTGCGCAGGCCCATCGGCGGCCCCGGCGTCATGCGCGAGCAGATCGCCCGCCTGATCGAGGCGTGCTCGATGCCGACGGTGCGCCTGCAGGTCATGCCCTTCGCCGCGGGTCCGCACCCGGCCATGTACGGGCCCTTCCACATCTTCCGGTTCCCCGTCCCGGAACTGCCCGACGTCGCCTACAGCGAGAGCCTGGTGGGCGCCGTCTACTTCGACCGGCGCGACGACGTGTCGGCGTTCCAGGAGGCGCTGGACCGGATGTGCGCGCAGGCCGCTCCGGTGCGGCGGACCGAGGCCGTCCTGGACGGTCTCCGCAAGGAGCTGTGAAAGAACCGGTGAAGCCATGAAGGAACGTATCTACAACGGCATGCCGGCCCGGCAGCTGGGAAGCGAGGGCTGGCACAGGCCGTGGAGCGGCGGCAACGGGGGAAGCTGCGTGGAGGCCATGCGGCTGGCGGACGGGCGGGTGGCCCTGCGCCAGTCCACCGACCCCGACGGCCCCGCGCTCGTCTACACCCGCCACGCGATCGCGAGGTTCATCCAGGGCGTGAAGGCGGGCGAGGCGGACTTCCTGCTCGCCCGCGAACCCGCGTAGGACCCGGGCACAGGGCAGGGCACAGGGCGCAGAGCCCGCGGAGAAGACCGCAAGGACCGCGACGGAGGACGGCATGACCAACCAGTCCCACCTGGGCTTCACGCCCGACCAGATCGACACGGGCAGGCCGCACCCGGCCCGTATGTACGACTACTACCTCGGCGGGAGCGACAACTACGAGGTGGACCGCGAGGCCGCCGAGCGCCTCATGGCGATCGCCCCGGACGTGCGGGTGAGCGCCCGCGCCAACCGCGACTTCCTCGGACGTGCCGTACGGACGGTGGTGAGGGACCACGGCATCCGCCAGATCATCGACCTGGGCACCGGCATCCCCACCTCGCCCAACACCCACGAACTGGCCCGCTCCGTCGCCGGGGACGTCCGGGTGGCGTACGTCGACAACGACCCCATCGTCTCCGCCCACGCGGGCGCCAAGCTCGTCGGCTCGGGCAACGCGGAGTTCGTCCTGGCCGACATCCGCGAACCCGAGGCCGTCCTGGAGGACCCGGCCGTCCGCGAACTGATCGACTTCGACCGGCCGGTGGCCCTGCTCCTGGTCGCCGTCCTGCACTTCGTCACCGACGACGAGGACCCCGCCCGGATCGTGGCGGCCTTCGACAAGGCCCTGCCCGCCGGGAGCTGCCTCGTCCTCACCCACGGCACTCCCGACTTCCACGAGCGCGACCTGGTGGAAGAGGGCACCGACGTCTACCGGAAGGCCACCGCCTCGGTGACCCTGCGCCGCCACGCCGAGATACTGCGCTTCTTCGACGGCTACGACCTCCTCGACCCCGGACTGGTCCAACTGCCGCTGTGGCGGCCGGAGGGACCGGTGCCCGAGCCGGACGAGCTGCGCCGCGTCGCGCTCTACGGCGGGGTCGGCGTCAAGCGCTGAGCCGGTGCCGGACCGCCGGGCGGGATCACGCGGCGGAGAGGACGAAGGAGAACCGGGCCGGCTCCGCGCGGAGCCGGTACCCGGGGAGCACACCGGGCCCGCAGGACTGCGAGCCGATGCCGTGCAGGGCGTGGTCGAGGTTGACCCAGACGGTGTCGCCGGGCACGAGGTCGCAGGTGTGCCCGGCGGCGTCGAGGTGCTCGCTCGTCCAGCGGCGCGCGGTGAACCAGAAGGGCGCGGAGCCGGCCTCGATCCGCAGGCCGCCGCCCGACCCGCCGTCCTCCCGCAGCTCCGCCCAGCGCACGTCCGCGCGGGCGCCGTTCTCCTGGGGGCGGACGTACGGGGTCTGGAGGTCGTCCACCGGCGCCTCCCAGCGTCCCGTCATCGCCGCCGCCCGGGTGTCGGGGTACGCCTCGCCCGGCCCGCCGCCGAACCACCGCGCGTACCCGTGGCGGGCGGGCAGCCCCAGCCGCACGCCCAGTCGCGGCAGCGGGCAGGGCCAGTCGCCCTCCGGCTCGACGGCCACCTCCAGCCGCACCGTCCGCTCGGTGGCGGTCCACCGGTAAACGGCGCGCAGACCCAGATCGGTGGCGGCCGGGGCGACACGGGTGCGCACGGTCAGAGCCCCGCCGTCGGCGGCGTCGGTCTCGACGGCGTCGAGGCGGTGCCGCATCCGGTGCAGGCCCAGCTCGCGCCACAGAAGCCCGTGACGGGTGTCGGTCTGCCAGGAGGCGCCGTTGTCGTTGTCGGTCGGGGCGCGCCAGACGTCCAGTCGCGGACCCTTCAGGGGGATGCCGCCGAGGGAGACGAGGAGCCCGTCGGCCGCGTCGAAGACGGCCGGACCCAGGTCGATCCGTCCCGCGGCCCGGCGGGGCGCCACCGGGGTGGCGGCCGGGCGGGTGCGGGGGAGGGGCGCGGCGGCGAGCTGGCCCCAGGCCACCGGGTGGCCCCGTTCGGCCCAGGCGGTGTCGTGGGCGAGGACGGCCCGCACGGTCCACCACACCTCGCCGGCGAGGTCGGTGCGGGGCGGTTCAGGGAGGGCGACCTCGGCGCTCTCGCCGGGGCCCAGCGGCGGCACGGGCAGCGTTCCGTCGGCGACCGTCTCGCCCTCCACCTCGTAGGACCAGGTGAAGGCCAGATGCGACAGGTCGGCGACGTCGTGGAGGTTGGCGACGCGCACGGTGCCGGCGACCCCGTCGCCCCCGATCCGGACCGGCTCGATCACCTTCTTGTACTCGACGAGGCCGGGGGAGGGGGTGCGGTCGGGGAAGAGCAGCCCGTCGCAGACGAAGTTGCCGTCGTGCAGCTCCTCGCCGAAGTCGCCGCCGTAGGCGAACCAGGGCCGCCCGTCGGCGGTGCGCCGGGCCAGCCCGTGGTCGATCCACTCCCACACGAAGCCGCCCTGGCAGCGCTCGTACCGTTCGAACAGCCGCTGGTACTCGCTCAGTCCGCCCGGACCGTTGCCCATGGCGTGCGCGTACTCGCACAGGACGAAGGGCATGGCGCGGCGCCGGGCGTCGGCCCCGGGGTCCTCCAGGGGCGGTTCGGCCCGCCGCCCGATCAGCTCGACCTCCTCGTGCGGGGCGTACATCCGGCTGTGGAGGTCGGAGTCGGGGTACGCGGGGTCGTTCTCGTAGTGGACCGGCCGGGACGGGTCGCGTTCGCGGATCCACCGGGCCATCGCGGTCAGGCCGCGCCCGGCGCCGCACTCGTTGCCCAGGGACCAGACGATCACCGAGGGGTGGTTCTTGTCGCGCTCGACCATGAGCCGGGCGCGGTCGAGCAGGGCCGGGGTCCACCGCTCGTCGTCCACGGGGTTGTTGCGCCACCCCAGGTCGACGAAGCCGTGGGTCTCCAGGTCGCACTCGTCGATCACCCACAGCCCCAGCTCGTCGCACAGGTCCAGGAAGGCGGGGTGCGGCGGGTAGTGGCTGGTGCGGACGGCGTTGACGTTGTGGCGTTTCATCAGCACCACGTCCCGGCGCATCGTCTCCAGGTCCAGGGTCCGTCCGCTCTCCGGGTGGAACTCGTGCCGGTTGACGCCCCGGAACAGCACGCGTCGGCCGTTGGCCTTCAGCACCCCGTCCTCGATCGCCACGGTGCGGAAGCCGATCCGCAGCGGGACCGTCTCGCCCTCCGTGGTCAGCCGGGCGCCGTACAGCCGCGGAACCTCGGCGGACCACGGCTCCACGGGGACGGTCGCGGACTCCCCCGCGGCCAGGTCGAGTCCGAGCTCGGGCACGGTGACCCGGCCGCCCGGCGCGGAGTCCACCCGCAGGGTGCCGGTGCCGGCGCGGTGGTCGTAGGAGGCGTGCACGAAGAAGTCGGCGACCGACCCGGCGGGGCGGTGCAGCAGCGTCACCTCGCGGAAGATCCCCGGCAGCCACCACATGTCCTGGTCCTCCAGGTAACTGCCCGCGGACCACTGGTGGACCCGGACGGCCAGCACGTTGCCGCGCGGCCTCAGCAGCCTTCCGACCGCGAACTCGTGCGGCAGCCTGCTGCCCTGGAAGACGCCCAGTTCCTGGCCGTTGAGCCAGACCCGGGCGCAGGACTCCACGCCCTCGAAGCGCAGCACGCACTCCCCGCCGGCCGGCCAGTCGCCGGGCAGGTCGAAGACGAGGCGGTGGTCGCCGGTCGGGTTCTCGGTGGGCACCCGCGGCGGGTCGACGGGGAAGGGGTAGGCGACGTTGGTGTACGCGGGCGAGCCGTGCCCCTGGAGGACCCAGTGGCCGGGCACCGCGACCTCGCCCCAGTCCGGGTCGCCGGACGGGTCGAAGTCCGGCCGGGTGAACTCCTCCCCTCCTCCGGCGGCGGTCGGCCACAGCCGGAAGGCCCACGTCCCGTTCAGGCTCAGCCGCCGGGCGTCGGAGTCCGCGTACCAGGCGCGGGCGGGGAGGGTGCCCCGGCTCGGCGTCACGTCCTCGTGGTACATGCGTCTCCTCGGTCGTCCGTGCCGGCCCGCCCCGCAGGGCCGGCCCGCTGAAGTCCGTTCCAGTGCGCTTGTGTTCGCTTGAGTTGTTCCCTGTGGCTCTCCGCAGACCCTGCCCGTTGCCGGAGTTTCCGACAAGACCCGGGTTCCCGCACGATCGCCCATCGGACGGTTCGTCAGAGGAAAGGGCGTTACTCCCCGGGGCGAGGTTCGGTTGATCAGCCGAACACCGGATCAGATTTGGCATGAACACTTCCTGAAAGAACGTGCCGCTGCTACCACGTAGTAAGCGCAACTCCCTCCCCCGTCCCCCCACGCTCCAGGAGGCTCCATGAAGCTGCCCCGTCTCGCGTCCGCGGCGGCCACCCTCACCGTCCTCGCCGGACTCGTGCTCGGCGGAGCAGGTGCGGCCACGGCCCAGGAGGCCGCCGCCACCTCCTACGTCGCGCTCGGCGACTCCTACTCCTCCGGAGTCGGCGCCGGCGACTACGACAGCAGCAGCGGCTCCTGCAAGCGCAGCAACAGGGCCTACCCGGTGCTGTGGAAGAACGCCAACGCCCCCGCATCCTTCCACTTCACCGCCTGTTCCGGCGCCAAGACCACCGATGTCATCAACAGTCAGCTCGGCCCCCTGAACTCGGGCACCACCCTGGTCAGCATCTCCATCGGCGGCAACGACGCCGGGTTCGCGGACGCGATGACCACCTGTGTCCTGCAGGGCACGAGCGGCTGCGTCGAACGGATCGACCAGGCACGCCAGTACATCGCCGGCACCCTCCCCGGACGGCTCGACGCGGTCTACGGCGCCATCCGGAGCAAGGCGCCCAACGCCCGGGTGGTCGTGCTCAACTACCCCCGCTTCTACAAGCTCAACGGCACCTGCGCGGTCGGTCTCAGCGAGACCTCGCGCAAGGCCATCAACGACGCCGCCGACCACCTGAGCGACGTCATCGCCAAGCGCGCCGCCGACCACGGCTTCGCCTTCGGCGACGTGCGGGGCCGCTTCACCGGACACGAGATCTGCTCCGGCGACGCGTGGCTGCACAGCGTCGACTGGCTCAACATCACCAACTCGTACCACCCCAAGGCGGCCGGCCAGTCCGGGGGCTACTACCCCGTGATGGAAGGACTCGCCTGACACAGCTGACACAGCCCCGCCAGAGCGGCGGCCGGATCGCGCTCCGCGGGACCCGCGGGCCACCACCGGCCGCCCTCCCTCCGGTACGGCCACCAGCGTCCGTCGCGCCCGAGGCGGAGCTGGAGGTCCGTGCCGGCAGCCGTCCAGCGGTTGCGGGTGACGCGCCACCGCGGCCGTTCCCCCTCCTCCCGCCCGTCCCCCCGGACGTCCGCCCAGGCGGCGGCGACCAGATCCCGGGCGCGCGCCCGCGCCTCGGGGTCCGGATCCCACTCCTCCTCCAGCACGGCCACCCCCTCGGGACCGCCGAACTCCCAGGCCCGCACGGCCACGCGGAGCTCCGAAGGGGTACGGCCGCAGCCCGCGGCCAGCCGCGCGGCGACGTCCGGGCCGGGGCGGGCGGCGGCCAGCCGCACCGCGTCCTGCCACCGGGTGAGCGGCGCGGGCACGACGGTGTCCGCGTGGCCCGGGGCCAGCGCCCCGGCCAGCATCCGCCGCGCGGCGTCGGCCGCCCGCGCCGCCAGGAACTCCAGCGCCGCGGTGTCCACACCGGGTTCGGGCGGCGCGCCGCCGGTGAGCGACGCGGAGCCGCCCGGCCCGGCGGGCACGGCGGGCACGGCGGGCAGCGGGGGCAGGATCGCCCCCAGCGCGTAGGCCTCGTCGGCCGGTACGCCCGCCGGCTCCCGGTCGGCCGGCGGCGCGGAGCCGTCCGCCCGCGCCGTACCGTCCGCCCGCACGGCGTTGCGCCGCTGCACCTCCTCCAGCAGGGAGCGCTCGTCCCGCCCCCGGACCAGCAGCAGCAGACAGGGGTCCCGGTCCAGCAGCCGCGCCACCTGGTAGGACACCGCCGCGGTGTGGAGGCAGTGGTCCCACGCCCCGCAGTCGCACTCCGGCTCCAGGTCGCCGATGCCCGGCAGCAGGGCGACGCCCGCCGCGTCCGCGTCCTCGGCGAGCCGGGGAGGCAGATCGTGGTCGAGGAGTGCCGCGATGTGGCCGGCCTCGCCGGCCACCACGTCCAGCAGCCGGTCCCACTCCGCGTCGTCCAGCCGCTGCACCAGCACGTCGCAGCGGCGGCGCGTGCCGTCGCGGTCCCGGACGACCGCGGTGACCCGCCCCGGCCGGACGGAGACCGCGCCGACCGCGCCCGCACGGGCGTACCTCCGCCCCTGCTTGAGCTGTTCGGAGTCGAGCGCGGTGTCCTCCAGCGCCCTGAGCCAGGACTGCCCCCACCAGGTTTGCGCGAAGCCGCGCCCGCGGGCGGGCGGCAGCGCCTCGAAGGTGCGCTCGCGCCGCTCCTCCGCTCCGTTCGTTCCGCTCACCGTCCGTCCCTCCGCAGCTCGACGAGACCGGCCAGTTCGGCGTCGGTCAGTTCGGTCGGGGCGGCCTCGCCCGAGCCCAGCACGGCGTCGGCGAGCGCCTGCTTGCGGGCGAGCATCCCGGCGATGCGGTCCTCGACCGTGCCCTCGGTGACCAGTCGGTGCACCTGGACCGGGCGGTCCTGCCCGATGCGGTACGCCCGGTCGGTGGCCTGCGCCTCGACGGCCGGGTTCCACCAGCGGTCGAAGTGCACGACGTGCTCGGCCCGGGTGAGGTTGAGCCCGGTGCCCGCGGCCTTCAGGGAGAGGAGGAAGACCGGCGCCTCGCCGCTCTGGAAGCGCTCCACCATCTCCTCGCGCCGCCGCACGGGGGTGCCCCCGTGCAGACACTGGACGCCCACCCCCCGGCCGGCCAGATGGCGCTCCAGCAGCCGGGCCATCCGCACGTACTGGGTGAAGACCAGGACCCCCGCCCCCTCGGCGAGGATGGTGTCCAGCAGTTCGTCGAGGAGTTCCAGCTTGCCCGAGCGGCCCGCCAGACACGGGTTCTCCTCCTTCAGGTACTGCGCGGGGTGGTTGCAGATCTGCTTGAGGGCGGTGAGCAGTCCCACGACCCGTCCGCGGCGGGCGAGGCCCTCCGCCCCGGAGATCCCGGCCAGCCCTTCGCGGACCGCCGCCTCGTACAGCCCGGCCTGCTCCGCCGTCAGCGCGACGGCTCGGTCGGTCTCGGTCTTGGGAGGCAGTTCGGGGGCGATGCCCGGGTCGCTCTTGCGGCGGCGCAGCAGGAAGGGGCGCACCAGCCGGGCGAGCCGCTCGGCCGCGGCGCCGCCGTCCGTTCCCGCGTCCCGCTCCACGGCGTCGGCGTGGAGCCTGCGGAAGGCGCCCAGGCTGCCGAGGAGCCCGGGTGTGGCCCAGTCGAGGACGGCCCACAGCTCGGTGAGGTTGTTCTCCACCGGGGTGCCGGTGAGCGCCACCCGCGCCCGGGAGGGGATGGCGCGCAACTGCCGGGCGGTGGAGGAGAACGGATTCTTCACGTGCTGCGCCTCGTCGGCGACGACCAGGCCCCAGTCCACGCGGGCGAGTTCGGCGGCGTCGAGCCGCATGGTGCCGTACGTGGTCAGGACGAACCCGTCCGCGGGCGCCTTCGACAGGTCGCGGCCGGTGCCGTGGTGGCGGCGCACGGGGGTGCCGGGGGCGAACCGCTCGATCTCCCGCTGCCAGTTGCCCAGCAGGGAGGCGGGGCAGACCACCAGCGTCGGTCCGGCCGAGGCGGGATCGAGCTGCCGGTGGAGATGGAGCGCGACGAGCTGGACGGTCTTGCCCAGGCCCATGTCGTCGGCGAGGCAGCAGCCCAGCCCGAGCGAGGTCGTCCGGTGCAGCCAGTTCAGGCCGCGCAGCTGGTAGTCGCGCAGGTCGGCGGCGAGTCCGGGAGGCTGGGGGACGGGGTCGGGGTCGGTGTGCCCGGGGTCGGCGAGCCGGCGGCGGAGTTCCTCCAGCCAACCGGTGGCCCGCACCTCCACCGCGGGTTTCCCGCCGTCCTCGCCGGGGAGGGCGCCGGCCAGCACGGCGCCGAGGGCGTCGAGCGGGGCGACCTCGCGGTCCCGGAGGTCGCGGGCCCGCCGCACCTCGGCCGGGTCGATCAGGACCCACCGGTCGCGCAGCCGGACGAGAGGACGTCCGGCCTCGGCGAGGCGGTCCAGCTCCGCACGGGAGAGTTCCCGGTCGCCGACGGCGAACCGCCAGCTGAAGGAGAGCAGCGCGTCGGCCGAGAGGAAGGAGGGCGCGGAGGGGGAGGAGGGGCGGCCCCGCCCGGGAACGTCCCCCGTGTCCGCGGCCTCCTCCGGGCCGACCACCGCGCGGGTGGCCAGCGTGCGGACCAGGTCCCGGGGCCAGTGCACCGCCAGACCCGCCGCGTCCAGCGCACGGGCGACGGGCGCGCCGAGGAGCTCGGCGACCTCCTCGTCGGCGAGTTCGACGGAGTCGGGGACGGCCGCCGACAGCAGCGGGGCCAGCGGCTCCCACGCGGCGGCGGCCCGGCGCAGGGTGAGCAGCGTGGCCGCGCGCGCCCGCGGACCGAAGTCCGCCGCGGCCGGGGAGGCGCCGGACCACAGTTCGGCGGCATCGGCGACGAGGGAGGGGCCGGCGGGGTCGTGCACCTGGAGGACGGCCCGGAAGCGCGGCGCGGGGGAGGGCTCCCGGGTGTCCCCGGCGCCGGGTCCGGTGAGGCCGGGGACCTCCACGCGCAGTGAGAGCCGCACGCCCGTGTCGTGCCCGGCGGCGACGCCGTCCGCCCAGGCGCGCTGTTCGGGCAGGTGCTGCGGGGCGTCGGCGGCGAAGGCGGGGCCCCCGGCGGCGAGTTCGGCCGCGGGAGTGCGGGGGAGGACGTCGGCCACGGCGTCGAGGAAGGCCCGCAGGAGCCGCTCCGGATCGGGCAGCCGCAGGTCGCCGGGGCCGGGGGAGGCCTCCCGCGGCAGCGGTACGGCGTGGGCGTACGGCGGCATGGCGGCGGCGAGGTCGCGCAGCCGGCCGAGGTCGGCGGGATCGAGGGGGCCGAGCCGCCAGGCGTCGTGGTCCAGCGGGCTCAGGCCGGGCAGCAGACGTCCCCGGGCGGCGAGGTGGAGGGCCAGCAGCGCGGCCGCCCCCCAGAACGCGGGGGCGCCCTCCCGGCGCGCGGCGCGGATCCGGGTCAGCACGGGCAGGGCGTCGGCGACGGGCAGCACGAGCGCCGGCACGCTGTGCGGACGCACCCGTCCTCCGGCACCGGGCAGGGCGACGGTCAGTTCCTGCGGCGGATGGCCGCCCGGGAGCGGAGGCTCGCCGTCCGGACGCCAGAAGGCGATCCGCCCGGCACGCGGCGGATCGGCGGGGAGGAAGACGGCGGCGCAGTCGGCGAGCAGAGGGGGAGACGGGGGCGAGGACGGTGCCACGGGCGAAGCCACAGTGCTGACTGACTCCTCAAATTTGACTAGTCAAGAGCGGCTCACCGTACAGCACGGCCGCTCCCTGCGCAAGCCCCGCCGGAAGGCGGTACGCCGGCACCGCACGGAACACGGTTACGGGGGTTCTCCCCAGGCCGGCACGGGGGCTGCCGCCATGGTCCCCGCCGCGTCCCCCTCCCTACGTTTGAGCAGACCGGAGCCGCGCCCGCAGACAACCCACGGAGGCAGCATGCCCAGGACCACCCGGCCCGCCGCACCGGACCGAAGCCCCGGACCGCCCGTGGGCGCCGCCGAGGGCGGCAGCGAGTTCGCGCCTCTGCTCCGGCAGGTCAGGGAGCAGGGCCTGCTGGAGCGGCGCACCGGCTGGTACGCGACCGGCATCGCCGTCAATGCGCTCGCGCTGGCCGCCGTCGCCGCGGGCACCGTGCTCCTCGGGCACTCCTGGTGGGTCCTGGCGCTGGCGCTCCCGTTCTCCGTCCTGTGGGCCCGCACCGCCTTCATCGGCCACGACGCCGGACACGCGCAGATCGCCGCGAGCCGCCGCGTCAACCGCGCGATCGGGCTCGTCCACGGCAACCTGCTGCTCGGGATGAGCCGCATGTGGTGGAACGACAAGCACAACCGCCACCACGCCAACCCCAACCACGTGGACAAGGACCCGGACGTCGGGGTCGGAGTCCTGGTGTGGACCCAGCGGCAGGCCGCCGGACGGGAAGGGGTCGCGCGGTGGCTCACCCGTCACCAGGCACGGCTGTTCCTCCCCCTGCTGCTCCTGGAGGGCGTCGCGCTGAAGGCGGCGAGCGTGCGGATGCTGTGGGCCGGCGAGGGGGAGCGGCGGCGGGGACGCGAGCGCGCCCTGGAAGGGGCGCTGATCCTGGCGCACCTGACCGGATACACGGCCCTGCTGCTGTCGGCGATGCCCGCCGGCAGGGCGCTCGCCTTCGCGGCCGTCCACCACGCGCTGTTCGGGCTCCACCTGGGCTGCTCCTTCGCCCCCAACCACAAGGGCATGGAGATGCCCGACCCGGACGGGGAGCCCTGGGGGCACCTGCGCCGCCAGGTCCTCACCTCGCGCAACGTGCGCGGCGGAGCGGTCGTGGACTGGCTGCTGGGCGGTCTCAACCACCAGATAGAGCACCACCTGTTCCCGAGCATGCCGCGCCCGCACCTCAGGCTCGCCCGGCCCCTGGTCCGCCGCCACTGCCGGGCGCTGGGGGTGCCGTACACCGAGACCGGGCTGTGGGACTCCTACGCGCAGGCGCTGCGGCACATGCACGAGGTCGGGGCGCCGCTGCGCGGATGAGGGCGCGCATGCCGGACGGGAGCGGGTAGGAGGGGAACCGGGACCCCCTCCCGGGCGTTCCGATGACGGGCGGTGGCCGTACCGCCGCCGAGGAGGCGTGGAAGATGACCAACCGAGGGAAGATCGCCGTCGGCGGTGTGGCCGCAGGGCTGTTCCTATGGTGGCTGACCGGAAGTTTCCTGATCGCGGTGGCGGTGATCGTCGGTGTCCCGGCGGTCGCCTACCTGATGCTCGACCCCTCGCAACGTCGCCGGCTGCGGCGGGTGACCCGCAAGGAACTGGGACGCTGAGCCGGCGCCGCACCGCGCGGCCGGGCGCGGGAAGGCGCGCTCAGACGGCGGCTCAGACGGCGGTGTCCGGCCGCAGGGCCAGCTCGTCCAGGGCCCGGAGCAGCCCCGGCAGCTCCGGGCCGCGGCCCACCGGGAGCACCCCGCCCGGCTCGTCGTCCAGCAGGACGAACGCGATGTCGTCGGTCCGGGCCACCAGGCTCCACCCGGGGCCGTCCACGCGCAGCGTCCGGGCGCTGCCGGTGGCGAAGGCCGAGCGGATCCGGCCGGGCGGAGGCGGGGAGTCCAGGTAGGCGCGGGCCTCCTCCAGGGCGCGGCGCGCCCTGCCGCGCGGCCGCTCTCCCGGGCCGGCGGACGTCACGTCCGCGTCGTCGACCTGCGCGCGCCAGTCGGCCCACCGCAGCGCGATCTCGTCGGCCCCCAGCCGCCGCTGCGCGGGGCCCCAGCGCGTGATGTCCGGCGGGGTCAGCGGCGCCCGGCCGCCGTCCGGTCCGGGACCGGGTTCCGGGTCGTGGGGAGCCGGGACGCCCGGCGCGGACACCGCCAGCGCCAGCGGCCAGCCGGGGAGCACGGCGGCGATCGTCCCCTCGTCCGGGGACAGGTCGTACTCCATACCGCAGTCCCAGGCGGCGATCGCACAGGCCACGAGGGACACGTCCTCCGTGGCGACCGTCCAGCGGGCTCCCTGCCCGTCCTGCCCGAGGACGAGGCCGTAGCCCTCCGCGTACGGCTCCAGCCCGAGCGCGGCGCACGCCTCGGGGTAGTCGTCGCCGAGGACGCTCGGGAACCGCGCGGGGGTGAGCAGCACCGCCGTCAGCACGTACAGCGCGTCGTCGTGTCCGTTGCCGGCCTCCGGCACGCCTGCCTCCTCTCGCCCGGTTACCGATCGGTACCCTCCTGGTCGTCCGCGCACCCTAGCCATGCGACGGGGGCGGCGTCGAGAGGCCGGGCGCATCGGAGCGCGTGGAGGCGGACGGGCCGGCCGCGCGCCAGGCGCGCACGGACAGCGCCGGGCAGCGGTCGTCCGTGCCGGCGCAGGAGACCGGACGGCGGCCCGTGGCCGCCGCCGGGGGACCGGATCTCCCGCCCGGCGGCCCGCTCGGAGAACTCCCGCACCCGCGTCCCGCCCCGGTCCGTCCTGCCCCGTCCTGCCCTCGTCCTGCGTCCCTCCTGGTCCATAGCCGATGCCGTTCCCCGCTCCCGGCCCCGGTACCTGTCCTTCCGGTTCCGGCCGTGGCCTCGGCAGGCCGGAACGGTGGTTGCCCGGACGCCTGTCGTGGGTAAGGCTGGCACGGCATGACCATGAGAAGGGGGAACCGGGCATGGCCCTGAGCAGTGAACTGGACTGGCTCCTGGACGATCTGACGCAGCGGATCTCGTCGGTGCGGCACGCGCTGGTGCTCTCCAACGACGGACTGGTCACGGCGGCCAGCCAGGGCCTGGAGAGAAGCCAGGCGGAGCACCTCGCCGCCGTCTCCTCCGGGCTGCACAGCCTGGCCAGGGGAACGGGCGAGCACTTCCACGTGGGCCGGGTACGGCAGACGGTGATCGAGTTCGACGAGGGAGTGCTGTTCGTCACGGCCGCCGGGGACGGCAGCTGCCTGTGCGTGCTCGCAGCCGCGGACGCCGACATGGGACAGGTGGCCTACGAGATGACCCTGCTGGTGAACCGGGTCGGCGAACACCTGGGCGTGGCCATGCGCAACGGCCGCTGAGCGGCCCGCCGGGCACCACCGGACACAGACCCACCAGGCACGATCCCGAGTTGTCCACAGGCGCCGCGCGCCGCCGCGGCGGCGGGCTACGGTCGTCGCACACAGTGACCGTGGCGTTGCGGAGGGGGAAATGTGTCCATGGGTCTGTCCTTGGAGCTGTTCTCGGAGCCGTCCCCGGAGCCGTCGTCGGAGCCGGTGAGGTCCGGGAAGGCGGAGGCGCCGGGAACGGAGGCGGAGGTCCGGGCCGCTCCGGTGGACGCCGTGCCGCTGGGCGAGGCGCACCGGAGGCTGGGACTGAGGCCGCGAGAGCTGGAGCTGGCCGTCCAGCTCGGCGAGGTGGCGACGGTGGCGCCGGAACGGGAGGGCCGCCGTCGGCGGGTGTCCGTGGCGGAGCTGGACCGGCTCCGCGCCGAGGAGGGATTTCCGGCCACACTGCGGCGGCGGCTGCGCCTGGTCGGTGCCCGGGAGGGCGCCGCGCTGCTGGGCGTCTCCCCGGCGCGCTTCGCCCGGCTCGCCCGGGCCGGCTGCTTCGGGCCGGTGCGCTTCTCCCTCAACCGGTACCGGTCCGTGGTGTGGTTCTACCTGGCGGCCGAGTTGCGGGACACCGCCGAGCAGCAGCCGGAACTGCTCGGCGGTGCCCTGCCCGAGGGGCTGCGGCGCCTGCTCGCCGAAGGCGAGGACCGGCGCCCGCGTCACTGGCGCAACCGCCGGATCGCCCAGGTGCTGCGCGGAACGGACGACCCGTGGGCGGCGGCCGCCGCCCACGCCGCCGTGCTCGCCCCGCAGACGGTGGAGGAGGTGGTGCCGGACGAGGCCGAACGGGCCCGGCTGGAGGAACTCCGGCCCGATCTGGCACCCGTCCGGCCGGACTCCCTCGCCGCCCGGGAGGTCGTCGGAAGACTGCTCACGGCCGACGGGGAGGAGGAGATCCTCTGGCACCGGCTGGGCCTCACCCTGGCCCTGAGCACGGCACGGTCGGCACGCCCGCTGCCCCGGCCCCCGGACGGGCGGACGGGGAGGGGGTCAGCCGCCCGCCCGCCGGAACAGGCCCTCCTGCATCACGGACACCAGCAGCCGGCCCCGCCGGTCGAAGATCTGCCCCCGGGCGAGCCCGCGGGCCCCGGTGGCGACGGGTGACTCCTGCTGGTAGAGGAACCACTCGTCGGCGCGGAACGGGTGGTGGAACCACATCGCGTGGTCCAGCGAGGCCATGTCGAAACCGCGCGGCCCCCACAGGGGTTCGACCGGAAGGCGCACCGCGTCCAGCAGCGTCATGTCGCTGGCGTAGGTGACGGCGCAGGTGTGGACGAGGGGGTCGTCGCCCAGGGGCCCCACCGCCCGCATCCACACCGCGCTGCGCGGCTCCACCCCTTCCAGCTCCTGCGGCGTCCAGCGCAGCCGCTCCACGTACCGGATGTCGAAGGGCTGGTGGTGCGCCATGCGCTCCAGCGACTCGGGCAGCGTGCCCAGGTGTTCGCGGACCTCGTCGGCCAGCTTCGGCAGCGACTCCGGATCCGGTACGCCGGGCATCGGCAGCTGGTGCTCGAAACCCTGCTCACCCCGGTGGAAGGAGGCGGTCAGGTTGAAGATCGTCCGGCCCTGCTGCACGGCCACCACACGGCGGGTGGTGAAGGACCGCCCGTCGCGCACCCGCTCGACCATGTACACGATCGGAACCCCGGGCACTCCCGGGCGGAGGAAATACGCGTGCAGGGAGTGCACCGGGCGGTCCCCGTCGGTGGTGCGCCCGGCCGCGACCAGAGCCTGCCCGGCGACCTGGCCGCCGAAGACGCGCTGCAGAGGCTCGTCGGGACTGTGGCCGCGGAAGATGTTCTCCTCGATCCGCTCCAGATCCAGCAGATCGACCAGGCGTTCGGTCGGGCTGTGGGGGTCGGTCATCGTCGGTGCTCCCTCGTTCGCTCCCGGGCCGCCGTCACAGCTGTCCCACGTCGAGAACCTTGATCACAGCACGGCCCTCCGCGTCGGACGCCGTGAGGTCCACCTCGGCGGAGATGCCCCAGTCGTGGTCGCCGGCGGGGTCGGCGAAGGTCTGCCGGACCTTCCACAGGCCGTCCTCGGGGTGCTCCTCGATCCGCAGCAGCTTCGGCCCGCGGGCGTCCGGACCGGTGCCCAGCTCGTCGTACTCCTCCCAGTACGCGTCCATGGCCTCGGCCCACGCGTCGGCGTCCCATCCGGACTCGGCGTCCAGTTCGCCCAGTTCCCGGAACTTGTCCAGGGCCGCCAGCTCCACCCGCCGGAACATCGCGTTGCGCACCAGGACGCGGAAGGCACGGGCGTTGGCAGTGACCGGCTTGACCTGGTCGGCGCGGTCCTGGGCCTCCTCGGCCGTCTCGTCCTCGGGGTTGGCGAGCTGCTCCCACTCGTCCAGCAGGCTGGAGTCGACCTGGCGGACCATCTCGCCGAGCCAGGCGACGATGTCCTGGAAGTCCTCGGACTTCAGGTCGTCCGGCACGGTGTGCTCCAGCGCCTTGTATGCACTGGCCAGGTAGCGCAGCACGATGCCCTCGGTGCGGGCCAGTTCGTAGTGGGAGACGAACTCCCCGAAGGTCATGGCCCGTTCGTACATGTCGCGGACCACGGACTTCGGGGACAGCGGGTGGTCGCCGACCCAGGGATGGCTCTTGCGGTAGACGCCGTAGGCGTGGAAGAGCAGCTCCTCCAGCGGCTTGGGGTAGCCGATGTCCGCCAGCCGCTCCATGCGCTCCTCGTACTCGACGCCGTCCGCCTTCATCTGCGCCACGGCCTCGCCCCTGGCCTTGTTCTGCTGGGCGGCGAGGATCGGCCGCGGGTCGTCCAGGGTGGACTCCACGACGGAGACCATGTCCAGCGCGTACGAGGGGGATTCGGGGTCCAGCAGCTCGAAGGCGGCCAGCGCGAAGGTGGACAGCGGCTGGTTGAGCGCGAAGTCCTGCTGGAGGTCGACGGTCAGCCGGATGGTGCGCCCCTCGGCGTCCGGGGTGGCGAGCTGCTCGACGATCCCGCCGTCCAGCAGCGAGCGGTAGATGGCGATCGCCCGCCGGATGTGGCGCAACTGGCTGCGGCGGTCCTCGTGGTTGTCCTCCAGCAGCTTGCGCATCGCCTGGAAGGCGTCGCCGGGACGCGCGATGACGGACAGCAGCATCGCGTGGGTCACCTTGAAGCGGGAGGTGAGCGGCTCCGGCTCGGAGGCGATCAGCTTCTCGAAGGTGTTCTGGCTCCAGTTGACGAAACCCTCCGGCGCCTTCTTCCGGACCACCTTGCGGCGCTTCTTCGGGTCGTCACCGGCCTTGGCGAGGGCCTTCTCGTTCTCGATGACGTGCTCGGGCGCCTGGGCGACGACCAGCCCCGCGGTGTCGAAGCCCGCCCGCCCGGCGCGCCCCGCGATCTGGTGGAACTCCCGGGCCCGCAGCACCCGCACCCGGTTGCCGTCGTACTTGGTCAGCGCGGTGAACAGCACCGTGCGGATGGGCACGTTGACGCCCACCCCCAGCGTGTCGGTGCCGCAGATCACCTTGAGCAGACCCGCCTGCGCCAGCTTCTCCACCAGCCGCCGGTACTTCGGCAGCATCCCCGCGTGGTGCACGCCGATGCCGTGCCGGACGTAGCGGGAGAGGTTCCGCCCGAACCGGGTGGTGAAGCGGAAGTTGCCGATCAGCTTGGCGATCTCGTCCTTCTCCTGGCGCGAGCACATGTTGATGCTCATCAGCGCCTGGGCGCGCTCCACCGCCTGTGCCTGGGTGAAGTGCACGATGTACACCGGTGCCTGGTGGGTCTCGAGCAGCCCGGTGAGCGTCTCGGTCAGCGGGGTCGTGCGGTACTCGTAGCTCAGCGGCACCGGCCGGGTGGCGGAGCGCACCACGGCGGTCGGCCGCCCGGTGCGCCGGGTCAGGTCCTCCTCGAAGCGGCTCACGTCGCCGAGCGTCGCCGACATCAGGACGAACTGCGCCTGCGGCAGTTCCAGCAGCGGGATCTGCCAGGCCCAGCCCCGGTCCGGCTCCGCGTAGAAGTGGAACTCGTCCATCACGACCTGGCCGATGTCGGCGTCCGCGCCGTCCCGCAGCGCGATGGAGGCGAGGACCTCGGCGGTGCAGCAGATGACCGGCGCGTCGGCGTTGACCGAGGCGTCGCCGGTGAGCATGCCGACGTTCTCGGTGCCGAAGATCTTGCACAGGTCGAAGAACTTCTCCGACACCAGCGCCTTGATGGGCGCGGTGTAGAAGGTGACCTTGTCCTGGGCGAGCGCGGCGAAGTGGGCACCGGCAGCGACCAGGCTCTTGCCGGAGCCGGTCGGGGTGGACAGGATGACGTTCGCTCCGGAGACCACTTCGATCAGCGCCTCCTCCTGGGCGGGATAGAGCGTGATGCCCCGGCCCTCGGCCCAGTGGGAGAAGGCTTCGTAGAGAGCGTCGGGATCGGCGGTACTCGGCATCTGATCGATAAGGGTCACGCCCTCCATACTGCCTGCCGATGCGGTCGCGGGGGGAACCGGCCGACCGTACGAAGATCACTGACGCTACGCTGTGTCGCCGGCAGGGCGGCGGAGCGGAAACGATGGGGTGGGGACGCACATGATGGGACCGGCGCATTCGTTGTCGGGGGCGGCGGCCTGGCTCGGGGTGGGGGCGGTGGCGTACTCCCTGGACCGGCCGATGCCGTGGCCGGTCCTGGTGGCCGGCGCGCTGATCTGCTCGGGCGCGGCCCTCGCCCCGGACCTGGATCACAAGTCGGCGACGATCTCCCGCGCCTTCGGGCCGCTCTCCAAGTGGCTGTGCGAGGTGATCGAGAAACTGTCGTGCGCGGTCTACAAGGCGACCCGCAAGCCCGGCGATCCCCGGCGTTCGGGCGGACACCGCACCCTCACCCACACCTGGCTGTGGGCGGTGCTGGTGGGAGCGGGCTTCTCGGCGCTGGCGGTGCTCGGGGGCCGCTGGGCGGTCCTGGGCATCCTCTTCGTCCACATGGTGCTGGCCGTCGAGGGCCTGCTGTGGCGGGCGGCGAGGGTCTCCAGCGACATCCTGGTGTGGCTGCTCGGCGCGACCAGCGCCTGGATCCTGGCGGACATCCTGAACAAGCCGGGCAACGGGGCGGACTGGCTGTTCGGCGGGTCCGGCCAGGAGTACCTGTGGCTCGGCCTGCCGATCGTCCTCGGCTCCCTGGTGCACAACGTCGGCGACGCCATCACCGTCTCCGGCTGCCCGATCCTGTGGCCGATCCCCGTGGGCGGCAAGCGCTGGTACCCGGTGGGGCCGCCCAAGTCCATGCGGTTCAAGGCGGGAAGCTGGGTCGAGCTGCGCGTCCTGATGCCCGCCTTCACCATCACGGGCGCGATGAGCGGGATGTGGGCCCTGGGCCTGACCGGCTGACCCCGCCGGCCGGGGCGGGCCCGGCCGGCGGGAAGCCGTCCGGAGCGGGCTCAGCCGTGCCAGGACCGCCACAGCGCCGCGTAGGCGCCGCCCGCGGCGACCAGTTCGCCGTGGCTGCCCAGCTCGCTGATCCGGCCGCCCTCCACCACCGCGATCAGGTCCGCGTCGTGCGCGGTGTGCAGCCGGTGCGCGATCGCCACCACCGTGCGTCCCTCCAGGACCCGCGCGAGCGAACGCTCCAGGTGCCGGGCGGCGCGCGGATCCAGCAGCGAGGTCGCCTCGTCCAGCACCAGGGTGTGCGGGTCGGCCAGCACCAGCCGGGCCAGCGCGATCTGCTGGGCCTGGGCCGGGGTGACCGTCAGCCCGCCGGAGCCGACCTCGCTGTCCAGCCCGTCGGGGAGGCTCCGCGCCCAGCCGTCCGCGTCCACCGCGGCGAGCGCGGCCCACAGCTCGCCGTCGCCGGCGTCCGGGGCCGCCAGCAGCAGGTTGTCGCGGAGCGTGCCGACGAAGACGTGGTGCTCCTGGTTGACCAGCGCCACGTGCGCGCGCACCCGCTCCGCCGGCATCCGGGCCAGCTCGGCCCCGCCGAGGGTGACCGCGCCCGACCGCGGCGCGTAGATCCCGGCCAGCAGCCGCCCCAGCGTGGACTTCCCCGCGCCCGACGGACCGACCAGGGCGATCCGGGCACCGGGCGCCACGTCCAGGGACACCCCGTGGAGCACGTCCCCACCCTCGTGGTAGCCGAACCGCACCGCCTCGGCCCGCACCTCGCGGCCCTCGGGAACCACCGCGCCGTCGCCGGAGTCCGGCTCGATCTCACGGACCCCGACCAGCCGGGCCAGGGAGACCTGGGCGACCTGGAGCTCGTCGTACCAGCGCAGGATCATGCCGACCGGCTCGACCAGCATCTGGGCGAGCAGCGCGCCCGTGGTCAGCTCGCCCACCGAGATCCAGCCCCGCAGCACGAAGAGGCCGCCGAGCATCAGCACCGATCCCAGGACCAGCACATGGGTGGCGTTGACGACGGGGAAGAGGACCGTCCGCAGCCACAGCGTGTACCGCTCCCAGGCGGTCCACTCCTTGATGCGGCGCTCGGACAGGGTGATCCGGCGCGGGCCCAGGCGGTGGGCCTCCACCGTCCGCCCGGCGTCCACGGTCTCGGCCAGCGCGCCGGCGACGGCGGCGTAGCCCGCCGCCTCGGACCGGTAGGCGGCCGGCGCCCGCCGGTAGTACCAGCGGCAGCCGACCAGCAGCACCGGCAGCGCGATCACGACGGCCAGCGCCAGCGGCGGCGCCGTGACCGTGAGCGCGCACAGCAGCAGCCCCGCCCAGACGACGCCGACCGACAACTGCGGCACCGCCTCGCGCACGGCACTCGCCAGCCGGTCGATGTCGGTGGTGATCCGGGAGAGGAGGTCCCCGGTCCCGGCCCGCTCCAGGACGCCCGGCGGCAGCCTCACCGAGCGGACCAGGAAGTCCTCGCGCAGGTCCGCCAGCATCCGCTCGCCCAGCATCGCACCGCGCAGCCGCACCTGCTGGACGAAGACGGCCTGGACGGCCAGGGCGACGGCGAACAGGGCGACGGTGCGCTCCAGACGGAGGTCGCGCGCCCCCGAGGAGAGGTCCTCCACCACACGCCCCAGCAGGTGGGGACCGGCCATGGAGGCCACCACCGCGATCGTGTTCACCGACACCAGCAGCACGAATGCCCGGCGGTGCCGCCGGAGCAGTTCCCCGGTGTAGGCCCGCACGGTCCGCGGCGAGCCGACCGGCAGGGTGGCGGCCGATTCGGGTGCGGCCGGGTCGTACCGAGGGGGCTCGACGCCGATCATGCGGTCTCCTCCAGGTGCTCGCGACGCCGCGGCCCTCGCGCGGCGGAGCCGCCGTCGGTGCGGTCGTCGGTGCGGTCGCCGGCACCGTCGCCGGCGCCCTCGGTCTCCCGGGTGACCACCGCACGGTACTCCGGTACGCCGGACAGCAGCTCCCGGTGCGTGCCGGCGGCGGCCACCTCGCCGCCCTGGACGAACACCACCCGGTCGGCCCGGTCCAGGAGCAGGGGGCTGGAGGAGAACACCACGGTGGTGCGGCCCGCCCGGAGGCGGCGCAGCGCGCCGGCGATCCGGGCCTCGGTGTGCGAGTCGACCGCACTGGTCGGCTCGTCCAGCACCAGCACCTCCGGGTCGGCGACCAGCGACCGGGCCAGTGCCAGCCGCTGGCGCTGGCCGCCCGACAGGGACCTGCCGCGCTCGGTGATCCGCGACCGCATCGGATCCCCGTCCGTGCCGGCGCCGGAACGCGCCAGGGCGTCGAGCACGTCCCCGCACTGGGCCGCGTCCAGCGCCCGGCCGGGGGTGATCCTGCCGGACGAGGGCACGTCGAGCAGTTCCCGCAGCGTGCCCGACAGCAGGACCGGGTCCTTGTCCTGCACCAGAACGGCGGTACGGGCGGCCTCCAGCGGCACCTCGTCCAGGGCGACACCGCCCAGCAGCACTGAAGGCGCCCCGCCGCCGGCCACGCCGTCGTGCCCGCCCAGCCGTTCGGCGAGCCGCCCGGCCGCGTCGGGGTCGCCGCACACCACCGCGGTCAGCCGGCCGGCCGGCGCCAGCAGCCCGCTCACCGGGTCGTACAGGTCACCGCGCGGCACGCCGTGCTCCCCGGCGCCCCCGCCGGTCCCCTCCCCGGCGCCCGCGGCGCCGCCCGCCTCCCGGCGCAGCGCCAGGACCCGGGCGGCCCGTTTCGCCGACGGCCGGGAGAAGGAGTACGCCATGGCGAACTCCTGGAAGAGCCGCAGGGGGAAGAGGAGGAAGGTCACGGCGCCGTACACCGTCACCAGTTCGCCCGCCGCGATCCGGCCGTCCAGCGCCATCCGCGTGCCGAACCAGACCACCGAGAGCAGCAGCAGGCCCGGCAGCAGCACCTGCACCGCGTCGATCAGCGACCACATCCGCGCGGTGCGCACCGCGGCCCGCCGCACCTCCTGCGAGGCCGTGCGGTACCGGTCCAGGAACAGCTCCTCACCGCCGATGCCGCGCAGCACCCGCAGCCCGGCCACCGTGTCCGCGGCCAGCTCGGTGGCCCGTCCGGCCTTCGCGCGCTGCGCGTCCGCGCGCCGGGTCGCCACCGGCAGCAGCGGCAGCACGGCCAGCACCAGGACCAGCATGCCGGCCGACACCATGCCGCCCAGCACCGGCTCGTACACCGTCAGGGCCGTGCACACCCCGACCGCGGTCAGCAGCGCGGCCCCGAAGCGGGAGACACTCTCGACGCACCAGCCGATCTTCTCGATGTCACCAGTGGAGACTGCGACGACCTCCCCGGCCGCCACCCGGCGGGTCAGGGCGGCCCCCAGCCCGGCGGCCCGCCGGGCCAGCAACTGCTGCATCCGGGCCGCCGCGGTGATCCAGTTGGTGATGGCGGCGCGGTGCAGCATGGTGTCGCCGGCGGTGACCGCCAGCCCCAGCACCAGCATCAGCCCGCCCGCCGACACCAGGCGCTCCCCGGAACCCGCGGCGGCGGCCTCCACGGCCACCCCCACGGCCAGGGGGAAGGAGGCGACCGCCGCCATGTGGAGGGTGCCCCAGGCCAGGGCCTTCAGCTGGCCGCCGAGCTGGGAGCGCCACAGCCAGACGAGGAGGCGGAAACCGGACCGCACGTCGGGAACGCCGGGGTCGGGATGGGGGAGGTCGCGGATTCGCATGGGCGTCCCTGGACGGTCTCGGGGGAGCAGGTGCAACTGTGCAAGGCTCCCCTCGGTGACGGGCCGGGGGCAAAGGGTTTTCCACGCGTCCGCGCGCAACCGGCCGCGAACGCCCGCGGCCGCCCGGAACGGCTGCGGCGGGACGCGCACGGAGTGCGACGATGGACGGCATGCCGAGAACCATGACAGGACCCGGACAGGGCGTACGGTGTGCGGTCCCGGCCGTCTGCGCCGCCGTGGCGGCGCTGGCCCTGCTCACGGGCTGCGGCGGCGGCGACCGGACGGCGGCCGGCGAGCCCCGCCCCGCCGCGCCGCCGGAGCCCTCGCCGTCCCCCACCGAGTTCCGCCGCATCCCGGGAGTCGGCGACCGCCTCCACCGCGAGATCCCCGCCGCCACCCGCCAGGTGGTCGCCGTCCACGGCGAGGACGAGGACTCCGCGGAGGCAGAGGTCGTCCTCTACACCCGGCACGGCGACACCTGGTCACGCGAACGCCGGTGGCCCGCCCACAACGGAAAGCGCGGCTGGACCCGCGACCACCGCGAGAACGACAAGCGCAGCCCGGTCGGCGTCTTCACCCTCTCCGACGCGGGTGGGGTCCTCCCCGACCCCGGGACGAAGCTGCCGTACACCCGTTCCGACGCCTTCGCCGCGCCGCGCCACTGGCCGCGCACGCACTGGCACGACTTCGACCACGTCATCGCCATCGACTACAACCGCGTCAGGGGCACCCCGCCCAACGACCCCACCCGGCCGCTGGGCCGGGAGAAGGGCGGGAGCATCTGGCTGCACATGGACCACGGCAGCGGCACCTCCGGCTGCGTGAGCGTGTCCCGGGCCGCCATGGAGCACCTGCTGCGCACCCTCGACCCGGCGCAGCACCCGGTCGTGGTCATGGGGGACGGGGAGAGCCTGGCGTCCTGAAACGGCCGGTGCGCCGGACACGGCGGGAGGCGCGGGCGCGCCGCCGCGCGGCGCGGAGCCCGGCGGCCGACCGTACGCTGGTGAATCGGCCACCGTCGTCCCACAGCCGCCGAAGGAGCGCGTTGCACCCCCACGAACCCGCCTGGACACCACCGCCCCGGGAGAAGGGCGCGCCCCAGCCGCCCGCCCAGATCCGCCGCATCCTCGGCCTCTTCCGGCCCTACCGCGGCCGCCTCGCCGTCGTCGGGCTGCTCGTCGGCGCGTCCTCGCTGGTCTCGGTCGCCTCCCCCTTCCTGCTGCGCGAGATCCTCGACGTGGCGATCCCCCGGCAGCGCACGGGACTGCTGTCCCTCCTCGCCCTGGGAATGATCGCCACGGCAGTGCTGACCAGCGTCTTCAACGTCCTCCAGACACTGATCAGCACGACGGTCGGCCAGCGCGTCATGCACGATCTGCGCACCGAGGTCTACGCCAAGCTCCAGCGGATGCCCCTGGCGTTCTTCACCCGCACCCGCACCGGCGAGGTCCAGTCCCGCATCGCCAACGACATCGGCGGCATGCAGGCCACGGTGACCTCCACCGCGACCTCCCTGGTCTCCAACCTCACCAGCGTGGTGGCGACCGTGGTGGCCATGCTCGCGCTGGACTGGCGGCTCACGCTCGTCTCCCTCGCCCTGCTGCCGCTGTTCGTCTGGATCAGCCGGCGCGTCGGCCGCGAGCGCAAGAAGATCGCCACCCGGCGGCAGAAGCAGATGGCCGCGATGTCGGCGATGGTCACCGAGTCCCTGTCGGTCAGCGGCATCCTGCTGGGCCGCACCATGGGCCGCGCCGACTCCCTCACCCGCGCCTTCGCCGACGAGTCCGAGCGGCTGGTGGACCTGGAGATCCGCTCCAACATGGCCGGGCGCTGGCGGATGTCGGTCATCGGCATCGTCATGGCGGCCATCCCGGCGCTGCTGTACTGGGCCGCGGGCCTGCTCCTGCACGTCGGCGGCCCGGTGTTCTCCATCGGCACCCTGGTCGCCTTCGTCACCCTCCAGCAGGGGCTGCTGCGCCCCACCGTCTCGCTGCTGAACACCGGTGTGCAGGTGCAGACCTCCCTGGCCCTCTTCCAGCGCATCTTCGAGTACCTGGACATGCCGGTGGACATCACCGAACCGGCCCGTCCGGTGCGGCTGGAGCGGGCGCGCGGAGAGGTCCGCTTCGAGAACGTCACCTTCTCCTACGACCCGTCCGCCGACACCCCCACCCTCGACGGCATCGACCTGACCGTCCCCGCGGGCGGCAGCCTCGCCGTCGTCGGCCCCACCGGATCCGGCAAGAGCACGCTGAGCTACCTGGTGCCCCGGCTGTACGACGTCACCGGCGGCCGGGTGACCATCGACGGGATCGACGTGCGGGACCTGGACTTCGACTCCCTGGCCCGGACGGTGGGCGTGGTGTCGCAGGAGACCTACCTCTTCCACGCCTCCGTCGCCGACAACCTCCGCTTCGCCCGGCCCGACGCCACGGACGCCGAGATCGAGGCCGCGGCCCGCGCCGCCCAGATCCACGACCACATCGCCTCGCTGCCCGAGGGGTACGACACCCTCGTCGGCGAGCGCGGCTACCGCTTCTCCGGCGGGGAGAAGCAGCGTCTGGCCATCGCCCGGACCATCCTGCGCGACCCGCCCGTCCTCATCCTCGACGAGGCCACCAGCGCCCTGGACACCCGTACCGAGCAGGCCGTCCAGCGGGCCGTCGACGCCCTGTCGGCGGGCCGTACGACGCTGACGATCGCCCACCGCCTGTCCACCATCCGCGACGCCGACGAGATCGTCGTCCTCGACGGCGGACGGATCGCCGAGCGCGGCACCCACGAGGAGCTGCTGGCCCGGGGCGGCCGCTACGCGGACCTGCTGCGGCGCGACGCCGTCCTCCCGGAGTCCGGGACGCCGGGCCCGGGGGCGGTGGAGGCGGCCTCGGCCTGATCCCCGCCCCGGGGCCGGCCGTTGCCGGCGCCGTGTGGCAGGCTCCGGTGCCATGGCCGAAACGCGGAACGACAGCAGAGGCGACATCCGGAGCGACGCGCGGGCCGGCGCCCGGACGGTGATCGAACGGTACTGGTCCACGGCGCAGGACCGGGACTGGAGCGCCTTCGGCGCCCTGCTCGCGCCCGACGTCGTCTACGAGATCCCCCAGACCCGCGAGCGCGTCCGCGGCCGGGAGGCGTACGTCCGCTTCAACGCGGAGTACCCCGGGGACTGGCGGGTGACCGTCGAGAGGATCGTGGCCGAGGAGCGCCGGGGGGTGAGCTGGACGAGCTTCACGGCGGAGGGCGGGACCGAGACGGGCCTGTCCTTCTTCACCCTCGGCGACGACGGCCTGATCGAGAGCGTCGTCGACTTCTGGCCCGAGCCGTACGAGCCGCCGGCCGGCCGGGAACACCTGGTGGAACGCTACTGAGGCGCCGGCGTCCCGCGCGGCGGCGCGGTCACGACAGCCGTCCCGCCGCGCGCAGGTCGTCGAAGACGAGCCGGTCCACCGGAGGCACCCGGTCGTAGTCGGCGTACGACAGCCAGGCGATCTCCTCGATCTCGCCGGCCGCGGCGAGCGTCCCGCGGTACTCGCCCGTGTAGCAGGCCATCCGGACCACCACGCCGGTGGTGTGCTCGTCGACCGGCGCCTCGTACGTGCCCAGGTGGGCGACCGTGCCGGGCACGAGCGCCACGGTCAGCTCCTCCTCCACCTCCCGCAGCAGGGTCCGCAGATCGCTCTCCCCGTCGTGGCGCTTGCCGCCGGGGATGTAGAAGAGGTCCTTGCCGCGCGTACGGGCGCCCAGGACCATGCCGTCGCGCAGGTGCACCCACGCCACCGTGTCGACGAGCCGCGTGCCGGGGCCGGTCATGGGCCCGCCCGTCACCGGACGACCCCGCCCGGACCGGGGACACGCGCCTCGCGCCGGGGGGAGAACACGCAGAACTCGTTGCCCTCCGGATCGGCCAGGACGTCCCACTCGATCTCCCGGTCGCGCCGCCGCACCAGGGTGGCGCCCAGCCCGAGGAGTTCCTCGGTGTCGCCCCACACGTCGAAGTGGACCCGGTTCTTGCCCGTCTTCGGCTCGGGCACCGGGTTGAACCAGATCACCGGCCCGGCGTCCTGCGGGTGGTGGATGGCCACCGGCCACTCCGGCGGTCGCGGGGATTGCCCCAGCGTCCTGCGGCGTTCGTATCCCAGCGCGGCGCACCACCAGTCGGCGAGCGCCTGGTGGTCGCCGGCGTCCACGACGAGGTCCTTGAGGCGTGCGGGCATACTTCCGAGCCTAGCCGCTGGGGGCCCGGCGGCGGCCCGGCCACGCCGACGCCCCCGCGACGGGAGCGTGGGAGATCATGGGGCCATGAGCCTCGCCCGGATCCTCGTCTTCACCCGGACCACCGGTTACCGGCACGACTCCATCCCGCACGGAGTCGACGCCTTCCGCGCGCTCGGCGGCGAGCACGGCCTGACCGTCACCGCCACCGAGGACCCCGACGCGCTCGCCGCCGCCCTGGCCGCGGGCGACTGCCGTGCCGTGGTCTTCCTCTCCACCAGCGGCGACGTCCTCACCCCGGAGGGGCGTGAGGCCCTGCGGTCGTACGTCACCGGGGGCGGCGCCTTCGTCGGCGTCCACGCCGCGACCACCGCCGAGTACGACTGGCCCTGGTACGGGGAACTGCTCGGCGCCCGCTTCGAGCGGCACCCCGCGCTCCAGCCGGGCGTGGCGGTCGTCGAGGACCGCGACCACCCGGCCACCGCGCACCTGGGCCCCATCTGGCCGTTCACCGACGAGTGGTACGACTTCCGCTCCAGCCCGCGCGGCCGGGTGCGGGTGCTGGTCTCCGCCGACGAGGCCAGCTACGAGGGCGGCGGGATGGGGGAGGACCACCCGCTGGTGTGGTGCCACGAGAACACCGGGGGCCGCTCCTTCTACACCGCCCTCGGCCACACCGCGGAGTCCTACGCCGACCCCGTCTTCCGCCGTCACCTGCTGGGCGGGCTCGTCTGGGCGGCCCGGCTGCCCGTCCCGTCCTGAGCCCGGCGGGACGGGCAGCCGGAGGCGGGGACCGGCCCCCCGCCGGGCCCGGGGCCGCGGCGGAGGGCCGATTCCGCCACCGGGCCGGCGAACCGGCCGGTGGCAGGATGGATCCATGGCGACGATCCATCTCGTTCCGGGCGACATCACCGAGCAGTCCGCCGACGCGATCGTGAACGCGGCCAACTCCTCCCTGCTGGGCGGCGGGGGCGTCGACGGGGCGATCCACCGCAAGGGCGGGCCGGAGATCCTCGCCGAGTGCCGCGCCCTGCGCGCCTCCCGGTACGGCGAGGGCCTGCCGACCGGCCGGGCGGTGGCCACCACGGCCGGCCGGCTGCCCGCGCGCTGGGTGATCCACACGGTGGGACCCGTCTGGTCGCCGGCCGAGGACCGGTCCGGCCAACTGGCGTCCTGCTACCGGGAGTCGCTGCGCGTGGCGCGTGAACTGGGCGCCCGCACCGTCGCCTTCCCCGCGATCTCCACCGGCGTCTACGGATGGCCGGTGGACGACGGGGCCCGCATCGCGCTGGCGACGGTGCGGGAGGAGACCGAGGGGGACGACGCGTTCGAGGAGATCCGCTTCGTGCTGTTCGGCCCGCAGGCCTACGACGCCTTCACCGCGGCGCTGTGACGCGCCCCGGCGACCGCGGCCGGCACGGCCCCGGTCCCCGGGGGGCGGCTCCCGCCGGAAGGGCGGGCCCGGCGGGAGCGGTCCGCGGCGTCCCCGCGGGGCGCCTGGTGGACCACCTGGACGGTGTACAGGTCGCCGTACATGCCGCCGTACAGGTCGTCACGGCCGCCGGAGACCATGGTGCAGTGCCAGTCCGGGACGAGCCCGGGGTGCGCCGGGGGCTCGTCCTCCCCGGCGTCCCGGCCGGGCTCGGCCAGGGCGAGGAGGACGAGGGGCAGGGCGGTGAGCGGGGTGACGATCCGCAGCACGGCGGCTCCTCCACACATCTCGAGGGGTGTGACGGAGTCCCAGCCTCGCGGACGCGCAATACGTTCCGACGACTTGCGCAAGAACGCGGTGTTACAGCCGGTGCGGGACGGCCCGCGCACCGCCCGGCGGCGCCGTCCGCACCGCGTCACCGGTAGAGCAGGTACGCGCGCCGCGTCTGCTCGAAGGCCCGCACCTCGTCGCGCCAGGCGGCCGTGATCCCGTCCACGTCCTCGCCCGCGTCGATCATCTCGCGCAGCCGGGGGGAGCCGGAGAGCTTGTCGATCCAGAACGGGCGCTCGGCGTCCCAGGAGTCCTGGCGCCAGGCGAAACCGGGGTAGCGGCGGGCCTCCACCAGCATCGCGACCGCCGTGGGGATCGGCCGGTAGCGGCGCGGGTCGGTGACGTGGATCTGGACGCCCGCGCAGGTGGCGCCGGAGTGCTTGCCGAACGTGGGCACGAAGTAGCCCTCGCGGAACCGGACCCCCGGCAGGTTCCGCGCGTTGAGCCGGTCGCCGTAGCGGTGGTCCAGGTAGGGCGCGCCGATGAACTCGAACGGGCGGGTGGTGCCGCGCCCCTCCGAGAGGTTGGTGCCCTCGAAGTAGCCCGTTCCGGCGTAGACGACGGCCGTGTCCGGGGTCGGCATGTTGGGGGAGGGCGGCACCCAGGGCAGACCGTGCTCGTGGGCGGTGGAGTACGGGTCCCACCCCCGCACCGGAACCACCTCCAGCTCCACCGTGCCGCCTCCGCCCTCCTTCGGCAGCAGCTCCCCGTTGAAGTAGCGGGCCAGCTCGCCCACCGTCATCCCGTGCTGCTGGATGATCACCTCGGCGCCGACGCCCGAGGTGAACTCCTCGGTCATCAGGGGGCCGTCGGCCCGGCGCCCGACCGGGTTCGGGCGGTCCAGCACCACGAACCGGGCGCCGGTCGACCGGGCGGCGACCATCGCGCCGTACATGGTCCAGATGTAGGTGTAGTAGCGGACGCCGACGTCCTGGATGTCGAAGACGATCGTGTCCGCGCCGGCCCTGGTGAACAGTTCGGCCAGTTTCGCGGCGTTCGCGCCGTAGGCGTCGTACACCGTCAGCCCGGTGCGCGGGTCGGTGAACTCCGGTTCGGACCCGCCCGCCTGCGCGCTGCCCCGGAAACCGTGCTCGGGGCCGAACACGCCCACGATGTCCAGGTCGTCGCGCGCGGCCATGGAGTCCACGATGTGGCCGGTGTCGCGCAGGACACCGGTGGGATTGCTGATCACACCGACCCTGCGGCCGCGCAGCACGGACCAGCCGCGGGCGGCCGCGACGTCGGCGCCGGGGACGACGCCCTGTGCGCGGGACCGCCCGCCGGACCGGCCGGCGACGGCCCCGGCGGCGGGGGAGGCGAGCGGGGAGGCCAGCGCGGCGGTCGTGCCGGCTGCGAGGAGCGATCGGCGGGAGGGCATGCCGGGAAGCTAGCCGCGTGTGCCGTGAGCGACAAGGGGCCACGCACGGTGACAGAGGTGTAGAGCAATGACGGGGCCCCGACAGCGCAATGCCGGGGCCCCGCGGCGGCGGCAGCGGTCACTCGGTCAGCAGCACGACCTCCAGGGTGCGCGGGCCGTGGACGCCCTCGACCCGGTCCAGTTCGATGTCGCTGGTGGCCGAGGGACCGGAGATCCAGGTCAGCGGGCGGGCGGGGTCCAGACGTTCCAGGGCCTGCGGCACGGACGCCACCACCTGGCCGGGCACCCGCACCACGCAGATGTGGTGGTCGGGGATCAGGGTGATCCGGCGGCGCCCCTGGTCGGGGCCGCCGTCCAGCACGATCGTGCCGGTCTCCGCGATCGCCACCGCGCACCCGGTCACCACGCTGTCCACCGCGTCCAGCTCCCGCGGTGTGGAGCCGGCCCGGTCGTGGATGCGGGTGGCGTCGGCGGCCTTCAGCCACCACGGCGGCAGACCGGGCGGCACCAGCACCGTTCCGCTGCCGCGTTCGAGCAGCAGCCGGCACAGCAGCAGGGGCAGCCCGTCGCCGTCCGTGCGGTGCACCAGGGCCCGGTAGTCGGCCAGGTTCTCCGCCAGCAGGTCGACGAGCGCACCGGACGCCCCGGGGCCGTCCGGGACGTGGGCGCGCTCGTACTCCCGGGCGACGGGGACGCCGTCCGGGGCCTCCGAGCGGGGCACGTCGGCCAGCGCGCGGCGGATCCGGCCCAGCACCACGTCACGGCTGCTCATCGTTCGTCCCTCTCTTCCCGGGCCTTCCGGACCTTTCCCTGTCCCTGCCGGTTCCTCCCCGGGACCCCCTCCGGCTCCCGGGTGCGCCGCCACCAGTCGCGGAAGGACTCGGCCGGGACGGCGGGCAGGTCCCGGGTGGCCGTCCAGGCGCTGCCGGGCCCCGGCAGCCGCCGCGGATGCAGCCGGCGGGTGCGGGCGGCCAGCCGCTGCCCGGCCTGCAGCGCCCGCGGATGGTCGAAGGCCCAGCGGGCGGCGCGCATCGCGGCGCGCTCGGCGGCGTGGCCCCGCGCGGGCCGGATCGTCGTGCGCTGCCCCCGCACCGTCACCTCGCCGCCCTCGGCGACGCGTTCCCGCAGGTGCACCAGGACCTGGGGGATGTCGATGGCGACCGGGCACACCTCGTAGCAGGCGCCGCACAGCGAGGACGCGTACGGCAGGGAGGCGTCCAGCTCACTGGCGGTTCCGCGCAGCTGGGGGGTGAGGATCGCGCCGATCGGACCGGGATAGGCGGAGCCGTAGGCGTGGCCGCCCGCCCGCTCGTAGACCGGGCAGACGTTCAGGCAGGCCGAGCAGCGGATGCAGCGCAGGGCCTGGCGGCCGACGGTGTCGGCGAGGGCGTCGGTGCGGCCGTTGTCCAGCAGCACCAAGTGGAAGACGCGCGGGCTGTCGGCGGTCCGGGAGTCGGTGGTGCCGGTCCACATCGACGTGTAGGGGTTCATCCGCTCGGCCGTCGACGAACGCGGCAGCGTCTGGAGGAAGACCTCCAGATCCCGCCAGGTGGGCACCACCTTCTCGATGCCGACCACCGAGATCAGGGTCTCGGGCAGGGTCAGGCACATCCTCCCGTTGCCCTCGGACTCCACCACCACCAGCGTGCCGGTCTCGGCGACCATGAAGTTGGCGCCGGAGATGCCGACCTTGGCGCGGAGGAACTTCTCGCGCAGGTGCAGCCGGGCGGCCTCGGCCAGTTCGGCCGGGTCGTCGCTCAGGCCCTCCGGCGCCGGGCGGCCCCAGCGGGCCATCTCCTCGCGGAAGATGTCGCGGATCTCGCCGCGGTTGCGGTGGATGGCCGGGACCAGGATGTGCGAGGGGAGGTCCCGGCCGAGCTGGACGATCAGCTCGGCCAGGTCGGTCTCGTAGGCGCGGATGCCCTCCGCCTCCAGCGCCTCGTTCAGCCCGATCTCCTGGGTGGCCATCGACTTGACCTTGACCACCTCCCGCTCGCCGGTGGCCTTGACCAGGCCGGCGACGATCCGATTGGCCTCGGCGGCGTCCGCGGCCCAGTGCACGGTGCCGCCCGCGGCGGTGACCGACTCCTCCAGCTGCTCCAGGTAGCGGTCGAGGTGGCGCAGCGTCCGGTCCTTGATCGCGGCGCCGGCGGCCCGCAGCGCGTCCCAGTCGGACAGCTCGGCGACGGCCTTCGCCCGCTTGGCGCGGATGGTTCCGGTGGCGTGGCGCAGGTTGCCGCGCAGCCGCGTGTTCCGCGTGGCCGGGGCGGCGGCCTCGGGGAAGGCGGGCATGCCCAGGTACGTCCGGCCGCTCATCGCGCGTTCCTCCCCATGCCGTCCCGCGTGCTCCGTCCCGAGCCGTGTCCCGCGCCGTCCTCGGTGGCCGCCAGGATCTCGGCGAGGTGGACGGCCCGGACCGCCGAGCCCCGCCGGGACAGGGTGCCGCCGATGTGCATCAGACAGGAGTTGTCGACCGCGCACACCGCCGAGGCCCCGGTGCCCTCGACGTTGCGCGCCTTGTCCGCGCCCATCGCCGCCGACACGGCCGCGTTCTTCACCGCGAACGTCCCGCCGAAACCGCAGCACTGGTCGGCGCCGGGCAGCTCGACCAGCTCCAGCCCGCGCACGTTCTCCAGCAGCCGGCGGGGACGGTCGCCCAGCCCCAGCGTCCGCATCCCGTGGCAGGTCGGGTGGTAGGTGACGGTGTGCGGGTAGTACGCCCCGACGTCCGTCACCCCCAGCACGTCCACCAGGAACTCGCTCAGCTCGTACGTCCTGGGCGCGACCTCGGCCACGGCCCGCTCCAGGGCGGCGTCACCGGAGCGGGCGGCGATGCGCGGATGGTTCTCCCGCACCATCGCCGCACACGAACCGGACGGGGTGACGACGTGGTCGTAGCCGCGGAACGCCTCGGCGTGGCGGCGCACCAGCGGCTCGGCCTCGCGCCGGTAGCCGGTGTTGAACTGCGGCTGCCCGCAGCAGCTCTGCGCCGCAGGGAAGTCCACCTCCACCCCCAGCCGCTCCAGCAGGGCGACCGTGGCCCGCCCGGTGCCCGGGTAGAGCGTGTCGGTCACACACGTCACGAACAGTGCTACGCGCATATCACGGCCTCCGCCCGCCGCCAGGCCTCCCGGTCGCCCATGGGCTCATGGTGCCGCAGCGGCTGCGCGGCGCGCAGCAGCGACCTCAGCGCGGCCAGGTCGCCCCGGACGGCGCCGGCCGCCCGCGCCTGCACCAGGACGTTCCCGAAGGCCGCCGCCTCGGCCGGGCCGGCGACCACCGGCAGCCCGCAGGCGTCGGCCGTCAACTGGCACAGCAGCTCGTTGTGGACGCCGCCGCCGACGACGTGCACCACCTCCACCTCCCGCCCCGACAGCCGCTGGGCGTCGGCGACGGCCCTGCGGTGGGCCAGGGCCAGGGAGTCCAGCACGCAGCGGACCGTCTCGCCCGGATCGCGGGGGACGGGCTGCCCGGTGCGGCGGCAGGCCTCGGCCACGCGCTCGGGCATCCGGCCCGGTGCCAGGAAGCCCGGATCGCCGGCGTCCACCACCGAGCGCAGCGCCGGCGCCTTCGCCGCCTCGCGCAGCAGCGTCCCCAGGTCCGGTCGCAGCCCGTCGGCCTCCCAGGCGCGCAGGCACTCCTGGAGGAGCCACAGGCCCATGATGTTGCGCAGGTAGCGGACCGTGCCGTCCACGCCCAGCTCGTTGGTGAAGTTGGCGCGGCGGGACTCCTCGGTGAGCACCGGGGCGTCCAGTTCCACGCCGGCCAGCGACCAGGTGCCGGTGGCGATGTACGCGAACGCCCGGCCGCCGTCCGCGGGCACCCCGGCCACGGCGGAGGCCGTGTCGTGCGAGCCGACGGCCGTGACCGGCACCGGACCGGCCAGCCCGATCTCCTCCAGCACCTCGTCCAGCAGCTCCCCGGCGGGGTCCCCCGGCCGGCGCAGCGGCGGGAACAGCGACAGGTCGACGCCGAACGCGTCCGCCACGTCACGCGCCCAGTCCCCGGTGCGCGGGTCGACCAGCTGCGTGGTGGAGGCGTTGGTCAGCTCGGTGCCCGGCTCGCCGGTCAGCCAGTACGCGATCAGGTCGGGGATCAGCAGCAGGCGCCGGGCGGCGGACAGGGCGGGCGTGCCCCGCGCCGCCGTGAGCTGGTGGAGGGTGTTGAACGGCTGGTGCTGCAGGCCCGTGGCCGCGTACAGCTCCTCCGGGGGCATCACGGCCGCGGCCCGCTCGGCGGCGCCCCCGGTGCGGCCGTCGCGGTAGTGCACCGGATTGCCCAGCAGCGCGCCCGAGGCGTCCAGCAGCCCGTAGTCCACCGCCCAGGAGTCGATGCCGACGGAGGCCAGACGCCCCTTCGGCGCGGCCCTCCCCGCCGCCCGCAGCCCGTCCAGCACCCCCCGGTACAGGCCGAGGACGTCCCAGTACAGGGTGCCCGCGGCACGGACCGGGCGGTTGGGGAAGCGGTGCGCCTCGCGCAGTTCCAGGGTGCCGGGCCCGACCGTGCCCACCATGACGCGCCCGCTGGAGGCGCCCAGGTCGACGGCGGCGAAGGACAGGGGACCGGGTGGGGATGGGGACAAGGGGACCTCACGGATGGGCGGGTTGGGACCCGCCCGGCGACCGCGGTGGCATGACAGGGCACGCGGTCGCCGGACAGGTGTCACAGGGGGCGGGCGTCAGCGGAGGAAGGCCGCGGCGACGCCCGCGTCGACCGGGACGTGGAGCCCGGTGGTGTGGGACAGGTCGCCGCCGGTGAGGGCGAAGACCGCGTTCGCGACGTGCTCGGGCAGCACCTCGCGCTTGAGCAGGGTGCGCTGGGCGTAGAACTCGCCGAGCTTCTCCTCCGGCACCCCGTAGACGGCCGCGCGCTGCGCGCCCCAGCCGCTCGCGAAGATGCCCGAGCCGCGCACCACCCCGTCGGGGTTGACGCCGTTGACGCGGATGCCCAGCTCGCCCAGCTCGGCCGCCAGCAGCCGCACCTGGTGGGCCTGGTCGGCCTTGGTGGCGCCGTAGGCGATGTTGTTGGGACCGGCGAAGACGGCGTTCTTGGAGGCGATGTAGACGATGTCGCCCCCCATGCCCTGGGCGGCCATGACGCGGGCGGCCTCGCGGGAGACCAGGAAGGAGCCGCGGGCCATGATGGAGTGCTGCAGGTCCCAGTCCCTCGCGGTGGTCTCCAGCAGCGGCTTGGAGATGGAGATGCCCGCGTTGTTGACCACCAGGTCCACGCCGCCGAAGGCGAGGACGGCCGCCTTGAACGCCTCGGCGATCTGCTCCTCGCTGGTGACGTCCACCGTCACCGCCACCGCCCGGTCGGGCCCGCCGAGCTCCTCGGCGACCTCCCCGGCCTTCTCGCCGTCGAGGTCGGCGACCACCACGCACGCGCCCTCGGCGGCCAGCCGGCGGGCGATGGCCTTCCCGATGCCGGAGCCCGCGCCGGTGACCAGGGCGATCCGGGTGGCCAGCGGCTTGGGCGCCGGCATCCGGCGCAGCTTGGCCTCCTCCAGCTCCCAGTACTCGATGCGGAACTTCTCCGACTCCTCGATCGGGGAGTAGGCGGAGACCGCCTCGGCGCCGCGCATCACGTTGACGGCGTTGACGTAGAACTCGCCCGCCACCCGGGCGGTCTGCTTGTCCTTGCCGAAGGAGAACATCCCCACGCCCGGGACGAGGACGATCGCCGGGTCGGCGCCGCGCATCGCGGGGGAGTCGGGGGTGGCGTGCCGTTCGTAGTAGGCCCGGTACTCCTCCCGGTACTCGGCGTGCAGCTCCTTCAGCCGGGCGATCGCCTCCTCGACCGGCGCGCTCGGCGGCAGGTCCAGCACCAGGGGGCGGACCTTGGTGCGCAGGAAGTGGTCCGGGCAGGAGGTGCCCAGGGCCGCGAGCCGCGGGTGCTCGGCGCGGGAGAGGAAGTCCAGCACCGCCTCGGAGTCGGTGAAGTGGCCCACCTGCGGCCGGTCGGCGGAGGCGATCGCCCGGATGTGGGGGGCCAGTGCGGCGGCGCGCTCCCGCCGCTCGGCCTCCGGCAGCGGCCCGTATCCGTCGAGCACCGGACCGAAGGGCTCGGGCCTGCCGCGTTCGGCGAGGAACGCCTCGGCGGTGCGGATGATCTCCAGCGAGTTGCGCTCGCACTCCTCGGAGGTGGCGCCCCAGGCGGTGATGCCGTGCCCGCCCAGGATGCAGCCGATCGCCTGCGGGTTGGCCTCCTTGATCGCGGCGATGTCCAGCCCGAGCTGGAAGCCGGGACGCCGCCAGGGCACCCACACCACGCGGTCGCCGAAGCACTCGGCGGTCAGCTTCTCGCCGTCGGCGGCGCACGCCAGGGCGATGCCGGAGTCGGGGTGGAGGTGGTCCACGTGGGCGGCGTCCACCAGGCCGTGCATCGCGGTGTCGATGGACGGGGCCGCGCCGCCCCGGCCGTGCAGGCAGTAGTCGAACGCGGCGACCATCTCGTCCTCGCGCTCCACCCCCGGGTAGACGTCCTTCAGGGCGCGCAGCCGGTCCAGGCGCAGTACCGCCAGGCCCTGCGCGGTGAGCGTGCCCAGGTCGCCGCCGGAGCCCTTGACCCACAGGAGCTCCACGTCACCGCCGGTCACCGGGTCGGTGACGGTGCCCTTGGCCGAGGTGTTGCCGCCTGCGTAGTTGGTGTTCCGCGGGTCCGCGCCGAGCCGGTGGGAGCGCGCCAGGAGCGCCTCGACCGTCTCGTTCCGTTCCGTGGTGTGCTCGGTCATGTCCTCACGCCCCCCAGCCGGCCTGCCGGCCGCCCTTGCGCTCCTCGGTGATCCGCTCGGCCCATCCCGAGCGGTGGTAGGCCGCGACCGGGTCCGGGTCCAGGCCCGTCTCCTCGCGGAGCTCGGCCAGCAGCGGCCGTACGTCGGTGTTGTAGGCGTCCATCAGGACGGCGTTGGCGCCCAGTACGTCGCCGGACTCCTGCGCCCGTGCCAGCGCCTCGCGGTCGACCAGCAGCGCCTTGGCGGTGGCCTCCTGGACGTTCATCACCGAGCGGATGATCGCGGGGATCTTGGCCTCGATGTTGTGGCACTGGTCGAGCATGAAGGCGGTCTGCGGCCCGTACCCGCCGCCGCGCACCACCTCGTACATGATCCGGAAGAGCTGGAAGGGGTCGGCGGCGCCGACCATCAGGTCGTCGTCGGCGTAGAAGCGGGAGTTGAAGTCGAAGCCGCCCAGCTTCCCCTCGCGCAGCAGCACGGCCACGATGAACTCGATGTTGGTGCCCGGCGCGTGGTGCCCGGTGTCCACCACCACCTGCGCCTTCTCGCCCAGCTTCAGGCAGTGGGCGTAGGCGGTGCCCCAGTCGGGGACGTCGGTGGTGTAGAAGGCGGGCTCGAAGAACTTGTACTCCAGCAGCATCCGCTGGCCCTCGCCCAGCCGCTCGTACACCGCGGCGAGGGCCTCGGCCAGCCGGTCCTGGCGGGCGCGGATGTCGTCCTGACCGGGGTAGTTGGTGCCGTCCGCGAACCACAGCTTCAGGTCGCGGGAGCCGGTGGCGTCCATGATGTCGACGCACTCCAGCAGGTGGTCCAGCGCCTTGCGCCGCACGGCCGCGTCGGGGTGGCAGACGCTGCCCAGCCTGTAGTCGTCGTCCTGGAAGACGTTGGAGTTGATCGCTCCGATCCGCACCCCGCGCTCCTCGGCGTGCTTCGCCAGCGCGGCGTAGTCGTCGACGCGGTCCCAGGGGATGTGCAGGGCCACGGTCGGCGCGACACCGGTGAACTCGTGCACCTTGGCCGCGTCGTCCAGCTTCTCCTGCGGAGTGCGCGGCACGCCGGGCTGCGCGAACACCTTGAAACGCGTTCCGGAGTTGCCGTAGGCCCACGAGGGTGTCTCGATGGCCTGGTTCTTGAGGGCCGCCTTCACGGCGGACACGGCGGTCATGCGTCAGCGCTCCCGGTGCCAGGCAGAGTCATGAATCGTTTCATTGCGGGAAAGCTAGGGGGCGCCGGAAGGAGTGTCAAGAGGGCCGACGGGGCGGCCTGCGGCACCACCCGCCTCGATGGAAGAATTCCGTGATCGCTCGCATGCACGGCCGTTGACGCGGGGGAGGGGCGCCTCTACGGTGCGTGCGATCAGAGTGAAACCTTTCATGCACCGGTGCGACACCGGGGAACGAGGAGTCCCGTGCAGCGCGTCTGTTTCCTGCTGAAGGTCCGGCCCGACCGCATGGCGGAGTACCGCGAGCGCCACGCCGCCGTCTGGCCGGAGATGCTCGACGCCCTCAGGCAGGCGGGCTGGCACAACTACTCGCTCTTCCTGCGCGAGGACGGCCTGCTCGTCGGCTACCTGGAGACCGAGGACTTCGAGGCGGCCCGGGCCGCCATGGAGGCCACGGAGGTCAACGCCCGCTGGCAGGCCGAGATGGCGGAGTTCTTCGAGTCCCCGGACGGCGAACTCCCCGACCGTGCGATGAGGCCGCTCACCGAGGTCTTCCACCTGGACTGAACGGCCCGGCCGGGAGGCGGGGAAGAAGAGGCGAAGGGACCCGCGCCGCCCGGGGTGGGTGCGGCACCGGGCACGGTGCGTAGCATGGGCGCGCGGCCCGCAGGCAGGCGCCGCGGACAACACACAGGTCAGGGGACGGTCGGACTCGTGGCGCGCATGGTGGGGATCAAGGACGTGGCACGTCAGGCGGGGGTGTCGGTCGGTACCGTCTCCAACGTCATCAACCGTCCGGAGATGGTGGCGGAGGAGACCCGGGCCCGGGTGCAGGCGGTGATCGCCCAACTGGGGTACGTGCGCAGCGAGTCGGCACGGCACCTGCGGGCGGGCCGGAGCCGGATCATCGCGCTGCTGGTGCTCGACATGGCCAACCCCTTCTTCGCCGACGTCGCCACCGGCGCCGAACGCGCCGCCCGCCGGGAGGGCCTCGGCGTGATGCTGTGCAACAGCGCCCAGAGCCCGGCGGAGGAGGCCGACTACCTCGCCCTCTTCGCCGAGCAGCGGGTGCGGGGCGTCCTGATCATTCCCGCCGACACCAGCGGCCGGAACCTGGCCGACTTCCGGCGGCACGGCATCCCCTACGTCGTGGTGGACCGGGTGGTGCCCAGCGCCGAGGGCTGCTCGGTGTCGGTGGACGACATCACGGGCGGGGCGCTGGCCGCCCGGCACCTGCTGGCGCAGGGGCACCGGGAACTGGTCTACGTGAGCGGGCCGATGCACCTGTCGCAGTGCCGCGACCGGTACACCGGCGCCCTGGAGGCCCTGCGCGAGGCCGGACTTCCGGAGGAGTCGCTGCGCCGGATCGAGGGCGAGCGGCTGGACGTGACGGCCGGACGGGACGCCGGCGCCCGGCTGCTGGGGATGACGCCGCGTCCGACGGCGGTGTTCTGCGCCAACGACCTGCTGGCCCTGGGGGTCCTCCAGGCGCTGTTCGCGGCCGGGGTCTCGGTTCCGGACGACATCGCGCTGGTCGGCTACGACGACATCGAGTTCGCCGCCGCGGCGGCCGTGCCCCTGACCTCGGTCCGGCAGCCCGCCGCCCGGATGGGCCAGACGGCCGCCGACCTGCTCATCGAGGAGACCGGCGAGGAGGCCGGGAGCCACCGGCACCAGCGGATCGTGCTCCGGCCCGAACTGGTCGTCCGCGACTCCAGCATCTCCACCCCGCAGCCCTGACCGCCCCGGCGCGCTGCGGGCCGGAGGAACGGCGGAGGACGCGCCGCACCCCCGTGCGCCGGGCAGGCGCGCGGCCCGCGGGCTACCGAGCGGCCGCTCCCCGGACGGGCGCGCCCCCGCGGGCGGTGACGGCGTCCCTCCCGCCCTCCCGGGCGCGGGAGAGGAAGGCGCGGACGTCCCGCACCGCGGCCCGGCCCGCGCGGCCGGCGCCGATCGTGCTGGCCGAGGGGCCGTAGCCGACCAGGTGGATCCGCGGGTCGCGGGCCACCCGGGTGCCCTCCATCCGGATGCCGCCGCCCGGCTCGCGCAGCCGCAGCGGCGCCAGGTGGTCGATCGCGGCGCGGAAACCCGTCGCCCACACGATGGAGTCGGCCGCCACCGAGCGCCCGCCGTCCCACACCACCCCCTCGGGGGTGACGCGGTCGAACATCGGAAGCCGCCGCAGCACCCCGCTGTCGCGGGCGCGGCGCATCTCCTCCGTCATGGGCAGCCCCGTCACCGACACCACGCTCCGCGGCGGCAGGCCGTTCCGCACCCGCTCCTCCACCAGAGCGACCGCGGCGCGCCCGCGCCCGGAGTCGAAGGGGCCCTCGACGAAGACCGGCTCGCGGCGGGTGACCCAGGTCGTGGCGGCCGCCACCCGGGAGATCTCCAGCAGGTGCTGGACGGCGGAGGTGCCGCCGCCCACGACGACCACGCGCTCGCCCGCGAAGGCGTCCGGGCCCGGATACCGGGAGGTGTGCACCTGGCGTCCGGCGAAGGTCTCCTGCCCCTTCACCCGGGGCACGAACGGCCGGTCCCAGGTGCCGGTCGCATTGATCAGGGCCCGGGCGGTCCAGGTGCCGGCGTCGGTCTCCACCCGCAGCCGTCCGTCCCCCGCCTCGCGCACCGCCCGCACGCGGACCGGGCGCCGCACCCGCAGGCCGAAGGCGCGCTCGTAGGCGGCGAAGTACTCGCCGACCACCTCGGAGGAGGGGCGGTCGGGGTCGGCGCCGGCCAGTTCCATGCCGGGCAGGGCGTTCATGGCGTGCACCCGGCCGTAGGTGAGAGTGGGCCAGCGGAACTGCCAGGCCCCGCCGGGACGCGGGGAGCGGTCCAGGACCACGAAGTCGCGGCCGGGCTCGAACCCGGCGCGCCGCAGGTGGTACGCGCTCGCCAGGCCCGCCTGCCCCGCGCCGACGACCACGACCTCGACCTCGGCCCCGTGGGCTCCGGTCCCGTTCCCGGCCACCAAGTGGTTCATACTTCAAGAAACCATGGGGGAAGACCGAAACTTCCCGGCACGCGACCGAGCGGACGCGAACGGGAACCCCGCGGAAGACGCCAGGATGGAATCATGAGCGATCGCTTCACGACCCGCATCCTCCACGTCGCCACCGGCTCGTCCGAGACCGTCGCCGACCTCACCCGCGACTGCGAGCGCTTCCTCGCCGAGGTGGCCGACGGCCGCGACGGACTGCTCAACGTCTTCGTCCCGCACGCGACCGCCGGCGTCGCGATCATCGAGACCGGCGCCGGGAGCGACGACGACCTGCTCGCCGCGCTGCGCGACCTGCTGCCGGCCGACGACCGCTGGCGCCATCGCCACGGCAGCCCCGGGCACGGCCGCGACCACGTCCTGCCGGCCGTCGTCCCGCCGCACGCCACCCTGCCGGTGGTGGGGGGCCGGCTGGAGCTGGGCACCTGGCAGTCGGTCTGCCTGGTGGACACGAACAAGGACAACCCGGACCGCCGGGTGCGGCTGTCCTTCCTCGGGTAGGGCGGGGTCCCGGGAGGGCCGGTGCACCACGGCCGCACGGCGGGTGCCCGGCCACAGCCGGGACGCGGGGCCCGTCACCAGTGCTCGTGGTCCTCGATCAGGCGGGTGACGAGCCGGTGCAGGATCCCGGCTCTGCGCCGGTCCTCCCGCCGGCCGCGCAGGGCCCGCTCGGCCGTGCGCAACCGGTGCCAGGCGTCCGGTTCCTTGTCCATCACCCCCTCGACCAGGGGCCGGGTGATCAGGGCCAGGCGCGGGGTGAACGGCAGCGGGGCGTCCGTCACCACGGCGTCCAGGGCGCCCAGGGCGATGTTCACAAGCCGTCACCTCACCGAATCCGGGCGGAAGGAGCCGATGTGCCGTACCCGTCGCCCGGTACCTCGTCGTCCACGGCATTGTCGCGGACCGGTCGCCGCGGATCCCCGCGGTTCCGGGCGGACCGTACGCGGCGATCACGTCACCTCTGCCCGTCCGGGGCCCCGAGGGGCAGGTTCCGTACTTCCCCGGTGTTCCGCCGCCCAGGTCCGCCGCCACGAGCAGGCCGCGCCGGCGGAGCCGGGGGACACCGCCGGAGACGCCCCGGGCCCCGGTCGGCCCAACGGCGAGAGGACACACGCCGGGACGGCGCGGTCCGGAGGGCCGGGCCGTGCTACCACGGGTCGATGACCGAACGTCCGCGGGACCCGTCCGCCCGGCCCCGGCGACGCCTCGTGCCGGCACAGCGCGTGTTCGCCCTCACCGACGGCGTGGTGGCCATCGCGATGACGCTGCTCGTTCTGGGCATCGAGCTGCCCGAGGGGCTCCGGGGAGCCGAACTGCGCCAGGCGGTGGGCGAACTCCTGTCCCAGGTGGGGACCTTCCTGCTGAGCGCGGTGGTGATCGCGCTGTTCTGGCGGGCCCACCACGCGGTGCTGCGGGACGTCGAGCGGATCGACGCCCGGCTGTTCTGGCTCAACGTGGCGTTCCTCGCCCTGGTGTCCCTGATCCCGTTCCCCACCGCCGTCCTCCAGGACTACGGCGACGAGTTCGTCGGCCCCGGTCTGTACGGGGCGGTCATCGGCACGGCCTCGACGGTCCTCTACGCGATGGAGGCGGACATCGCCCGCCGCACGGCGGGCGCCTGGTGGCGGCGGGTGCCGTTCCCCGCCGAGGCCCTGGTCTTCCTGCTCTCCGTGGGCATCGCGGCGGTCTCGCCGACCGCCGCGATCTGGAGCTGGGCCGCCGCGGTTCCGCTCGCGGTGCTGGAGAGCCGGCCGGCGGCACGCGCCCGCCGGCGCTGAGCCCGGCCGCCCCGCCGGGCTCAGCGCCCCGGGGCCGTCAGCCAGTCGTACGCCACCCGGGCGTCGAACTCCGACTGGCCCCCGGGGAAGCACAGCCCCGCCGCCGCGAAGGCGGGGTCGCCGGCCGTCTGCGGAAGGTAGGGGACGGCGACGCAGCGCATCCCGGCGCGGCGGGCCGCCTCCGCCCCGGGCGGCGCGTCCTCCACCACCGCGCACCGCCCAGGCTCGACGCCGAGCCGTCTCGCGGCCTCCAGGAAGACGTCAGGCTCGGGCTTGCCCCGGCCGACCTCCTCGGCCGAGACGCGCACGGGCAGCAGACCGTCCAGACCGGCGCCGGCCAGCACCGCGTCGATCGCGGTCCGCGACGAACCGGAGGCGACGGCCATCGGACACCCGGCCGCGTGCAGCATCTCCACCAGCGTCCGCATTCCGGGGAACGCGGCGGCCGAGGTGCGCGCCAGCTCCAGGTAGATGCGGTTCTTCCCCTCCAGCAGCTCGTCCAGAGGGGCGTCGATCCCGTGCTCCGCGCGGAGCGCCGCCAGGGTCTCACGGGTGCCGATCCCGATGAACCGCGTGTGCTCCTCCCAGGTGAAGCCGGTCACGCCGTACCGGGCCAGAAGCCGCCGGCCCGCCTCGTGGTAGGCGGGCTCGCTGTCCACGAGCGTGCCGTCGAGGTCGAAGATCACCGCGAGGGCGGGAGGGGCACTCATGGCACCAGCATGCCAGGGAGTTGGGACGGCCCGGACGGGCGCGGCCCCGAACGGCCGGGAGCCCGGCCCCCGCCGGGAAGGGGGCGGGACGTGCGCCGCCGGCGGGCGGGCCCGCCGCGACCGCCTGCCGCCGGGAACGTGCACGGGCACGGCGGCGTGCCCGGCCGGGCGCGGGCTCCGCACGGCCGGTGAGCACCCGGTGCGGCCCGGACGCCGCGTGCCGCGCGGGCGGTGGGGTCCGCCGGACCGGCCGGGGGCCGGTCCGGGTCAGCGGACCGGCGCCCCCTGGGGCGAACGCTGGGCGATGCCGAGCTTCACGGCGTAGGCGGAGGCGACCAGCTTTCCCACCGCGGTGTAGGACCCCAGCGGCTCCGCCACCGGGCAGTCCGCCTCCTTCGCGGCGGAGTCCAGCAGCCCGTCGGGGATCTCGGGGCCGATCAGGCAGGGCGCCAGCGCCAGCTGCTGGGAACCGGACTCGCGGAGCTGCTGGGCGACGCGGGAGACGGAGCCGTCCTCGTCCAGCCCGGCGGCCAGCACCGGCACCGCGAGACGGGCGGCCAGCAGCATCCCGGTGATCCCGGCCGCCTGCACGGCCTCCTCGCCGCCCATGGCGGCCAGGATGATGCCGTCCGCGGCGGTTGCCACGGTGAACAGCCGGGCGCGGTCGGCGCGGGCCAGTCCCGCCTCCGAGAGCTTCACGTGGACGCCCTCGGCCAGCAGCGGGTGCGGGCCGAGCACGTCGGTCAGTTCGGCGCCGGAGCCGCTGGCGAGCACGGCCTGGCGTATCCGGCGCATCTGGGCGCTGTCCGGGCCCGCCAGCAGCGGGACCACCACCACGGCGGGGGCGTCCTGGAGCCGGGGCCGGGCGGGCTCGCCCTCGTCCTCGGACTGCGCGGCCTGGTTCTCCAGCAGGGCGGCGCGGGCGGTGTGCTCGGCCGCGGCCTGGGCCAGCGCGCTCTGCAGGGCGGGGAACTCCCCGTCGTCGCCGTCCACGAAACCGATCCGGGCGTCGAGGCCGGGCAGCTCGGAGCGGGCGATGCTCAGGATCTCCTCGGCGAGGCTCCTGGAGGTGCCGGAGGGCACCCCGGGGACGGCCAGCACCAGCGCGGGCGCACCCTCGGGCGCGGCGACGGGCTCGGGCCGGCGGTGCCGTCCGGGCTGGCGGGGACGCGGCATTCGTACGGGCAGGCCATTTGCGGGCCCAGTGGGGGTGCTCATGGCGCCGCATGCTAATGCCTTGACGGGCCGGACTGTTCGGGCGGGGCGGAGCAGTCCCGGTCTGTCCCCTTTCCTCCCGCGCGTCGCGGTGACCGATCCGGTTGCGCCGTCGTCCGGGATGTTTGCGATCCGATACGCAATCGTCATCCGAGGTGGAGGAAGGCCGGATCGGCGGGCAGCCGCAGAGCGTCCCGGGCCAGCCGGTCGGCGACGAGCAGCGCCCCGGCGAGAGGGTCGCCGGCCGCCGGCACGGTGCGGGCGTGCGGCAGCCGGGAGGCCAGCTCCCGGCGGAGCGGGGCGAGCAGCGGTCCGCCGAGCCCCAGCAGCCCGCCGGTCAGGGCGACCGGGCTGCCCTCCTCCGGCGGGCAGACCGCCGCGGCGGTCGTGGCGATCTGGGCGGCGGCCTCCTCCAGGACGCGTACGGCGACCGGGTCGCCCTCCCCGGCGCACCGGGCCACCTCCGGGGCGAACGACGCCAGCACCGCCGGGCGGTCGGCGCGCGGGTACAGCATCCCGGGCAGGGATGCGGGCGGACCGAAGACGGCCTCGGCGCGGGCGAGCAGGGAGCGTGACCCGCCCTCCCGGCCGTCGTGGGCGCGCAGCGCGGCCTCCAGTCCGGCGCGGCCGATCCAGGCGCCGCCGCCGCAGTCGCCCAGCAGGTGGCCCCAGCCGTCGGCCCGCCGCCAGCCGCGCAGGTCCGTGCCGGTGGCGATCATTCCGGTGCCCGCGGCGACCACCGCGCCGGGCCGCTCGCCCAGTGCTCCGGCGTACGCGGTCACGGCGTCGGCGGCCAGCGCCACGCGTCGCGCCCCCAGTTCCCGGGCGAACGCGCCGGGCAGCACGGTGCGCAGCCCGTCGCCGAGCGTCGCCATGCCCGCCGCGCCCACGCACACGGCGACGATCCGGGGGGACCGCTTGCCGTCGGGTCCGTCCTCCCGCGCCGCGTCCGGCGGCTCCGGGAGCTCCGACAGCAGGGCCGCGGTCCGGGGCAGCACCAGTTCCAGCAGGTGGTCCGCGTCGATGCCGGACGGGCCGGTCCGCACCGGCCCGTCCGCGGTCGCGGTGGCGGCGGCCACCGGCGTCTCGCGGCCGGCGGCGGTTCGGGCCAGCGCCAGGCGCAGCCCGGAGCCGCCCGAGTCGACGCCCAGGACCCAGCCGGTCACGGAAGCCGCCAGTCCACCGGCTGGGCACCCTGCCGCACCAGGAACTCGTTGGTACGGCTGAACGGGCGCGAGCCGAAGAACCCGCGGTCGGCCGACATGGGGGAGGGGTGCGCGGACTCCACGGCCGGGTACGGGCCCAGCAGGGGGCGGAGGTTCCGCGCGTCGCGCCCCCACAGGACGGCCACCAGCGGCTTGCCGCGTTCCACCAGGGCGCGGATCGCCTGCTCGGTGACCTCCTCCCAGCCCTTGCCGCGGTGTGCGGCGGGCCGGCGCGGCGCGGTGGTCAGCGCCCGGTTGAGCAGCAGCACCCCCTGCCGCGTCCACGGGGTGAGGTCGCCGCTGGACGGCCGGGGCAGCCCCAGGTCGCTCTGCAGCTCCCGGAAGATGTTCTCCAGGCTGCCGGGCAGGGGGCGCACCTCGGGGGCGACCGAGAAGCTCAGCCCCACGGCGTGGCCCGGTGTGGGATACGGGTCCTGGCCCACGATGAGCACCCGTACCTCGTCGAAGGGCTGCTGGAACGCGCGCAGCACGTTCGGTCCCGCCGGGAGATAGGTGCGCCCCGCGGCGATCTCCGCCCGCAGGAAGTCGCCCATCGCGGCGATGCGCCCGGCCACGGGCTCCAGCGCCTTGGCCCAGCCCGGTTCGACGATCTCGTTCAAGGGTCGTGCTGCCACGGGCGGCCACTCTACTGGCTGGGCCGGGCTCCTCTCAGCCGGTCACCGGGCGAGAGGAGCCCGGCGGGTCACAGGGCCCACCGGTACTGCTCGGGCACGCGCCCGACGCCCTCGCCCAGCTCCCGCGCGGCGCGGAGCGCCCAGTGCGGGTCGCGCAGCAGCTCCCGGCCCAGCAGCACCGCGTCCGCCTCGCCGTTGGCGACGATCTTCTCGGCGTGCTCGGGTTCGGTGATCAGGCCGACCGCCGCCACCGGGAGTCCGGCCTCGGCCCTGACGCGGGTGGCGAAGGGCACCTGGTAGCCCGGGCCGACCGGGATGCGGACCCGGGGCGCGTTGCCGCCGGTGGAGACGTCCAGCAGGTCCACGCCGTGCTCCCGCAGCACCGCGGCGAACCGCACGGTGTCGTCGGCGGTCCAGCCGTCCCCGTCGAGCCAGTCGGTGGCCGAGATCCGGAAGAACAGCGGCAGTTCCTCCGGCCAGACCTCCCGCACCGCGTCCACGGCCTGGAGGGCGAAGCGCGTGCGGTTCTCGAAGCTTCCGCCGTAGGCGTCGGTGCGCCGGTTGCTGTGCGGGGAGAGGAACTCGTTGATCAGGTAGCCGTGCGCGCCGTGGATCTCGGCGACCTCGAACCCGGCCGCCAGGGCCCGGCGCGCGCCGTCCGCGAACTGGCCGACGATGTCCTGGATCTGCTCGTGCGTCAGCTCGTGCGGCACCGGGTGCCCCTCGTCGAAGGGCGCCGCGCTCGGTGCGAGGGGGAGCCAGCCGCCCCGGTCGGTGTCCAGCGGCGCTCCGCCCCGCCAGGGGGCGTCGGCCGACGCCTTGCGTCCGGCGTGGGCGAGCTGGATGCCGGGGACGGTGCCCCGGGCCTTGAGGAAGCCGGTGATCCGCCGCAGCGCCTCCACCTGCCGGTCGTTCCAGATGCCCAGGTCCCCGGGGCTGATCCGGCCCTCGGGCGAGACGGCCGTGGCCTCCACCAGGATCAGTCCGGTGCCGCCGGTCGCCCGCGCCCCGTAGTGGACGAGGTGCCAGTCGCGGGCGACGCCCGCCTCCGGCCCGGTGGGCTCGGCGGAGTACTGGCACATGGGCGACATCCAGACGCGGTTGGGGATGGTCAGGGACCGCAGGGTGTACGGCTCGAACAGCGCGCTCACGGTGTCTTCCTTCCAAGGTCCGGGCCGGGTGCTCCGGCTTCCAGCCGTACTACGATAAGCATCGTATTACGGCAGGTGTCAAACTACGATGAATCTCGTACCATGAAGGCGTGACGCCCCGAACCCAGAGCCCTCCCGCCGCCCGAGAACTGGACCACCCGGCTCCCGGCGAGATCCGGCTGGAAGGCGTGCTGCACGCGCTCTCCGATCCCGTGCGCCTCCGGATCGTCCGCTACCTGGCGGCCGCCGGGGAGGACCTGGCCTGCTCGGTCTTCGACCTGCCGGTCAGCAAGTCCACGACCACCCACCACTTCCGGGTGCTGCGCGAGAACGGCGTGATCCGCCAGTGCTACCGGGGCACGGCGAAGATGAGCACCCTGCGCCGCGACGACCTGGAGCGGCTCTTCCCCGGCCTGCTGGACAGCGTGCTCACCGCGGCGGCCCGGCAGGCGGACCGCCTCGGAGGCTGACCCGGCGGCCGGCCGCGGCAGAAGCGCGGACCGGACCCGCGGCGCGGGACGTCAGCCGGCGCCGTGCGCCGCCGCCAGCAGCCCTTCCCAGTCGGGGATCTTCACCCTCCCGCGGCGCAGGCTCCGGCCCAGCTCGGCCTCCGCCTCCTCGATGCCGAGCCAGCCGTGCCACCCGACCGGTTCGCGGCCCGACGCCCGCAGCGCCTCCAGCGGATCGGCCCCGGAGACCCGGCGGCCGAGCAGGGCGTCGGCGTCCTCCAGCAGGGAGCCCGCCGTCTCCTTCGCGCACGGCCGGTTGGTGCCGATCACCCCGGTCGGACCGCGCTTGATCCACCCCGCGACGTACTCGCCCGGCGAGGGGACCCCGCCGCGCAGCACCCGCCCCGCCTCGTGGGGCACCGTCCCCGTCGCCGGATCGAAGGGCAGGCCCGGAAGCGGGACGCCGCGGTAGCCCACCGACCGCAGCACCAGACCCGCCGGGATCTCCTCGTACCGACCCGTTCCGGTCACGCCGCCGAGCCCGTCCGGCGCCGTCCGCTCGAAACGCACCGCGCGCACGGAGCCCTCCGGGCCGCCGAGCACCTCGACGGGCCGCAGGAAGAACCGCAGCCGCACGCGGCGGGCCCGGCCCCGCGGCTCCCGCCGCGCCCAGCCGTCCAGCACGGCGAGGTTCCGGCGGACGGCGGCGGGCAGGGAGGACTCCGGGGCCGCGTACGCCGGGTCGAGCTCCAGCTCCTCCCGGCGCACCACGGTCTCGGCGCCCGGCAGGGTGTCCAGCTCGCGCAGCTCCTTGGTGGTGAACTTCGCCTGGGACGGGCCGCGCCGCCCCACCATGTGCACATCGGCCACCGCCCCCGCGGCCAGCGCCTCCAGCGCCGCCTGCGGTACGTCGGTGCCGCGCAGCTCGTCGGCGCCGTGCGCCAGGAAGCGCGCCACGTCGACGGCGACGTTGCCCACCCCGATCACCACCGCCGACCGCGCACCCAGGGCGAAACGGCGCGCGGCGGCGTCCGGATGGGCGCTGTACCAGGAGACGAAGTCGGTCGCCGAGAAACTGCCCGGGAGGTCCTCGCCCGGGATGCCGAGCCGCCGATCGGCCGCCGCGCCGACGCAGTACACCACCGCGTGGTAGAGGGAGAGCAGCTCCGCGGTGCCCACGCCGCCCCCGGCGTCTTCGCCGGCGCCCCGCCCGACCGGGACGTTGCCCAGGAAACGGACCCTCGGGTGCTCCAGCACCCGGCGCAGGGTGCCCTGCAGCGACTTGATCTTCTCGTGGTCCGGGGCGACGCCGTAGCGCACCAGGCCGTACGGGCACGGCAGGCGGTCGAGCACGTCGACCGCCACGTCCCTCGGCCCCTCCACCAGGGCCTGGGCCGTGTAGACCCCGCTGGGCCCCGACCCGACCACCGCGACACGAAGCGGACCGTTCACCGCACGGCTCCTTCCGGCCGGAGATCTCCAGCATCCCACCGCGGGGCGGCGGGCGGGAGTGGGCGCGGGCACCCCGCCCGCCGCGGGGCCGGGCGGGGTCCGGACGCGTCCCGGCCTAGAGCAGCGCGCGCATCCGGGTGATCTCGGCGCTCTGCTGGACGGCCACGTCGCCGGCCATCTCCTGCACCTGGGTGTCCCGGCCCTCGCGGACCGCGTCCTCGGCCATCGACACCGCTCCCTCGTGGTGGGCGATCATCAGCTTCAGGAACAGCTCGTCGAACTCCTCGCCGCGGGCGGCCCGCAACTCGTCGAGCTGCTCCTCGGTCGCCATGCCCGGCATCGACGCGCCGCCGTGACCGCCGTGGTCACCGTCACCGCCGTGCCCGCCGTGGTCGCCGCCGTGCCCCTCGTGCTCGCCGTGTTCCCCGTCGTCTCCGTCGTTGCGCGCGAGCCAGCTGCGCATCGCCCGGATCTCCGGCCGCTGGGCCGAGGAGATCCGGTCGGCGAGCCGGCGCACCTTGTCCGACTTCGCGTGCTTCTCGGCCAGACCGGTCATCACCAGTGCCTGACCGTGGTGCTCGATCATCATCGTGACGTACGCGAAGTCCGCGTCGTTGGGCTCGGGGTCGAGCCTCTCGCCCGCCTTCGCGGCCTCCTCGGCGGAGAGCGTCTCGGCGGCCTCCCCCGGTTCGCCCGGGGCGATCACGGACGGTCCGCCGCCGGCCGGGGCGGCCTTCCCGGCGCCGTCGTCGCAACCGGTCAGCCCCGTCAGTCCCGTCAGCAGGGCCACCACGGTCAGTGCGGCCGACGCGGACGGGAGCGCGGGAAAGGGGAGCCGGGATCTGTGACGGTCCGTCACTCTTCCTCCTGTGGCACGGGTACGCCGGTTCCCCCGATCCTGGCACGGACACGCCCGCACCGGACACCGACTATCGGCACCGTGTTCGTTTTTCACTGTCGGGACAGGGGTGGGAGAGGCCATACTGCCGGAGTCCGTCACCCGCCCAACTCGGAGCGGAGGAACGCGGATTGACAGGGAGGAAGCAGTGACGTCGTTGCCCATACCCCGCGCACGGCGCAGACGCCTCGGCGCGGCAGCGGCCGTGTTCGGCCTGCTGGCCACGCTCTTCACCGCCGGACCGGCGGCGGCCATCCCCGACCCGGACAACCCTCCGGCGACCTCGGGCAAGGCATCGAAGCAGGACCGCATGGAGGCCGAGGCCGCCATCAGAAGCGGCGAGATCCCCGGCGTGGACGAGGTCGTCCACAGCAAGAACGTCTCCCACCTGGCCAACCTGCCCAAGGGCGCCCTGAAGAACTTCAACACCGACCTGGCCTTCCAGGGCCGCTACGCCTTCGCCGGCAACTACGACGGCTTCACCGTCTACGACATCAGCCGGCCGAAGTCCCCGAAGATCGTGAGCCAGGTCCTCTGCCCGGGCGGGCAGAACGACATCTCCGTCTCCGGCGACCTGCTCTTCCTGTCCACCGACTCCTCGCGCAGCGACGACTCCTGCAACAGCACCGCGAAGCCGCCGACGGAGAAGAGCGCCTGGGAGGGCATCAAGGTCTTCGACATCAGCGACAAGCGCAACCCGCGGTACGTCGCCGCCGTCGAGACCGCCTGCGGCTCGCACACCCACACGCTGGTGCCCGACCGCAGGAACGTCTACGTCTACGTCTCCTCCTACTTCCCGGACGCCACCTTCCCCGACTGCCAGCCGCCGCACGACGGCATCTCGATCGTCAAGGTGCCGCGCAAGGCCCCGCAGAAGGCCGCGGTCGTCGACTTCCCCGTCCTCTTCCCGGACGGCGGCAACCCCGGCGCGCCGCAGAACCCGAACACCATGGTCCCGACCACGGGCTGCCACGACATCACCGTCTTCCCCGAGCTGGAGCTCGCCGCGGGCGCGTGCATGGGCGACGGCATCCTGATGGACGTCTCCGATCCCGCCGAGCCCCGCGTCATCGACCGGGTCCAGGACAACGAGAACTTCGCGTTCTGGCACTCGGCGACCTTCAGCGAGAACGGCCGCAAGGTCGTCTTCACCGACGAACTGGGCGGCGGCGCCGGTGCCACCTGCAACGCCGAGGTCGGCGACAAGCGCGGCGCCAACGGCATCTACCACATCACCGGCAAGGGCGACGACCGCAAGCTGGAGTTCAAGAGCTACTTCAAGATCCCCCGCCACCAGGCCGACACCGAGAACTGCGTCGCCCACAACGGCTCGCTGATCCCGGTCAAGGGCCGCGACATCATGGTCCAGGCGTGGTACCAGGGCGGTGTCTCCGTCTGGGAGTTCACCGACTCGACCAAGCCGAGGGAGATCGGCTACTTCGAGCGCGGCCCGTACTCCGACCCGAACACCCTCGGCGGTTCCTGGTCGGCGTACTACTACAACGGCCACGTCTACTCGAACGACATCCAGATGGGCTTCGACGTGCTGGAGATCCGGGACCGGCGCATCGCCGGGGCCGAGCGCGTCAGGCTCCGGGAGTTCAACGCCCAGACCCAGCCCGACTACCGCTGACCCGTCAGCGGCAGCAGTGAGATCCCGCCGGACGCCTCCAGCTCCGGGGCGTCCGGCGGGAACCCCAGCTCCCAGTCCAGCCCGTACCGCCCGAACAGCTCGGCGCGCAGCCGCGCCGCGGGCATGGGCGCCCCGGGCAGCAGGACGGCGAAGACCGCCCCCATCAGCAGCGCGCGCAGCATCGGGTAGTCGGTGTCGGGGTCGGACGATCCGTAGCGGGCGACGGTGTCGCGCAGCAGCGCGGCCAGGCGCCGCTGCTCGTCGCACTGGACGAAGCCCTCCTGCTGGAGGATCCCGGCCATGTGCGTGCGCATGAGCGTCGGCCGGTCACGGGCGAGCCCGAGGACGGCGTCGATCGCGCGGGCCAGCAGTTCCCGCCCGGCCTCCGGCCCCGTCGGCAGCGGCTCGCGCTCCAGGGCCTCCGCGAGGGTGAGGTGCATCAGCCGGTGGACGGCCGACTGGAGAAGCTGCCGCTTGCCGGGGAAGTAGTACGACACCAGCCCCCGCGCCGAGCCCGCCCGGTCGGCGATGTCCCCCAGAGTGGTCGCCTCGTAGCCGTGCTCGTCGACCAGCTCCACCGTCGCCGCCAGCAGTCGCTCGCGGGACCGTCGGCGCAATTCCTCATTGACCGATGCGCTGCGAGGGGACATCCTGTAACTCCTGCGTTGACTGGCTACGGGCCAATATACTCGTGGGTCCTCGGGGCCGGACGGTGAACGACCGGACCCCGGGCTGTGCCGGACTCGGGCGACGCGGGGGATCGCCCGAGCCCGGCCCTTCTCCGTCCCGTCGTCACGGGGATTTCCGGCCGGGGTGCGTCCCGGGCCGGGGGACCAGCTCCAGCACCGGCAGCAGCCCGTCGGGACGCCGGTCGCAGGGCAGGTGGTCGACCAGGTGGACCGAGCACCCGAGCGCGGCGGCCCCCGCGTCCGCGTGCGGGTTGTCGCCGACCATCAGCGTCTCCCCGGGATCCACGCCCAGGGTGTCGCAGGCCAGCCGGAAGATCCCCGGGTCGGGCTTCCGCAGACCGTGTTCGAAGGAGAGCACGTAGGCGTCCACGTGGCGGTCCAGGCCGTGGGCGCGGAACACCGGCCGCAGATCCCAGCCGATGTTGCTCACCACCGCCACCGGCACCCCGCGCTCGCGCAGCGCCCCCAGTACCTCGGCGGTGTCCGGGTAGGGCCGCCATGCCTCCGGCCGCATGTGCCGGTCGTAGAGCGCGTCGTACAGCTCCGGTCGCGGCAGCGGCACCCGGCGGGCCAGTCCGGTGTAGGCGGCGCGGTGGAGGGCGGCGCCGAGGTCGCGGTCCCTCCACGGTTCCCGCAGGCCGTCGGGGACGGTGCGGGGCGGGGCGCCGCCCGGCAGGGCGCCGGCCTCCTCCAGCGCAGATGCGAGGCGGGCCGTCTCGCCGCGGGGCAGGACGAGGCCCGCCTCGTCGAGGACGGCGCGCAGCCAGGTCTCGGCCGGCTCGACGCGCAGCAGGGTTCCGGAGAAGTCGAAGAGCACACCTCTGATCGTCACGGGGACGATCCTTCCGGTCCGCCTCCCCGGCGGACAGAGGGCGTGGTCCCGTGCCGGTGCCACAGCGCGGCCGCGGCCGCGGCCACGGCGATGCCCAGCAGCCAGCCGGTGATCACGTCGGTGGGCCAGTGCACACCCAGGTAGACCCGGGTGAAGCCCACCCCGGCCACGGTGACCGCGCCGGCCCACAGCACCGCCCGGCGCACGGCCCGGCGGACCGTGTACAGGTGCACCAGCCACAGCAGCAGGCCGCAGGTGAGCGCCGCCGTCATGGCGTGGCCGGAGGGCAGCGCGGCGAACTCCGCGGAGTCCACGGGGCGGTCCCAGCGGGGGCGGTCGCGGTCGAAGAGAGCCTTCAGCCCCTGCTGGAGGAAGGTGCCGGCGATCGCGGTGACCGCGACCCAGAACGCCGTGCGCGACTCGCCGCGCAGCAGCAGCCACAGGAACACCGCGGTCAGCAGGGCCCGCATGGTCCAGGGGTCCCACACCCAGTCGGTCAGCAGCCGGTTGAGCCGGGTCCACCCGGGTTCGGCGTGCGCGGTGCGGTGCAGCTCGGAGGCGACGCGGGCGTCGAACGCCAGCAGTGGGTCCCAGCCCGTCGCGACGAGCGCCGAGAGCACGGCCGCCACGGCCGCGCACACCACCGCGGTGAGACGAGGGGAAGGGGAGGCCATGCATCCGATCGTCGCCCGTGGACGGGCGTCCAAACCACCGGTGGGCCGTACGGGGCACGCGGGGCCCGGCACTCCGCTCCGGACCGGGACCTCACCCCAGCGCTCTGAGACCGGGGACGAAGGCCACCACCAGCGGCACCAGCGGGACCAGCGACGCCAGTGCGGTCAACCGCAGCCGCCGGAGAACCGACAGCCGGGGCGGGGCGGCGAGCAGCCGGTCGACCCGCTGCGGCACCTGCGCGCGGTGCGGCGCGTACGGGGCGAAGATCCCGCGCTCCTCGTTCAGCTCGACCAGCGCCAGCGCCACCGCCAGACGCCCGCACCGCCGTGAGGCCGCGTCGTCGGCCGCCAGCTCCACCAGCCGGTGCACCTGGTCCCGGAACGCGCGGAAGACCGGCACCCGGGGGAAACCCGTGGCGAGCGCGGAGGAGCAGTGCAGCAGCCAGTCGTGACGGGCGCGCAGGTGCCCCTGCTCGTGGGCGAGGACCGCGTCGAGCTCCCGCCCCCCGAGCCGTCGCAGCGCCGCGGTCGTGACCACCAGCCGGGACCTGTCCCCCGGCAGCCACCAGGCGTCCGGACGGTCGCTCTCCAGCACCACCAGCCGTTCCCCGGAACCGGGTTCCTCGCCCGGCAGCAGCGGGGCGCGGTCGAGGAGTTCGGCCCGCCGCCGGCGGCGCCGGAGCCGCGCGCCGCGGATCTCCCGGGTGAGCATCGCGGCGGTCCAGACGCCTCCGGAGGCGAGCAGCACCGCCACCACCGCGGGCCAGGACTCCCCGAACGCGCTCAGCCCGTACGCCTCGACGACCCGGCTGGGGGCGGGGGCGAAGACGTGTCCGCGCACGGCCTGCCAGGCGGCCGCGGCGGACAGGGCCATGGCCAGCACGCAGCACAGCAGCACGGCGACCACCACGCACTGCCACACCCACAGTGCCAGTACGGGCTCGCGGTCGGGCCAGGAGCCGCGGGCCAGCACGCGCGGCGCCGTCGCCGCGACCAGTGCTCCCAGGGCGAGCAGGGCGAGCGCGACCATCATGGGGCACAGCCTATGAGCCGGTGTCCGCCCCGTGTCCGGGCGGGGCGGGGAAGTGACGCACGCCTCACGAGCCCCGCCGGGCTCATGTGGTGAGGAGCATCGCGAACATCCCCAGGCCCATCGAGAGACGGCAGGCCACCGCCACCTCCGGCAGCCGCAGCACGCCGGCCGCGGCGCCCTCCGCGCTCCCTCCTCCGGGGGCGGGGCCCCCGGCGCCGGAGGGGACCAGCCGCACCCCCGTGCGCAGCACGTAGCAGGCGAAGTAGGCCAGCAGGACCCCGGTCAGCGCCGGCGTCCAGGCCGGGGCGGCGTGGTGCCCGCCGGGGTGGCCGGAGCCCGCGGCCATGGCGAGCGCCATGTGAACCATGGCCAGGGCGCCGACGGCGTGGTGGAGGTGGTGGGCCGGGGCGTGCCGCGCCAGCACCAGTTCGCGTACCGCCGCGGCACCGAACACCGCGGCGAAGACCCGGGGCGGCAGCGGCTCCGCCGCCGACGCGGGCAGCGCCATCACGGCCATCCCGAATCCCATGAGCGCCTCGCCCGCGGCCGTCCGCCGCTGCCCGGGCGTACCGCCGCGCATGTGCAGCAGGCAGTACGCGCCCACACCGCCGCACAGGACCACCAGCAGCCAGCCGACCAACGCAGGTCCGTGCACCGCGCACCTCCCCCGGCCGTCCCGGCCGGCTCCCGGCCGGCTTCCGCGGGGAGGATGCCCGCCGCCGCGGCCCGCCACGGGGGCGCGCGGAGGCATCCGGGGAGCACGACCGGGCGCGGGGCGGGAGGGGAGCGGTCAGATACCGGGCCGGTGGCGCAGGGGGTGGTCCCCGGGAACCTCGACCAGGACGATCCGCACCCCGTCCGGGTCGCGGATCCACATCTCCACCAGGCCCCACGGCTCCCGCTTCGGCTCCCGCAGCACCTCCACCCCGCGGGCGGCCAGCTCCCGGTGGGCCGCGGAGACGTCGGCGACCTGCATCCACAGTTCCAGTCCCGGGGCGGGGGGCTCCTCGGAGCGGCCGGAGACCTCCAGGAACCCGCCGCCGAGGAAGTAGACGGTGCCGCGCTCCGGTCCGGTGCCGAACTCCCGGTAGACGGCCAGTCCCAGCGTGTCGCCGTAGAAGGCCCGCGAGCGCTCCGGATCGGTGGGGCGCAGCAGCACCCGGCTGCTCAGTACGTGAACCATGGACCGGAGCCTAGCGCCGGCGGTCCGCCGGGCCGGGGCGTCCGCGGGCCGGATAGGCTCGGCGCCATGAATCCCCCGAACACCGTGAACGCCCCGAACCTCCCCGCCGCGGACCTCCGTTTCCGGACCGCCTCCGAGGACGACGTCCCCGCACTGGTGGCCCTGGTGGAGTCGGCCTACCGGGGGGAGGCCAGCCGGGCGGGCTGGACCACCGAGGCGGATCTGCTGGACGGGCAGCGCACGGACCCGGAGGGCGTCGCCGGGATCATCCGGACCCCCGGCAGCCTGGTGCTGGTGGCCGAGCGGGACGGGAGGCCGGTCGCCTGCTGCCAGCTGGAGCGCCGGACGTCCGAGGCGGGGGAGCCCGTCGCCTACTTCGGGATGTTCGCCGTCCGGCCGGCCCTCCAGGGCGGAGGGCTGGGCAGGGCCGTCCTGGCGGAGGCCGAGCGGCTGGTACGGGCCGGGTGGGGCGCCCGGGAGATGCACATGACCGTGATCACCGCCCGGGAGGAGCTGATCGCCTGGTACGAGCGCCGCGGCTACGTCCGCACCGGGAGGCGGAGCCCCTTCCCGTACGGCGACGAGCGCTTCGGCATCCCGCGCCGCCCCGGCCTGGAGTTCGAACTGCTGGTCAAGCCGCTTCGCTGACCGCCCGGCGGACGGCGGGCAGGTCGGTGACCACCCCGTCCAGCCCCAGCTCGCGGACGCGGGCCAGGTCCTGCTCGGTGTTGACCGTCCAGGAGATCACCTTGACGTCCGCCTCGTGGCAGCGCCGGACGACGTCCTCGTCCAGCCGCCTCAGCTCGCAGGAGACCATTCCGGCGCCCAGTTCCAGGGCGCGCTCGGGGGCGGTGGGGGTGGACCTGCCCGTGACCAGCGCGATGGGGATCTCCGGCAGGAGCCTGCGGGTCTCGCGCAGGGCGTCGTCGTGGAACGAGATCACGGTGACGCGGTCGTGGAGCCCGCGCCGCTCGATGGTCCCGGCGAGCACCCGGGCCGCGGCGCGGTCCTTGATCTCGGCCTGGAGCGGCGCGGAGACCGCGTCCACGACCTCCTCGAAGACCGGGATCCGCTCGCCCCGGCCCGCGTCCAGTCCGCGCAGCTCGGCCAGGGTCATCCCGGCCACCGGGCCGGACCCGTCGGTGGTGCGGTCCACGTCCGCGTCGTGCATCACCACCAGCGCGCCGTCCCGGCTCAGGTGGAGGTCCAGCTCGATCACGTCGAAGCCCTCGCGGTCGGCCCGGACGAAGGAGCGCAGGGTGTTCTCCGGCTCGACACCCATCACTCCGCGGTGCCCGACGGTGAGCAGTGGCACGGTGCGTTCTCGCTTTCCTGCGGCGCCGGCGGCGGGACGGACGGTGCGTACGGGCCGCAAGGGTAGCCGTGTCCTTCCGCCGCCCGCCCTCCGGGGGGCCGCGGCGGGCGGGCGGCGGGACGTCCGCCGCGGCCCCCCGGAGAGGCGGGGGAGGGGACCGGGAGGGCCGGAAGGGGGCGGGGAAACAGGCGGCAGAGGCTGCTTTGCCCTGCTTTTACAGGCATGTCTTCCGTTTCAGACGCCCAGGACAGGAAAAACATCGGTCTTGTTGGAGAAGTGCAGAAGGATTTCCTTGATCTTGGGTTGATCGGGGAAGTCTCCGCAGCTACGGTGCTGCGACAAGAGTTTCTCCTGTGAAGGGGTAGTGATGACGGAAATCCTTTCGCCCGCAGCGACGACGGGCGGTGCTCTGTCCGCTGTCGGCCCGTCCGCCGACCGCGTCGTGGCCCACCCGGCCTGGGCGGCGCTCAAGGAGGCCGTCGAGGCCATCCGTCCGGCCCAGTCCAAGGACGGCTCCATCGACTTCGGCGCCGAGGGCGCCCCCTCCCGGTCCCAGGTCGAGCGGCACCTCGACCGCGTCGTGGCCGCCGTCGAGGAACTCGCCCCGCTGCTGCCGCACAACGAGGAGTACCACCGCGCGCTGGTGACCGACCTGCGCCGCTGGGCCGAGAGCGGGTTCGCGGTCCCCGACTTCCTCGACTCCCTGATGGCCTTCCGGCCCGCGTCCCGGCGCGTCGACGGCCTCCAGCACCTCGTCGTCTTCCCCATGTACACGCAGAACGGCAACCCCGACCGCAACCTGGAGGCCGTCGTCCTGCGCGTGGTCTGGCCGGACTGGCTGGCCGAGCTGGAGCGCACCCGCTACGACAACCCGCTCTTCCTCGGCATCACCTTCGAGGACTTCACCAGCGGCTACGACACCCACTCCGCCGTCCTCTTCCCCGAGACCGTCGCCGTGCGCGAGGCGCCCGAGCGGTTCACCTGGGGCGGCATCTTCTGCGACCGCGAGGCCGCCCGCTTCCGCCGCGTGATCGACGCCGCCTGCGAGGTCACCAGGCTGGAACTGCCCGAGGACGCCCGCGGCCTGCTCACCGACCAGCACCGGGCCCAGCAGACCTTCGTGCTGTGGGACATGATCCACGACCGCACCCACAGCCACGGCGACCTGCCCTTCGACCCGTTCATGATCAAGCAGCGCCAGCCGTTCTGGATGTACGGCATCGAGGAGCTGCGCTGCGACCTCACCGCCTTCCACGAGGCGGTGAAGCTGGAGGCGGACGGCTACCCCCAGGGCCGCGACGTGCAGTACGCCGTGCTCCTGGAGCGCCTGTTCCGCTTCCCCGTCACCGGCGAGCGCAACCGCAACTACGACGGACTGGGCGGCCAGCTGCTCTTCGCCTACCTCCACAAGCACGACGCCCTGCGCTGGAGGGACAACAAGCTCGGCATCGACTGGCAGCGGGCCCGCGAGGTGACCGCGCGCCTGCGCGAGGAGATCGAGACCCTCTACCGGGAGGGCATCGACCGCCCGAAGCTGGTCCACTGGTTCAAGGCGTACGAACTGGTGTCGGCGTACCTCGCCCCGCACCCCGGCTCGGTCTGGGCCAAGGGCCCGGACGCCCTGGACCTGAGCCTGCCGCCGCGCAAGCTGGTGGACGAGGTGCTCCCCGACGAGTTCCCGCTGAGCATGTTCTACGAGGCCCTCGCCAGGAAGCTGAAGAACGTGATCGCCTCGACGAAGGGCATCACCGCCGAGTCCGCCGTCCCGGTCGCGGCGTGAGCGCCGTGACCGCGGGGAACACCGGAACCGCCGGGACCGCACAGAGCAGAGGGGCGACCACCATGACCAGCACTTTCACCAACGGCAACGGAGGCCCCCTGGAGGGTGCCGTCGTGGCCGTGGCCGGCGCCGCGGGCCCGGCCGGACAGGCCGCGCTGCTGCGGCTGGCCGAGAGGGGAGCCACGGTGGTGGCCGCCGACTACGACGCGGAGCGCCTGGCCGCCGCCGTGGACAGGGCCCGGTTCGCCCACGGCGGCGCCACGGTCACCGGCGACATCATCGACCTGCTCGACCCGGACGCCACCCGCGAGTGGGCCACCCGCATCGAGAAGGAGTACGGGCGGGTCGACGGACTGGTGCACCTGGTGGGCGGCTGGCGCGGCTCGGCGGCCTTCGCCGAGACCGACCTGTCCCACTGGGACCTGCTGGAGAAGCTGCTGGTCCGCACCGTCCAGCACACCTCCCTGGCCTTCGAGGGCGCGCTGCGCCGCAGCGGCAAGGGCCGCTACGTGCTGATCAGCGCCTCCGGCGCCACCAGGCCCACCGCGGGCAACGCCGCCTACGCCGCGGCCAAGGCCGCCGCCGAGGCGTGGACCCTGGCGCTGGCGGACTCCTTCCGCAAGGCGGGCAAGGGGGCGGACGCCGGACCGCCGGCCGCGGCTGTCATCCTGGTGGTCAAGGCGCTGGTCAACGACGCCATGCGCGCCGAGCGCCCCAACGCCAAGTTCGCGGGCTTCACCGATGTCAGGGACCTGGCCGAGGCCGTCACCGACGTATGGGACAAGCCCGCCGAGGAAGTGAACGGACACCGCCTGTGGCTGACCCCGCAACCGTAGAAGACCACCCGGCCGAGACGTCCCCGGCCCCCGCCGCGACGGACGCCCGGCGCCGCCACGACCCCGGGGTGCGCGGCTTCGCCAGCGACAACTACGCGGGCACGCACCCGGAGATCCTGGCGGCGCTCGCCCTCGCCAACGGCGGCCACCAGACCGCCTACGGCGGCGACGACTACACCGCCCACCTCCAGGAGGTTTTCCGCGCCCACTTCGGACCGGGGGCGGAGGCCTTCCCGGTCTTCAACGGCACCGGCGCCAACGTCGTGGCCCTCCAGGCGCTCACCGACCGCTGGGGAGCGGTGATCTGCGCCGACAGCGCCCACATCAACGTGGACGAGTGCGGCGCGCCCGAACGCGTCGGCGGGCTGAAGCTGCTCACCGTGCCCGCCGAGCACGGCAAGCTCACCCCCGAGCTGATCGAGCGGGAGGCGTACGGCTGGGACGACGAGCACCGGGCGATGCCGCAGGTGGTCTCGATCACCCAGAACACCGAACTGGGCACCGTCTACACCCCGCAGGAGATCCGGGCGATCTGCGAGCACGCCCACGAGCGGGGCATGAAGGTCCACCTCGACGGCGCCCGCATCGCCAACGCCGCCGCCTCGCTCGGCGTCCCCATGCGGGAGTTCACCACGGACGCGGGTGTGGACGTGCTGTCCTTCGGCGGCACCAAGAACGGCATGCTCTTCGGCGAGGCCGTCGTCGTGCTCAACCCCGGCGCGGTACGGGCCATGAAACATCTGCGCAAGCTGTCGATGCAGCTCGCGTCCAAGATGCGGTTCGTGTCGGTGCAGTTCGAGGCGCTGCTCGCCGGCGACCTGTGGCTGCGCAGCGCCTCCCACGCCAACGCCATGGCGCGGAGGCTGGCCGAGGGGGTGCGCACCGTCGACGGGGTGGAGATCCTCCATCCCGTCCAGGCCAACGCCGTCTTCGCCCGGCTCCCGCACGACGTCGGCGAGCGGCTGCGCAAGCGCCACCGCTTCTACTTCTGGGACGAGGCGGCCGGCGACGTGCGCTGGATGTGCTCCTTCGACACCACCGAGGAGGACGTGGACGGCTTCGTCGCCGCCCTGAGGGAGGAGATGGCCCGGTAGGGGCCGCCGGCCTCCGCCGCGGGCCGGGGCGCGGGCCGGGCCGCGCCCCGCGGGCCCGGCTAGCGGACCCCGGCCTCGGCCGGAGCCGGTGCGGTGCCGCCCAGGTGGGCGGGCATCCACCAGGTGTCGTCCGGCCCCTTGGGCCGCACCGGGTACGCCCGCTGCGCCGCCTCCAGCAGCTCCTGGATCCGCGTGCGCAGCCGCTCGGTGACGTGGGCCGCCGACTCGCCCGCGGCGGCCCGGATCGGCTCGCCCACCCGGATGGTGATCGGGAAGTGGTTGCGGCCGAAGTCCCGCTTGTGGCCCTTGGTCCACAGCCGCTGCGTCCCCCACAGGGCGACGGGCAGCAGCGGGACCCCCGCCTCCTGCGCCATCCGGGCGGCGCCCGACTTGAACTTCTTCAGGGTGAACGACTCGGAGATCGTCGCCTCGGGGAAGATGCCGACGATCTCGCCCGAACGCAGCGCCTTCAGCGCGTGGCGGTAGGCGTGCTCGCCCTGCGAGCGGTCCACCGGGATGTGCTTCATGGCGCGCATCAGCGGCCCGGACACCTTGTGCCGGAAGACCGACTCCTTCGCCATGAAGCGCACCAGCCGCCTGGCGGGCCGGGCCGCCAGGCCAGCGAAGACGAAGTCGAGGTAGCCGATGTGATTGCTGGCCAGCACCGCGCCGCCGCGCTGCGGTATGTGCTCGGTGCCCTCGATGTCGAAGCGCAGGTCGAGCGCCTTGAACAGGGTGCGGGCGGCGCCGATGACGGGTGGATACACGAGTTCTGCCATATGGGAGGACCCTTCTGGAAGTGCTTGTCCGGGGAGGGTTCTCCCGGTCGGCCTACCCGAACCTACGCTGGCGTAACTTACCTGGCCAGTACCGGAGGTGAGAGATCCTCGTCACGTCCGCCGGCCGGCCCGGCCCGCCGGCCGCCTCAGCCCGTCGCCCGGCGCAGCGTCAGGTACATCTCGCAGCCCAGGCAGTACCCGAAGACGGCGTTGAGGAAGGCCGCGGCGAGGGCGCAGGCGGTCGCCGCCATGCCCAGCCACACCGGTCCCGCGCCGTACCCCACCAGGCCCACGAGCGCGAAGACCAGCCCGACGCCCTGCGCGAACCGGGGCGGCGCCGGGTGCTCGAACTCCTTCGGGGGGCCGAGCCGCGGCCGCACCAGGAAGCGGAACAGCAGCCCGTACGGCGAGCGCCGCACGCCGAGGGCCGCTCCGGCGGCGAACACCAGCGCCTGCGCGGCCAGCAGCCGGGAACTCCCGGTGACCAGCACGGCGGCCAGGACCGCGGTGGTCACGGCCGCCCCGAACCTCGGTCCTCGTGTGTCGATGTCCATGCCGCCAGCATTCCCCACCGCGCGGTGGGGAAGGGGCGGGACGCGGGAATCGGCGGACGGCCGCGGACGCTGTGGGAGACGGTGGAGGGCGCCGACGGCGCCGCGCCCCGGGAGGACGGGGTGCGAACCGGGCGGCACGGACGGAGCGGGGCGGGATGACGGGACTGGTCGTGTGCCTGGCGGTGCTGGCGCTGGCCGGCGCCTTCGGGGCGCTGAGAGGACGACGGGACGGAAGGATGACGGTGCGCGGACGGGACGAGGGCCGGCGGCTGACCGCCGGGGAGATCGGTGCGGACAGGCTGGGCGAGAAGGCCACGCTGGTGCAGTTCTCCAGCGCCTTCTGCCAGCCCTGCCGGGCCACCCGGCGGGTCCTCGCGGAGGTCTCCGGCATGGTCGGGGGCGTCGCCCATGTGGAGATCGACGCGGAATCCCGTCTGGACCTGGTGCGGGAGCTGGGCATCATGCGCACGCCCACCGTCCTGGTGCTGGACGCGAGCGGGAGGATCGTCCGGCGGGCCGCCGGACAGCCGCGCAGGGCCGACGTCATCGCCGCGCTCGGCGAGGCGGTGCGGCCGGAGCGACCGGGCGGTCCCGCCGCCGGGTGACGCGCGACACGGGTGACCCTGGTCCCATTCGCCGGAGCCGTGCTTGACGGGGATCGCCCGCTGTCGTCAGGGTGACACGGTGTGGCCAGGGGATCTCAGATGAGCGCGCCGGGAGCCGCGGACGCCGGGCCCGCGCTGCTGCGAGCCGTCTTCCGGCGGCACGCCGCGGGGGTCGCCGTGGTCACCGCCCACGGCCGCGGCCGTCCCATGGGCTTCACCGCCACCTCCCTCGCCTCGGTCGCCGCCGAACCGCCGCTGCTCTCCTTCAACATCGCCACCGCCTCCTCCGGCCGGCCGGCCGCCGCCGGGGCGGAGCACGTGGGGGTGCACCCCCTGGGGGAGGGCCGGCGGGAGCCGGCCGAGACCTTCGCACGTCCGGGCGCCGACCGCTTCGCCCCGCCCACCCGCTGGCGCCGCGGCCCGCACGGCGTGCCGGTGCCGGAGGGCGTGCTCGCCCGGCTGGTCTGCGGCGCCGTGGCCCGGGTCCCGGCCGGCGACCACCGGCTGGTCCTCGCCGAGGCGGTGGCGGGGGACGTCCCGGGAGCCGGGCGTCCGCTGCTGCACCGGGGGGACGCTTCAACGTTCCGGGCGAGGGCGCCGTGCCCCCGTGAATCGTTGGCAACGTCACAGTTCACCGCCCTTGAGGGCGGGGGGCACGGCGAATGTACTGATGAGTAATATCTTGGTTGGAGAGCCGGCCCCACCGGACCGGAATCCGCCCGATCAGGCGCCTATGCTGCCTGTGAGACAAGGCAGCCAGTAATGACGACGCATGTAGGAGAGCCGGCGTGAGCTTGAGGATCGTTGTCTGTGTGAAGTACGTGCCCGACGCCACCGGCGACCGGCACTTCGCCGACGACCTGACCGTCGACCGCGACGACGTGGACGGTCTGCTGTCGGAGCTGGATGAGTACGCCGTCGAGCAGGCGCTCCAGATCGCCGAGAACGCCGACGACGCCGAGGTCACCGTCCTGACCGTCGGACCCGAGGACGCCCGCGACGCCCTGCGCAAGGCGCTGTCGATGGGCGCCGACAAGGCCGTCCACGTCGAGGACGACGACCTGCACGGCACCGACGTCATCGGCACCTCGCTGGTGCTGGCCAAGGCGATCGAGAAGACCGGCTACGACCTGGTCGTCTGCGGCATGGCCTCCACCGACGGCACCATGGGCGTGCTGCCCGCCCTGCTGGCCGAGCGCCTGGGCGTGCCGCAGGTGACGCTGCTGTCCGAGGTGTCCGTGGAGGACGGCAAGGTCACCGGCCGCCGCGACGGCGACGCCGCCACCGAGCAGCTCGAGGCCTCGCTCCCCGCCGTGGTCTCCGTGACCGACCAGTCCGGCGAGGCGCGCTACCCCTCCTTCAAGGGCATCATGGCCGCCAAGAAGAAGCCGGTGGAGTCCCTGGACCTGGACGACCTGGACATCGACGCCGACGAGGTCGGCCTCGACGGCTCCTGGACCAAGGTCGACGAGGCCGCGGAGCGCCCGGCCCGCACCGCCGGCACGATCGTCAAGGACGAGGGCGAGGGCGCCAAGCAGCTCGCCGAGTTCCTCGCGGGCCAGAAGTTCATCTGAGCCCCGCGTCCCTCACCCCTCAACCGCCCTCGCATCCCTCGCAGGAGAACGACTCCCATGGCTGAAGTCCTTGTCTACGTCGACCACGTGGACGGCGCCGTCCGCAAGCCCACCCTGGAGCTGCTGACCCTGGCCCGCCGCATCGGCGACCCGGTCGCCGTCCACCTGGGCTCCGGCGCCGAGCAGGCCGCCGCCACGCTGGCCGAGTACGGCGCGGTGAAGGTGCTCACCGCCGACGCACCCGAGTTCGCCGACTACCTCGTCGTGCCGAAGGTGGACGCGCTCCAGGCCGCCTACGAGGCGGTCTCCCCGGCCGCCGTCCTGGTCCCCTCCTCCGCGGAGGGCAAGGAGATCGCGGCCCGCCTGGCGCTCCGCATCGGCTCGGGCATCATCACCGACGCCGTCGACCTGGAGGCCGGCGACGAGGGTCCGGTGGCGGCCCAGTCGGTCTTCGCCGCCTCCTACACCACCAAGTCCCGTGTCACCAAGGGCACCCCGGTCATCACCGTCAAGCCCAACTCCGCCGCCCCGGAGGCCGCCCCGGCGGCCGGCGCGGTCGAGCAGCTCCCGGTGACCTTCGGCGAGAAGTCCACCGGCACCAAGGTCGTCTCCCGCACCCCGCGCGAGTCGACCGGCCGCCCGGAGCTGACCGAGGCCGCGATCGTGGTCTCCGGCGGGCGCGGCGTCAACGGCGCCGAGAACTTCGCGATCATCGAGAACCTGGCGGACGCGCTCGGCGCGGCCGTCGGCGCCTCGCGCGCCGCGGTGGACGCCGGCTGGTACCCGCACACCCACCAGGTCGGCCAGACCGGCAAGACCGTCTCCCCGCAGCTCTACATCGCGGCGGGCATCTCCGGCGCCATCCAGCACCGCGCCGGCATGCAGACCTCGAAGACCATCGTGGCCATCAACAAGGACCCCGAGGCCCCGATCTTCGAGCTGGTCGACTACGGCGTCGTCGGCGACCTGTTCCAGGTCGTCCCGCAGCTCACCGAAGAGGTCAAGACCCGCAAGGGCTGAACCCTTCCGGAGAGGCACGGCAGCGGACCGGGGCCGCGCGGTCGAATCGCCGACCGCGCGGCCCCGGCCGTGCCCGGGGGCGGGCGCTCCCGGGCTCAGGCCGCCGGACGCACCCGGCCCCCCGTCACCCGCCGCAGCGCCTCGGCCAGCCGGTCCCGGACGGCCGTCTGGGCGGCGATCCGCTCGTCGAGCACGGCGAGCCGCTCCAGCGCGACCTCCAGCCCCTTCCCCGAGGGCGGGGCCGCGGCCACGTCCCCGTCCAGGCACGGCACGAACACCCGCACGTCCTCCAGGGTGAGCCCGACGTCCAGCAGGAAGCGGATGTTGCGCACGCGCACCACCGCCCGCTCGTCGTAGACCCGGTAGCCGTTGGGCGCCCGCTCCGAGGGGAGCAGCCCCGCCTGCTCGTAGTGCCGCAGCGCCCGGGGCGTCGTCCCCGTGGCCCTCGCCAGCTCGCCGATGCGCATCTCCCTCACCTCCAGGCGCACCACTGTCATGCGACGACCGCCCCGCCGTCCACCGGCAGCACCACACCGGTGACGAAGGACGCCTCCGGGGCGGCGAGCCGGGTGATGGCCCAGGCCACCTCCTCCGGCCGGCCGATCCGGCCCAGCGGGGTGTGCGCCAGCTGCCACGCGCGCACCTCGGCCCGCTGCTCCGGCGTCAGGCCCCGGTGCTCGCCGATCGGGGTGTCGATCGCGCCCGGCGCGACCGCGACGACCCGGATGCCGCTGGGCGCCAGTTCGACGGCCCAGCTGCGGGTCAGCGAGTCCAGCGCCGCCTTGGCCGCCGCGTAGAGGGAGTTGTCCGGCCAGGCCCGTCCGCCCACGGCCGTGCCGACGTTGACGATCACCCCGCCCGAGGCCTCCAGGGCCGGTAGGGCGGCCCCGGCCAGCAGCACCGGCGCGACCAGATCGGTGGCGAGCAGGGACTCGACCTCCTGCGGCACGAGGGTGCCGAGGGGACCGCCGAGCACGATGCCGGCGTTGTTGACCAGGACGTCCAGCCGTCCGTGGGAGTCCAGCACCGAGCGGACGATGCGCTCGGGGGCGTTCTCCGCGGTGATGTCGGCGGGCAGCGGGGTGATCCCGGGCCGGCCGTCGGCCGTCTCCTCCAGCGGCTCCGGCCGCCGCCCCACCGCGACCACGCGCGCCCCCTCGTCCGCGAACGCGCGGGCCGTGGCCCGGCCGATGCCCGTGCCGGCCCCGGTGACGAGGACGGTCCTGCCGCTGTGCCGTGCGATGTCGGTTTCCATGGCGGCCATCGTCCGACCCTGACGCCTGCGGCAGGGTCAAGGGGCCGCGCGGCAGCGTGCGGAAGAGGGGTTCTCGGCGAATCGCCTCCGGTCCCGGTGCGGACCGCCTCGCGGACCCCGGCGCGACCGGCGCCGTCCGCTGCCGCGACCGGTCAGGAGCGGGGCGGGACCTCTCCCGAGCCGCGGGGGATCAGCCGGGTGGGGAGCTCCACGCGCCGGGGGGCGTCGTCGGCGCCCTCCAGGCGCCGGAAGAGGAGTTCGGCAGCCTTGCGGCCCAGAAGGGCGGGTTCCTGGGCGATGACGGTGACCGGCGGGGTCAGCAGGTCGGCCAGTTCGAAGTCGTCGAACCCCACCAGGGCCACGCGCCGCTCCCGCACGGCCGGCACCCTCACCGCGGTGACGGTCACCCGGTTGTTGCCCGTCAGCAGGGCGGTGACCGGTTCCGCGGCAGGTTCCCGGCCCTCCAGCATGCGTTCGGCGTCGGCCCGCACGCGTCCGGGGTCGGTCGGACCGAGCGCGACCCAGGACTCGTCCACCGGCAGCCCGGCCTCGGCCATCGCCGCACGGTAGCCGCGCAGCCGCTCGGCGGCGGTGTGGATGCGCGGCAGGTCGCCGATGAAACCGATCCTGCGGTGGCCGTGGGCGATGAGGTGGGCCACGCCCTCGCGCGCGCCCTCGAAACTCCGGGAGAGCACCGCGTCGGCCTCTATGCGCGCGGCGGGACGGTCCACGAAGACGGTGGCGACGCCGGCGGCGATCTCCGGCTCCAGGTAGCGGTGGTCGTCGCCGGCGGGGATGATGACCAGCCCGTCCACGCGCCGGGCGCACAGGGCGAGCACCAGTTCCCTCTCGCGCTCCCCGTCCTCGGCGCTGGAACCGTTGATCAAGAGCGCCCCGTGGGCCCGGGCGACCTCCTCGACGGCGCGGCTGAGCGGGGCGTAGAAGGGGTCGGCGAGATCCTCCAGGACCAGTCCGATGCTCGAGGTCCGGCCCTTGCGGAGGATGCGGGCGCTGTCGTTGCGGCGGAAGCCCAGGGCGGTGATGGCCTCCTGCACGCGGCGCTCGGTGTCGGGTGTGACGCCGGGCTCGCCGTTGACGACGCGGGAGACGGTCTTGAGCCCGACGCCGGCGCGGGCGGCGACGTCCTTCATGGTGGGGCGCAGTCCGTAGCGGCGCCGGGCGGGATGGGCGGGCTGGGTGGTGTCGGCCACGGCGGTCCTGTTCTGTCGTCGGCGGTGACGCGGGTGTGCGGACGACGCAGAAGCATAGGGGCGGCGGTGTGGCGGCGCAGTGCCCGGCGAGAGGAGTGGACAACGTTGTCAGGCATGAGTGAGACTTGCCGCTCATGGACCAGGATCTTCTCGCTGCCCTCGACATCGGCGGCACCAAAATCGCAGGCGCGCTGGTGGACGGCGACGGCAGGCTGCTGCTGCGCGCCCAGCGCCCCACACCGTCCCGGGAACCGGGGGACAGTGTGATGCGGGCGGTGGCCGAGGTGATCGACGAACTGCGGGACGCGGCCGAGTGGCGGCGCGTGGCGGCCCTGGGCATCGGCAGCGCCGGGCCGGTGGACGGCCGCCGGGGCACGGTGAGCCCGGTCAACATCCCCGGCTGGCGGGACTACCCGCTGGTGGCCCGGGTGCGGGAGAGGGTCGGGGGGATGCCCGTGAACCTGGTCGGCGACGGGGTCGCGATGACCGCCGCCGAGCACTGGCAGGGCGCGGCGCGCGGGCGGGACAACGCCCTGTGCATGGTCGTCTCCACCGGGGTGGGGGGAGGCCTGGTACTCGGCGGGCGGCTGCACCCCGGACCGACCGGCAACGCCGGGCACATCGGCCACATCAGCGTGGACCTCGACGGCGACCCCTGCCCGTGCGGGGCGCGCGGCTGCGTGGAGGGCATCGCCAGCGGCCCCAACATCGCCCGCCGGGCGCTGGCGGAGGGCTGGCGGCCCGGGCCGGGGGGCGACGCCAGCGCCGCCGCGGTCGCCGCCGCCGCCAGGGCGGGGGACCCCGTGGCCGCGGCCTCCTTCGAACGCGCCGCGCGGGCGCTGGCGGCCGGCATCGCGGCGACCGCGGCCCTGGCCGAGATCGAGATCGCGGTGATCGGCGGAGGAGTGGCCCAGGCGGGGGAGGTGCTGTTCGCGCCGCTGCGCCGGACGCTGGGGGAGTACGCCACGCTCTCCTTCGTGCGGGGACTGCAGGTCGTCCCCGCCGTCATGGGGACGGACGCCGGTCTCGTCGGGGCCGCGGCGGCCTGCAGGGAGGCACTGGGCCGTACCCCGTGACAGCGCGCGGCGCCGGCCGGACGCGCGTTTCCGGGGCGGGGTGGAGCGGGCAGTGAACCGGGGACGACGGAAGAGGGGGACCCGTGATCGTCTGGCTGAACGGCGCCTTCGGCGCGGGCAAGACCACCGCGGCCCGCGAGCTGGTCGAGCTGCTTCCCGGCAGCGTCCTTTTCGACCCCGAACTGGTCGGTGCAGGGCTGCGCATGATCCTGCCGCGCAAGCGTCTGGACGAGGTGACGGACTACCAGGACCTGCCCGCCTGGCGGCGGCTCGTGGTGGACACGGCCGCCGCCCTCCACAGCGAGGTGGGCGGGACTCTGGTGACGCCGATGACGCTGTTGCGGCAGGAGTACCGGGACGAGATCTTCGGCGGGCTGGCGGCCCGCCGCATACCCGTGCGCCACGTACTGCTGGACGTTGAGGAAACGATCCTGCGGGAGCGCATCGCCCGGCGGGAGGAGGAGCACGGGGACGGCGGGGCGGTGCGCGCCTGGTGCCTGGAGCACCTGCCGGCGTACCGGCGGGCGCTGCACTGGCTCCGGACCGACGCGCACACCGTCGACACCACCTTCCTCACCCCCCGGCAGACCGCCGAGCGGGTGGCGGAGGCGGTGCGCGCCGGAGACGGCGCCTGCGACATCGTGCAGACCCCCGAACCGACCGGGGAGACCGTGGCGGCCGGGGTCCTGCTGTTCGACGAGGAGGACCGGGTGCTGCTGGTCGACCCCACCTACAAGCCCGGCTGGGAGTTCCCCGGCGGCGTGGTCGAGCCCGGCGAGCCGCCCGCCCGCGCCGGGGTGCGCGAGGTGGCGGAGGAACTGGGGCTGCGGCTGGACACCGCCCCGAGACTGCTCGTCGTCGACTGGGAGGCGCCCCGGCCGCCCGGCCACGGAGGGCTGCGGTTCCTCTTCGACGGCGGCCTGCTGACCGCGTCCGCCGCCCACGGCATGCTGCTGCCCGGCGCGGAACTGCGCGGCTGGCGGTTCGTCACCGAGGAGGAGGCGGCCGGACTGCTGCCCCCGGTGCGGATGGACCGGCTGCGCTGGGCGCTGCGGGCACGCGAGCGGGGGACCACGCTCAACCTGGAGGCGGGCGTCCCGGTGGGGACGTGAGACCGCCGGCCCCGACGCCGCGGGAAGTCTTCGGCGCCGGGCCCGCCGGCCGGTGTGCCCGGCGCCGGGCACACCGGCCGGCGGGGGTCAGCCGCGCCGGGACTCGGCGTACTTGCGCAGGAACAGCGCCTCGGCGGTCGACAGCCGCCGCAACTCGTCGGGGGAGACGCTCTCGTTGGCGGCGTGGATCTGCGCCTCCGGCTCGCTCAGGCCGATCAGCAGGATCTCCGCCTCGGGGTAGAGCGTGCCCAGGGTGTTGCACAGCGGGATCGATCCGCCCTCCCCGGCTATCTCCATCCCGGCGCCGTCGTAGGCCTCGCTCAGCGCCTCCGCCATCGCGGTGTACGCCGGGCTGGTGGTGTCGGCGCGGAACGGCTGGCCCTGGCCCACCTGTTCCACGCGCACCCGCGCGCCCCAGGGAACGTGGGCCTCCAGGTGCGCGGTGAGCAGCTTGCCGGCCTCGGCGGCGTCGACCCCCGGCGGGATCCGGAGGCTGACCAGCGCCCGCGCGCTCGCCTGGACCGACGGGGTGGCGCCGACGACCGGAGGGCAGTCGATGCCGAGCACGGTGACGGCCGGGCGGGCCCAGATCCGGTCGGCGACGGTGCCCGAACCGATCAGCTCGACCCCGTCGAGCACCTTGGCGTCCTCGCGGAAGTCCTCCTCGGAGTACTGCAGCCCCTCCCAGGAGGCGTCCGCGGTCAGTCCGTCGACGGTGGTCGAGCCGTCCTCGGCGCGCAGCGAGTCCAGGGTGCGGATCAGCGCGGCGAGCGCGTCCGGGGCGGCCCCGCCGAACTGACCGGAGTGCAGATTGCCCTCCAGGGTGTCCACCTGCACCGTCACCATGGTCATCCCGCGCAGCGTCGCGGTGACGGTCGGGCGCCCGAGGCGGAAGTTGCCGGTGTCCCCGATGACGATGGCGTCGGCGGCCAGCAGCTCCGGGTGCTCCTCCGCGTAGCGCTCCAGACCGCCGGTGCCCATCTCCTCCGAGCCCTCGACGATCACCTTGACGCCGACCGGCACACCGCCGTGGGCCTTCAGGGCGCGCAGCGCCAGCAGGTGCATGATGAAGCCGCCCTTGCAGTCGGCGGCGCCCCGTCCGTACCACCGGCCGTCGCGCTCGGTCAGGGTGAACGGCGGGGACAGCCAGGCGGCCTCGTCCAGCGGCGGCTGCACGTCGTAGTGGGCGTAGAGCAGCACGGTCGGCGCGTCGGCCGGGCCGGGCAGGTGGCCGTACACCGACTGGGTGCCGTCCGGGGTGTCCAGCAGCGCCACGTCGGTGAAGCCCTCGGCGCGCAGGGCGTCCGCCACCCACCGGGCCGCCGCCGCGCACTCCTCGGGCGGGAACTGTGCGGGATCGGCCACCGACTTGAAGGCCACCAGCTCGGCGAGCTCGGTGCGGGCCTGGGGCATCAGCGAGGCGACGGTGGCGGCCAGTGCTTGCGCCATGGGAACGCTCCTTCGTGGTGCTGCGTTGTGTGCCTGGGAACGGGGTCGCCGAACGGCAGGCGAATGCGTGGTGCCGATACTCCCACAGGGGTTCCGCGCGTTTGCAGGTCCTAGGATGCGGCGGTAACCGGAAGCGGCAGAGCGGGAGCGGTAACACACGTGAGCAGCGAGAACGCCGAGGGTACGGACCGGCAGAACCCGGTGTGGGACGTCGTCGTGGTGGGTGCGGGGCCGGCCGGGTCCTCGGCGGCGTACGCGGCCGCCGTCGCCGGCCGCCGGGTCCTGCTCCTGGAGAAAGCGGAACTGCCCCGCTACAAGACCTGCGGGGGCGGCATCATCGGACCCTCGCGGGACGCCCTGCCGCCCGGTTTCGACCTTCCGCTGCGGGACCGGGTGTACGCGGTGACCTTCTCGCTGAACGGCAGGTTCGCCCGCACCCGGCGCTCCCGGAACATGCTCTTCGGGCTGGTCAACCGGCCCGAGTTCGACCACGCCCTGGTGGAGTCCGCGCAGAAGGCCGGCGCGGAGCTGTGGACGGGCGTCACCGTCACCCGCGTCGAGCAGCACGGCCCGGCCGTACCCGACCGCCGCACCGTCGCCGTGGTCCTCGGCGACGGCCGGACGGTCCTGGCCCGGGCCGTGGTCGGTGCGGACGGCAGCGCCAGCCGGATAGGAGCGCACGTCGGGGTGAAGGTCGACCAGGTGGACCTGGGGCTGGAGGCCGAGATCCCGGTGCCGCCGCCGGTGGCCGAGGACTGGGCGGGGCGCGTCCTCATCGACTGGGGCCCGCTGCCCGGCAGTTACGGATGGGTGTTCCCCAAGGGCGACACGCTCACGGTGGGGGTGATCTCCGCCCGCGGGGAGGGGGCCGCCACCAAGCGCTACCTGGAGGACTTCATCGCCCGTCTCGGCCTGGCGGGCTTCGAGCCCGCGATCTCCTCGGGACACCTCACCCGCTGCCGCTCCGCGGACTCCCCGCTCTCCCGCGGTCGCGTCCTGGTCTGCGGCGACGCGGCAGGCCTGCTGGAGCCGTGGACGCGCGAGGGCATCTCGTTCGCCCTGCGCTCCGGGCGGCTGGCGGGGGAGTGGGCGGTGCGGATCGCCGACGCGCACGACGCGGTGGACGCCCGCCGCCAGGCCCTCAACTACGCCTTCGCCATCAAGTCGGGGCTCGGTGTGGAGATGGGGGTGGGAAGCCGGATGCACACCGTCTTCGCCCACCGGCCCGGAATGCTGCACGCGGTGCTCACCGGCTTCCGCCCCGCCTGGAACGCCTTCGCGAGGATCACGAGGGGGACGACCACCCTCGGCGAACTCGTCCGCACCCATCCCCTGGCCCGGCGGGCCCTGGAGAAGCTGGACCGCTGAGCGGACCGGCGTCCGGCACCGGCGCTCGTGCCGCCCCGGCACCCCGTCTTCCGGGTCACTTCTCCGGCGTGATCCGGAAGACGGGGTGCCGGTCGGCTATGGCCAGCAGTTCCTCGTCGGTGGAGGACGGGGTGACGCCGTCGAAGAAGGCGCCGACCTCCCACCGCCACCTCTTCAGATAGGCCCGCAGGACCGCGGGCTTCTCGGCGTCCGGGAGTTCCACGGCCGTGAACCGGTCCGTGCGCCCGCCGATCCGCAGCTCGCCGCCGCCGGCCGCCCGCAGGTTGCGGGCCCACTGCGTGTGGCCGCGCGGTGAGACGAGGTACCGCTCGCCCCGGAAGTCCAGCGGGTTGACGGGAGTGGTGCGCCACTCCCCGCTTCTGCGCCCCCGTACCGCCAGGGTCCGGGCGCCGGCCGGACCGATGCCCCACCGGATCAGCCGGCTCACCGCCCCGTTGACCACGGTGCCGGTGAACACGCCCGTTTTCCTGTAGTGACGCGTGCCGTGCTGTGCCGCCATCCCGACCTCCCGGAAGAAGAACCCGACGGCCGAGATCAGTGGTCAATGAGGAGATCACTGCTCTCGTCCGAGATCAGTGTTGCACGCGGACGCGCGAATCGACAAGAGCAGTGCTCTCGAATGTGCTCGCCGATCCGGAAATGGCACACTGGTCCCATGAGTACGATCCGAGGGGCGAGGGAGCGGGCCCGCGCCGAGATCACCGCGGCCATCAAGGAGGAGGCGCGCAGACAGCTCGCCCGGGAGGGCGCCGCCAGGCTCTCCCTGCGGGCGGTCGCCCGCGAGCTGGGCGTGGTCTCCTCGGCCCTCTACCGCTACTTCCCCAACCGCGACGAGCTGCTGACCGCCCTGATCCTCGACGCCTACGACGCCATCGGCTCCACCGCCGAACGCGCCCTGGCCGCGGCGGACGGGGACAGGCCCGTCGCCCGCTGGCGCGCGGTCTGCCGGGCCGTACGGCAGTGGGCCCTGGCCCGTCCGCACGAGTACGCGCTGATCTACGGCTCGCCCGTCCCCGGCTACTCCGCTCCCGAGATCACCGTCGCCCCCGCCTCGCGTGTCGCCCTCGCCCTGGTCGCCGTCGTCCGCGACGCCCGCGCGGCGGGCGTCCTGCGGGAACCCGCCGGGCCGCCCGTGCCCCGGTCCGTCGCCGAGGACGCCGAGCTCCTCACGGCCCGGCTCGGCCTCGACCTGCCCGCTCCCGTGACGGCGGCGCTGCTCGCGGCCTGGGCCGAGCTGTTCGGCCTGATCGGTTTCGAGATATTCGGCCAGTTCAACCGGGTGGTCGAGGCCCGTGAGGAGTTCTTCGACCACGCCGTCGCCCGCCTGGCCGGAACGGTCGGCCTGACGGACGGGGACCGGGAGTCCGCGGCGCCCCCACCGGCCTCCTGACCCGGGCGCGCACGGCCGGCGGCCGCACATCCCTTTCAGCCGTACGGCACCGGGGCCCCGGCGCGGACGGACACGGCCCCGGCGCCTCCCGGCCCCGCAGCACCTTCCCCGGAACCGCCTGGGCGCACAGGAGCGCCCCGCCGGGCACGCGCCGGCGGCCGTCCGGGCGGAGGAGGCGGTCGGCCGGGCCGCCGTCCGGACATGCTCGCCCCCGGACCCGCGTGCCGCCCGGGAGGGGTGCCGGTGCTCCGGACACGCTCACGGGGGAGGGAGCAGCGTCCGGGGTCCACGGCCGGCGGCGTGCCGGGCCGTCCGACTCCGTGCGACCGGCCGCCGCCTTCGGTCCGCGCTGTCCCCGGCCGCCGTCACGACGCCAGCGCCGAGGCCGGCAGCAGAGAGGGGTCCTGGCGCAGGATCCGCTCCTGGAGGTCCCGCAGGGCCGGGCCGGGGTCCGAGCCCCTCTCCTCCGCGATCCGGCTCCTGGCCTCCTCGTAGGCCAGCAGGGCGTCCGAAGGCCGGCCGCTGCGGTACAGGGCCAGCATCAGCAGCCCCACCAGCCGCTCGCGCAGGGGGTGTTCCTCCACCTGCCGCGCCAACTCGTGGACGCACTCGCGGTACCGGCCCAGTTCCAGATCACCCTCCAGCCGGGCCTCCAGCACCATCAGCCGCTTCTCCGCCCACCGGCGACGTTCACCGGCCAGATACGGACCGGCGAGTCCCTCGGCGAACTCGCCGCGCCACAGCGCCTCCGCCTCCCTCGCCAGCGCGCCGGCCCGGCGCAGATCGCCCGACTCGCGTGCGATCAGCGCTTCGCGCAGCAGCGTCCGACGCTCCGCCAGGTCGTCGATCCGCGCGTTCTCCAGCCGGTAGCCGCTGCCGGTCCACACCAGTTCCGGCGCCGGCCCGCCGTCCACCGCCGCGAACGCCCGGCGCAGCCCGGAGACGTACTTCTGCGCCAGATTCCTCACGTGCGACGGCGGTTCGTCGCCCCAGACCGCGCCCACCAGCGCGTCGTACGACATCGGACGTCCCTCCTGGAGCAGCAGGACGGCGAGCACCGCCCTCTGCCGGGGCGGCCCCAGCGGCACCTCGGTCCCGTTGTGCAAGGCGCGCAGCGGACCGAGTAGTTCGAATCGCAGACCCTCAGTCATATGCCCTCCCTCGCTGCCCTATGAGCCTACGTCCTGAACGGCGTCCCAGTGGATCTTCCACCGGATCTTCCGGCGGACGGCCCGCGGTTCGCGCGGGCGCACCGGGAACGGCGCACGGGGAAGGAACGCACGCCCGCGGCACAGGAGGCGTGCGGGCGGGACTTCGGGGGACGCGGCCGGGCCCTCAGTCGTGTCACCGGACGCCGGAGGCGGTGCGCCACAGCTCGGCGAGCGCCGCGTCCCCCTCGACAGCCGGGCCCTCGCCGTGGGGCAGGCGGTTCCACAGCGCGAGGTAGAGGGTCTCGGCCGGGCCGCTGATCACGCAGTCCGCCGCGCCGCCGTCCCGGCTCACCCTGGGCGGCTCCTGGGACAGGCGCAGGGTCCACGACGCGGTCCCGGGGGTCTCCACCCGCAGGACACGGGGGCGGTCGCTGCGCACCCGGCTCGTGGGACGGGTGTGGAAGCCGGTCAGCAGCTCGTCGATCCCGTCGGCGGCGAAGAGCGGGTCGACGGGGGAGGGGGCCGGTCCCGCCGCCAGCTCGGCGTCGACGCGGTGGACCGTCGTCTCATGGGCCTGGCGCCGCGCCCAGAAGGCACGCGGGGAGGGGGCGCCGGGCAGGAACGTCCAGCACTCCAGGTCCTCGGGCGCCTCCCGCAGCTCCTCCAGCACCTGCCGGTGCCCCTCGGCGAACCAGTCCGGCAGCCGGTCGTCCGGGACGGTCTCCTCCCGTGGCGGGAAGGGGGCCGTGCGCCGCTCGGCGACGATGCCGCCCGCCCACCGGTGGACCATGCCCTGGTGGGCCACCAGATCCCGGACACGCCAGCCGGGACAGGTGGGGACCTCTGCGTCCCAGCCCGCCCGTACGGCCGCGCCGAGCAGCAACTCGCCCTCCGCTTCGAGGATTTCGAGGTAGCGGTCGATGTCCACGAGGGCAGTGTGACAGCGGCCGGAACGGTTCCGCACCCGCTTTCCGCAGGCAGCCCCGCTTTGTTTGGGAGCGGGACAAAGAGAGAATGGGGAGGTGACCCCGACGCGTACGACAAGGCTGGAGAGAGGCCGCGGAGCCCTCGGCCCGGCGCTGGAACTCGTGCACACCGGCCGTGCGCCCACCCGTGCGGTGCTCACGGCCGAACTCGGGGTGACCCGGGCGACCGCCGGAGCGGTGGCCGCCGAACTGGAGGCGCTCGGGCTGATCACCGTCGACTCCCGGCCCACGGCCGCCGCCGGCTCCCAGGGCCGCCCCTCCCACCGGCTGTCGGTGAACCCCGACGGGCCGGTCGTCCTCGCCGCCCAGGTGCACGCCGACGGCTTCCGCGCCGCCCTCGTCGGGCTCGGCGGCCGGATCGTCGCCACCACGCCCGGCAGCCTCACCGTGGAGGCCGACCCGGTCCACGTCCTCACCGAGGTCGTCGGCGCGGGAGCCCGCCTGCTGCGCGAGACCGGGCGGCGCTGCCTGGGGGCCGGTCTGTCCGTGCCCTCCGCGGTCGCCGAACCCGAGGGCACCGCCCTCAACCCGCTGCACCTGCCCTGGCCCGCGGGGGTGCCCGTGCGCGAGATCTTCACCCGGTGCCTGGCCGAGGCCCGCGTCCCCGGCCCGTCCGGGGAAACGCTCACGGCCGGCCACGCCGCCAACGACATCAACCTCGTCGCCCTGGCCGAGCACCGTCACGGCGCCGGACGGGGCGCCCGCGACCTGCTGTGCGTGGCGACCGGGCACCGCGGCGTCGGCGGCGCACTGGTCCTCGACGGCCGTCTGCACACCGGCAGTTCGGGCCTGGCCCTGGAGGTCGGCCACCTGACCGTGGATCCGGACGGCCGGCCCTGCCACTGCGGCGGGCGGGGCTGCCTCGACGTCGAGACCGACCCGCTGGCCTTCCTGGAGGCGGCCGGCCGCGACCCGGGTCCGGAGGCCGGCATGCTCCGGCGGGCCCTGGACCTGCTCCGCACGGAGTACCCCGCCGACCCGGCCGTGCGCGACGCGGCCCACCTCCTCATCGACCGGCTCGGACTCGGCCTGGCCGGACTGGTGAACATCCTCGACCCGGACCGGATCGTCCTAGGCGGGCTGCACAGCGCCCTGCTGGAGGCCAACGCGGAGCGCCTGCACGCCGTCATGGGGGAGCGCAGCCTGTGGGGGCGGAGCGGTGACCTGCCGGTGCTGACCTGCGCGCTGGAGCACAGCAGCCTGGTCGGCGCGGCCGAACTGGCCTGGCAGCCCGTCCTGGACGACCCGGTGGCGGCGCTGGCGGGCTGAGCCCGCGCAACGCACGGGGCGCCCGCGTCCGGGCGGATCCCCGTCCGGCAAGCGGGGCCGAACCGCCCCGCCGGGCCGCTCGGCGCGGCGGATCCTCCCGCACGACGCCGCCGACGACCGCGGCCACGGTCCTGCGGACGGCCTCGGCCCCGGGCGGGAAGCGACCCGCCGGCCTCCCGCTCCGGAGGGACGACAGGGCGGGGGCCGGCGGGACGACGGGCTGTCAGGGGCGCTGGAGCGCGGCCCCCGCGGACGCCCGGACGGGGGCGGCGGGCGCCGGGGCGTGGGAGCGGGGCAGCGGCTCGGGCCTCGGCAGGGGGTCGGGCGCGGGCAGCGGCTCCGGGGACGGCAGGGGACCCCGGCCCGGGGCCTTCCCCGGCATTCCGCCCGGGACCGGAGCCGGCGATTTCCGAGCGTGCACCGGCAGGGTGAACCAGGCCACCTTGCCGCTGTCGTCCTGCCCGGCTCCCGGCCCCGGGCCGCCGCCGGACGAGGCCGCCGGGAGCGGGCCGCGCCCCCCGGCGCCGAGCGGGCCCGAGGGCCCGGGGTCCTGACCGCGCAGGGAGAACGTCAGCCTGTCGGGGAGCAGGACGATCTCCACGGAGCAGGGCCTGTCCGGCCCCACCCGGCGGTGGACGTCGGCCATCAGCTCGGCGACACCGACGGCTGCCGGTTCGACCAGGGACTCCAATTCCCAGTAGCGCAGCAGCGCCGAGAGGATTCGGCGGACCTGTCCGGTCCGCGAGGGAAGGGTCTGGAACTCCACCGTCCGTTGTCGACCGGACGCGCTGGGATGACTGATCACGACTGCGGCTCCCTGATGACGGTTGAGGGTCCGGACGGCGAGAGCACGTCAAGCATGCTGACGGTCGCTACGACACAGAAATCAGCGTGATTCAGGTGATAAAACGGTGCAAGTCGGGCGCGTCAACGGTGCGGCACACCCGGAAGCGCACCAGGAGCGGGGCGGGAATCAGCGGGGAGCCGCGCGCCGTCCCGAGACGGTCCCGGTCCCGTGGACCCCGGACCCGCGGGTGCCGGCCCTGCGCAGCGCGGCGACCAGGCCGTCGCGCAACTGCCCCTTCAGACGCAGCACGTACCGGTTGCCGTTGACGGTCGCCATCACCCGGTCCTGCGCGGCGTACCACGGCCCGCTCACCCGGACCTGGTCCACCGGCGCGCTGTCGATCTCCCGGCCGTAGCTGGTCAGCAGCACCAGACGGCCGTCGCGGACGACGACCTGCCCGGCCCGGGTGAGCGAACGCAGCCACCGTGCGATCCGTACTCCGGTGGCGCTGAACTCGGGCTCCGCCACAGTGCACCGCCTCCCACTCGTCACCGCCGGCCCGGCGCCACGGCAGGGCCGTCCTCGGTGCCACCCCCACCGGGTGCCCCGCCATGCAGTCTGCACCCGTCCCCGCCGGTGCGCCAGAGCGCGTGTGAACGACGTGTGCCCCGCTCCTGCGCCCGGCGCCCGGGCCCGGTCCGCCGCGCCGGAGCGCGCACCGCGCCGCGGAAGGAGTGTCCGGTGCCCGGTCCGATCAGCCGCAGCACCGCGCGGAACAGGGCCGTTCCACCGGCCGCCGCCGTGTACCGCGCCCGGGTGCCGGTGCCGTCGGGCGTCAGCGGCCGATCCTCCGACAGCGCCCGTACGCCGGGGACGCTGGTCCCGTCGGTGCGGCAGGCGTCGGTGCGGTGGGCGTGGCGCCCGGCGGGCCCGGCGGACACCACGGCCTCCCGGAAGCGCCCGCCGCCCCGGAGCCGGATCTCCCGGCCCCGGCCGTCCGCGGCGGCCCGGCGTCGGTCGCCGCGCCGGACCACCGGGGCCGCTCCCCGGTCCCGGCCAGGTCGGCGAAGACGGCCGAGGGCGGTGCGGCGATCCCCGCGGTGAACACCAGCCGCACGGGGGCGGTCCCGGCGAAGTTCGGCTCCGGCGGGTTCGGGGCGGCGTGCCGTGGAAGTGCCTCCTGCCGGTCCGAGCTCCCGCGGAGCGGTCACCGCGGCCGGTCGGTCCCGGCCTTCCGCCGGTCCTCCCCGCCGTCCGCCTCCCCGTCCGCCACGACCAGCTCCGGCAGGCGCTCGCGGATCTCGGCGCGGACCGCCTCCGGCATCCCGCCGTCGGTCACCAGGATGTCCACGTCCTCCAGCGAGGCGAACGTGCTCAGGCCCACCGTCCCCCACTTGGTGTGGTCCGCGACCACCACCACCCGCCGCGCGGAACGCACCAGACGGCGGTTGGTCTCGGCCTCGGCCAGGTTGGGCGTGGACAGCCCGGCCTCCGCGGATATGCCGTGCACGCCCAGGAACAGCGTGTCGAAGTGGAGCGAGGCGATCGCCGCGTCCGCCACCGGCCCCACCAGGGAGTCCGACGGGGTGCGCACCCCTCCGGTGAGCACCACGGTGGCCGCCGGAGCCCGGCCGCCGGAGGCGCCGTCCGCGCGCTGCGCGGCGTGGAAGACGTCCGCGACCCGCAGCGAGTTGGTCACCACCGTCAGCCCGGGGACGTCCAGCAGGTGCTGGGCCAGCGCGTACGTCGTCGTCCCGCCGGAGAGCGCGATGGCGCTGCCCGGGGCCGCCAGCCGCGCGGCCGCCCGCGCGATGTCCTCCTTGGCGCCCGACTCCAGCGCAGACTTCGCCTCGAACCCCGGCTCATGGGTGCTCGCCCCCGAGACGGGCACCGCGCCGCCGTGCACCTTCTCCAGCACACCCTGCCGCGCGAGGGCGTCCAGGTCCCGGCGCACCGTCATGTCCGAGACGTTCAGCCTGCGGGTCAGCTCGTTGACCCGCACCCCGCCGCGGCGTCTGACCTCCTCCAGGATGAGCGCGCGCCGCTGCTCCGCCAGGAGGTTGTGGTTGTCGCTCACCTGCGGGTCCGTCCCCTCTCGTCCGCGAGCCGTCGTACGGGTGGCCGTCCGGGCAACTGTTCGGCCCCATCCTCCCACGGGCTCCGGGCGCCCTCCCGGGCGCCGCCCGCGGCGCCGAGGCGACCCGCCGATGCGCCCGTCGGGCTGCGCGGAAAGGACACGGACCGCCATCCTGGATGCCGCGACCACACGGTGACACACGCGGATCGGGGGACACACCATGCCAGGGAAACAGCCGGTACCACCACAGCGCGCGGCGCGCGGCGAACCGGCGCTGGAGCTCCTCGTGCACGGCGTCGGCGGCACCACGCCCCAGGAGATGCTCGGCGACCCGCGCACCGTGCGGATCACCGGCGACGGCACCGCGGGCATCCACCGCCGCACCGAGGACGCCGACGCCGAGAACCGGCCGGAGGACGCCCGCGACGGCTCCCGCGCGGACCACGCCCGGCCGATCCCCGAGGCGTACTGCTGGTCCAACCTCACCTCCGGCAACAGCGCCCGTGCCCTGTGGCTGCTCCTGCTGCCGTTCATGGTCGTCAACCTCGCCCACTGGATGCGGCCCGCCGCCCCCGCCCGCCACCCGGCCCAGCGGGTCTACGACGTCCTGGTCCGCCTGGTGGCGCTCTCCCTGACCGTCCTGCTGACCGCCGCCGCCTGCGAGGTCGCCCTCGACCTGGTGGCCTGGCAGTGCGCGGCCTCCGAGCGCTGCGCGGGCGGCAAGTCCTGGCTCGGGCCGCTCACCGCCGGATGGTGGTCGGAGCCCGGCCGCCGCCTGGTCGCGGCCGCGCTGCTGCCCGTCGCGCTCACCGCCCTGCTGTGGTGGCTGTCGCACCGCACCTGGAGCGCCTACGAGTCCGCCTCGCCGCCCCCGCGCCCCCCGGGCCCGTCCCGGCCCCTGCCCGGGGGCGAGCGGCCCGCGCTGTCCCTGCCCGGCTTCTGGTACGGCCGCCGCCTGGTGTCCCGGCTGCGGGCCGCCCACACCGCCGCCGGCCTGCTGACGGTGGCCTGCGTGCTGCTGACCGCCACCGCCCGCCACGACCACCGGCCCGGCGGCGGCACGGTCCCGGCCGTCTCCGGCTGGACGCTGGCGGCCGCCGTCGCGGCGGGCTGGACGGCGGTCGTGGTGGTCGCCGTCCGCAAGGGCCGCACCGAGTCCGAGCCGGACGAGCGGATCGACCGCTGGGCGTCGAAGGTGCTGCCGGGCGCGGCGCTGGCCGTCCTGGCGCTGGTCGCGGTGCACACCGCCTGGCACCGCCCCGACTGGTCCTCCTCCGCCCGGCTGCCCGGCACCGGCGCCTTCGCCTGGATCACGCTCCTGCAGGGCGCGCTGGTGGCGCTGCTCGCCGTGGCCGCGTACGTCCTGCACCGGGCCACACCGCCCGGGGCGTGCGAGGGACGGTGCGCCATGGGCGGTGCGGGCGGTGCCGCGGTGGCCCTGCTGGCGTGCGCGCTCGGCGGCGTGCTCACCGGGGGAGCGGCCCAGCGGGTGGCGGACTGGCTGGACAAGGGCGGCACCCCGGGCGTGCCCGGCGGCGCCATCGCCGGTCCGCCGGTGCTGCTGAGCTGGCAGGCTTCCGTGATCCCCGTCCTGCTGCTCGTCGTGGTCGTCTTCGTCCTGGCCGCCGCGGTCCGCGTGCGGCGGGAGAGACGGCGGCTCACCCCGGGCGTCGTCGACTCCTACGAGGGCGAGCCCCGCGAACTGGAAGCCCGCAGCAGGCAGATCGCCCGGGCCGTCGCCCTCGCGCGGCTGACCGACTCCGCCCCCGCCCTGGTCGCGGCCGTCGCCGTCACCACGCTGCTGCTGGGCGCCGGAGCCCTGACGGGCGCCGCGCTCACCGGGGCGCCGCCCGGGCCGGCCGCGAGCACCTGGCCGGGGCCGCTGCCCGCGCTCGCCGAGACGGTCCAGGCACTGGGCTCCTGGGCGACGGGCGCACTGGTGGTGCTGCTCGTGGCGACGGGCCGCCGCGCCTACCGCGACGCCGCCGCCCGCCGCACGATCGGCATCCTGTGGGACGTGGGCACCTTCTGGCCGCGCGCCGCCCACCCCTTCGCCCCGCCCTGCTACGCCGAGCGCGCCGTGCCGGACCTGACCTGGCGGATGTGCACCTGGACCGAGCGCACCGGCGGGCGGCTGGTGATCTCCGGGCACTCCCAGGGCAGCGTGCTGGCCGCCGCCGCCGTCTGGCAGCTCGACCCGGCCACCCGCGGGCGGGTCGCCCTGCTGACCTACGGCTCCCCGCTGGAACGGCTCTACGGACGCTGGTTCCCCGCCTGCTTCGGCCCCGGACCGCTGAACGCGCTGAGCCGGGAGGTGGACTGCTGGCGGAACCTGTGGCGGCTCACCGACCCGATCGGCGGCCCGGTGATGGTCGGGGACGACGGGGGACCGCCCGTGGACCGCGAACCGCTGCGGGACCCGCTCCACTACGGCCGCACCCCCGAACACCCCCTGCCCACGCCGGTCCTCGGCCACGGCGAGTACCAGGCGGACCCCGCCTTCGCCGACGAACGCGCGGCGCTGCTGGAGCGGCTGGCCACGGCGGGCCGGACGACCCCCGCGCCGGAACGGCCCGCCGCGGCCGGGGAACCGGAGCCGGAGCCGGCGCGGGAACCGGACCGGCCCCGCTAGGGCGTGTCCCGAAGGCGCCGGTCGCTCCGTGGCGGACGGCGGGCCCGTCGTGCCTCGTGGCGCCCGCGCGGGCGGCCGCGGTCACGGCCCGCGCGGGCGGCCCGGATCTCCGGCCGGGCCGGCGTGACGGCCGTGGATCCCGGCGGCTCTCACCGCTCCCCCTGCGCGCCGTCGGCGGAGTGCGGGGTGTCCGCGGGGCGGTTCCGGCGGAGGAGGGGCGGCAGCAGGGCCAGGGCGGCCAGGGCGAGCGCGAGGTTGCCCAGCAGGGTGAGGGCGAAGGCGTGCGAGTACGCGGCCGGGGAGGTCGCAGGGCCGAGCGCGGTGGAGAAGACCATCCCGAGAGCGGAGACGCCGAGCGACATCCCGATCTGCCCGGCGGTCTCCAGTACGCCGCCCGCCGATCCGGCGTCCTCGGCGGGGACGCCGGCCAGCGCCGTCCCGATCAGCGGGCTGACGCCCAGGCCCTGCCCGAAGCCGATGACGGCCAGGGCGGGCAGCAGGGCCCACCCGGTCAGTTCCGTCCCGGCGGCCCGGACCGTGCCGAGCAGGGCCAGGGTGCCGGCCGCGTTGGCCGCGTAGCCGAGGGTGAGAACGTGATGGCCGAGCCGGTCCGTGAGGCGCGGGCCCAGCAGGGAGGCAGCGGAGAACGCCACGGCCAGGGGGACGAACGCCGCTCCCGCGGCCAGGGGCGAGTAGCCCATCCCGTTCTGAAGCTGCAGGGTGAGGACGAAGAACAGGCCCGCGTTGCCGGCGAAGAAGGCCAGCGCGACGGCGTTCCCGGCCGAGAAGGCCCGCCTGCGGAACAGCGCGGGGTCGACCAGTGGGCTGCCGCCGCGTGCGGCAACGCGTCGCTCCCACACCACGAACGCCGCGAGGGCGGGCAGGGAGGCGGCCATCGAGACCAGGGTCCAGGCGGGCCATCCGAGGTGCGGCCCCTCCACCAGGGGGACCGAAAGCAGCAGCAGCGCCCCGCCGAGCAGGCCCACCCCGGCCGGGTCGAGTCGGCGGCCGGTCGTCCGGCCCGCCGCCGGCCGACCGGCCGGCAGCAGGCCGAGGACACCGGCGAGGGTGAGCACCCCGAACGGCACGTTGACCAGGAACACGTTCCGCCAGCCCAGCCCGAACAGGTCGAGGTGGACGAGCAGGCCGCCCAGCACCTGTCCGGCGATCGAGGCCAGCCCGATCGTCGCGCCGAACACCGCGAACGCCCTGGCGCGCGCCCGGCCGGTGAACGCGGTCTGCAGGACGGCCAGCACCTGCGGGTAGAACAGCGCCGCGCCGGCCGCCTGGACCACGCGGCACACGACGAGCGTCACCGGGTCGGGGGCGAGCCCGGCCGCCAGGGAGGCGAGGGTGAAGACGGCGATGCCGGCGAGAAGCAGCCGCCGCGTCCCGAACAGGTCGCCCAGCCGGCCGCCGGTCACCAGCAGCAGCCCGTACACCAGGACGTAGCCGCCGACGGCCAACTCCACCTGCGCGAGGCTCGCGTTCAGGTCGGCGCGGATGGAGGGCACCGCCACGTTGACGATGAACGAATCCATGATCGCCACGAAGGTGCCGGCCATCACCACCAGCAGAGTCCACAGGTTCCGGCCGGACACGCGCTCCGCACCCGCCGCCTCCCGGGGCCGTGCGTCTGCGGAGGCGGGTGCGTCGATTACCGCGGTCACGCAGCTCAACTCCTCGATCGTTCGGTGGGGTCGCCTCCACGATCGATCGGCACGGACCGGCGAACAACGACGGAGTGGACAACGGTCGATAATCCCCGGTTATGGACGGAGAGGTGTTGCCGGAGCGGCACGAGTTGGAGGCGTTCCTGGTGCTGGCCGAGGAACTGCACTTCGGCCGGACCGCGGAGCGGCTGCGGCTGTCGCAGGCCAGGGTCAGCCAGACGATCAAGAAGTTGGAACGCAGGATCGGCGCGCCGCTGTTCGAGCGCACCAGCCGCCGTGTCGCGCTCACCCCGCTGGGCGCGCGGCTCCGCGACGACCTCGAGCCGCTCCACCGCGGCATGACCCGGGCGATGGCCCGGGCGATCGCAGCCGCTCGCGGCGTGGACGGCGTGCTGCACGTGGGATTCCTCGGGGTGGGCGCGGGCGAGCTCACCCCGAGGATCCTGGGCGCCTTCCGGACCCGGCACCCGGCCTGCGAGATCCGGATGCGCGAAACCCACTTCGCCGACCCGCTCGGGCCGCTGCGCTCGGGCGAGGTGGACGTGCTCATCACCCGACTGCCGGTGGAGGAGCCGGATCTGACCGTCGGCCCGGTGGTGCTGTCCGAGCCGCGTGTGCTGGCCGTGCCGGCAGGCCATCCGTTCGCCCGCCGCTCCCGCGTCTCGCTCGAAGACCTGAGCCGTGTCACCGTGTTCGGCGTCACCGGACCCGCACCGGATTACTGGTGGGACTTCCACGTGCCCCGCTTCACCCCGAGCGGCAGGCCCATTCCCCGGGGACAGGACGTGGCCACCTTCCAGGAACTGCTGGCGCTGATCGCGGCCGGCCAGGGCGCGTCGCCGGTGGCCGCATCCGTGGACCGCTACCACGCCCGCCCCGACATCGCCTTCGTCCCGATCGACGACGCCCCCCGCACCGACGTGGCCGTGGTCTGGCGCACGGCGGGCGTCACCGCCCGCACCCGCGCCTTCGTCCAGGCCGTCCACGACGCCCTCCGGGCCAACGGCGGCCCCGCCCGGTCCTGACGACCGCGCCCGCAGCGGCCGGACGGCGCGGCGACTCCCCGCGGCGGCCGGCCCCCGGGTCCGACGCGGCCGGCCGCACGGAGCGCCACGCGGACGGCTGCGGCACCGACCGCCCCCGGCGCCACCGCACGGGCGCCACGAGGCACGACGGGCCCGCCGTCCGCCACGGAGCGACCGGCGCCTTCGGGACGCGCCCCGGGGCGTCAGCGCTCCGGAAGCGGCGGCAGGTCCTCGGGGAGGAGCAGGGTCAGGTCGTCGGTGTCCGGGTCCTCCAGCTGGGCGACCCGGCCCGCGTGCCGCTCCACCATCGCCTCGAAGGTCTGCCGCGCGGTGCGGCCGTTGCCGAACGCCGGCCCCTTGGGAAGCTCCGCGAAGTACGTCAGCAGCGCCCCGGCCGTCCCCTCGGCGAGGTGGTACTCGTGCTCCTCGGCCTGCTGCTCGACGATCCGCAGCAGCTCGCCGGGCGTGTAGTCGCCGAAGGTGATGGTCCGTGAGAAGCGCGAGGCCACACCGGGGTTGACCTCCAGGAAGCGCCGCATCTCCGCGGTGTAGCCCGCGACGATGACGACCACCTCGTCCCGGTGGTCCTCCATCAGCTTCACCAGGGTGTCGATCGCCTCCCGGCCGAAGTCGCGCCCGGAGTCCTCGGGGGAGAGGGCGTACGCCTCGTCGATGAACAGCACACCGCCGCGCGCCCGGTCGAACGCCTCCTGGGTGCGGATCGCCGTCGAACCGATGTGCTCGCCGACCAGGTCCACCCGGGAGACCTCCACCAGGTGGCCGCGCTCCAGCACCCCCAGCGAGTGGAGGATCTCCCCGTAGAGCCGGGCGACGGTGGTCTTGCCGGTGCCGGGGGAGCCGGTGAACACCAGGTGCCTGCGCACGGAGGCCGCCTTGAGCCCGGCCTCCTGCCGCCTGCGGCCCACCTCGATCATGTCGGTGAGGGCCCGCACCTCGCGCTTGACGCCCTCCAGGCCGACCAGCGCGTCCAGTTCGCCCAGCACCTCCTTGGCCGGGCGCGCGGTCCTCGGCGGCTCCCCGCCGGGGGCCGGCGCGGACCCGGACGGGGCGGCGGGCGCGGCGGGCGCCGGAGCGGCCGGCTGCTGGGGTATGCCGCCGAGCAGGCCGGCGGTCCGGACGGCCGGGGCCGGCACGGGATCCGGCACGGGCACGGCGGGCGCGTCGCTCCGGTCGCCGGTGCAGTCCTCGACGACCGGGCCGGCCCCCTGGGCGGCGCCCCCGTCGGCGAACTCGTACCCCCCGCGCGCGCACCGCTCGGTGCGGCAGCGGCGCAGCGTCGCGCGGCAGCCGTCGATCACGTGGAAGCCGTAGCCCTGCGAGCCGGTCACCCGGCAGCCGGTGAAGGTGCCGCGGCCCTCCGCGGAGACGTAGAAGCCCGCCTCCAGGGGGTCGGTGACGGTGCAGCGGTCGACGGACGGGTCGGCGCCCTTGGTGACGATCACTCCGGTGCCGACCGCCTCGATCGAGCAGTTCGCCAGGGTGCCGCCGCTGCCGTGGTCGCGGAACCAGGCGCCGGTGCCGGCCTCCCGCACACGGCAGTCGTCGAGCTGGACGGTCCCGCCGTCGCTCACCGAGACGGCGGTGTTGCGGACCCGCGCCAGGTCGCTGTCGAGGACGTCGGCCCGCGAGCCGCGGTCCAGGACGAACAGCGCGTCCGGCACGTCGTGCACCCGGCAGGAGTCCAGCACCGCGGAGGCCCCGTCGCTCACCCACACCGCAGGGTAGTCGCCCGTGCTCTCCCCGATCTCGCACCCGTTGGCGTCCACCCGGGTGCCCGGGTCCCACACCGACAGGCCGTTGCGGCCGAAGCGGCGGACCGTGGTGCGGGTCAGCGTCAGCACCGAGCGCGACCGCAGGTCGACCGCGTTCTCCGGGATGTCGTGGAGCTCGCAGTCGGCGAGGGTGAGCACGGCGTCGGTGTCGAGGGTGACGCCGTCGGCGGAGGTGCGGTGGACGCGGCAGCCGGTGAGGTGCCCGGAGGCCCGGGAGGCGATCTGCACCCCGGCGCCCCTGATCTCGTACACCTCGCAGTCCACGGCCTCCGCCGCGCTGCCCTCCCCGGTCAGCGACAGCCCCGCGCCCGAGGCGTGGTGGACGCGGCAGCGCTCCAGGCGGGGACGGGCGCCGCCGTGCACCGCGATCCCGGACTGCCCGGCCGCGACGACCTCGCACTCCTCGAACAGCCCGCCCGCGCCGCCGCCGATGCTGATGCCGATCCCGGCCGGGTTGTCCACGGTGCAGCGGCGCAGGGTCGGACGGGCACCGGCCCGCACCTCGACGCCGGCCGCCGAACGCGTCGTCACCCGCAGGCCGGACAATTCGGCGGCGCACTCCTCGACCAGCAGCGCGGGGGCCGTCGCGTCCTGCCCCTCGATCCTGATGTCCCGCACGACCGCCGGGGCGCGGACGGTCAGCGCGACGCCGTCGGCCGGGGCGATCCGCACCGAGCCGCTCTCCGCGCGCTCGGGACCGCGCAGGGTGACGGCGCGGTCGATCACCAGGTTCTCGCGGTAGGTTCCGGGGGCCAGGGTCAGGATGTCGCCGTCGCCCGCGGCCCGGAGGGCGTCCGAGAGGGTGGCGTAGTCCCCCGTGCGGCGCCGCCACCGCGACGTGCCGGTGTACGTCACCTGGACCGAGCCCTGTGCCATGGACCGCCTTGCCCCAACCTCGTGCGAACGTCGATCGCGCTGCCGCCTACAGGTGCACCACCGTAGCGCGTGCCGGACGGTGGGGTGACCGGTCCCCGTACGCTCCGGAGCGGGCGGACTCCGGCCGGGCCGGCGCCGGCGCCGCGTCAGTTCGCCCGGTCGGCACGCCCCCAGTCGGGCCCCACCCGGGCCCACTCCTCCTCCCAGCGCGCGTAGCGCCGGGCCAGCAGCCGCCGCACCGCCAGCCGCCGTGCGGCCTCCACCAGTCCGGCCGCGACGCACGCCGTCCCGGCCCCGGCCAGGACGGCGTGCGAGACGGCGGTGGCCTCGTCCATCGGGGGCGGGACGAGCTCGCCGCGGGCGTCGGTCCACACGCGCAGCCGGTCCCCGGGCTCGGCCGCGCGGCCGGTGGTGACCGTCCCCGAGTGGGTGCGGCCGTCGGGCGCCGTCCAGGTGGCGGCCGCCCGGTGCCCGGAGCCGTGCTCGGGGTCGGACTCCGGAGGCGGGGCGGTCTCGGCGACCGTCGCCCACACCTGGTGCCGCTGCCGGTGCTGGTCGCGCACGGTCTCCAGCAGCGCCTGGTGGGCCGCCCGCCCGCCCCACACCGCGGCGGCGGGCGTGGCCAGGGCGATCAGCAGGACGGCGCTCAGCGCCAGCCACCCCTCGGCCCGGTCGGTGCCCCGGCACAGCGGGTTGCCCCGCCAGCGCCACAACCCGGCGATCGATCGCACGACCGCTCACCCCCTTGTCTCCCTGCCGAGCCCCACCCGCCCGCGGTTCCGGTGGGAACGGGTGGACAGCAAGAGAGAGCGACATCGCGGGTCCGGGGTTGCCTGGTGCCCGGAAGTATCGCGTTCTCTTCGTGGAATCCGGGCGTCAAGCCTATCGGTCCCGGATGCCTGCGCGGTCACGGAATCCTCACGGTACGGCCCCGGGGCCTCCACCGGCCGGCTCTCCCGGAGACCGCGCATGTGCGCCCTCCCACGGGCGAGGTGACGGCGGGTCGGCCGGGCGGGCCGCGCGCGAAGACGCGCGCCCCCGCGTAACACTCCGCGCCGGTCGACCCGTTGCCGTGGCACCCCCCGGGGCAGGACGATGGCTGCCGTGCTCAAACCATGGCTGGCACTGGAGTCGGGCGCGGATCCGGCCGAGCGGATAGGGGCCGTGCGCCGCGCCCATGAGGCGTTCCTGACCGAGGGGGCGATCGCCGCGCCCGTCCGGGAGGTGATAGCGGCCTCCTGGCGGCGCTCGGCCAGGGCCTCGGTCGAACCGGACCGCCTGGCCCCCGTCGAACTCGACGAGGACGAACTCGCCGAGCGCCGCGCGACGCACCCCCTGGCGAGGGTCATGCCGCTGTTCCGGGAACTGCTGGGGGCCATCGCCGAGGACGGCGCCCACCTGCTGTCGGTGTGCGACGAGCACGGCCGGATGCTGTGGCTCGAGGGGCATCCGCAGCTGAGACGGCGCGCCGAGGCGATGAACTTCGTCCCCGGCGCCCGCTGGGCCGAGTCCTCCGCCGGCACCAACGCCCCCGGCACCGCCCTCGCCGTCGACCACGCCGTGCAGATCTTCGCCGCCGAGCACTACTGCCGGCCCGTCCAGCCCTGGACCTGCGCCGCGGCGCCCGTCCACGACCCGCACACCCGGCGGCTGCTGGGCGTCGTGGACATCACCGGCGGCGACCACCTCGCCTCCCCGCACAGCCTCGCCCTCGTCCAGGCGACCGCCCGCGCGGCCGAGGCCCACCTCGCGTCCCTCGCCCCGGCCGCCGACGCGGCCCCCCTGCTGGAGGTCCTGGGCCGCGACGAGGCGCTGCTGCGCACCGGTCCCGGCGCGCCGGTGCGGCTGGGGCGGCGGCACAGCGAGATCCTGCTGCTGCTCGCGGCCCGCCCCGAGGGCCTCTCCGGCGAGCGGCTCGCCCTGGAGCTGTACGGCGACCGCGACATCAATCCCGTCACGCTGCGCGCCGAGCTGTCCCGGCTGCGCCCGGTGCTGGGCCCCCTGCTGGCCTCCCGCCCGTACCGCCTGACCGCCCGGGTGCGCACCGACCACGACACGGTCGCCGACGCCCTGCGGGCCGGGGACCTGCCCACCGCGCTGGCCGCCTACCGCGGCCCGCTGCTGCCGGCGTCCGAGGCGCCCGGCGTCGTGCGGCTGCGGCGGCTGCTGGAGGACCGGCTGCGGCAGGCCCTGCTCGTCCGCCGCGACCCGGCGCTGCTGGACGGCTGGGTGCGCACCCCGTGGGGCGAGGACGACCTCCAGGTCTGGGAGGCGCTGGCCGGCGCCCTGCCCCCCGGAGCCCGGGCGGTGCCCGCCGCCCGGCTGCGGGCCCTGCGCGACGCCTACGGACTGGCCCCGGACGCCTCCGGGGAGCCGCCCGGCGGGGACGCAACGTCCCCGCAACGTCCCGGCGCCTAACGTTGCCGGACGCACCGCCATCCGGCCGTCCGCGGACGGCCGGTGCGCCGGGCCTCCAACCGTTCCGTGGGGACGTTCTCGGCTGGGTCCGGCCGTTCGGCGGCGCCTGGGCCCGGCCCAGGCCGGCGGTCCCGTGGCCGCCGGGCACCGGAGGGCCTTCCTTCCGGGGAGTGCGCAACACCTGGGAGCGGGGCGTTGGAGCGGCGCCCCGCTCCTGGACGGCGGAGGCGGTACGGCGGGGCCGCGCGGCCTGCTTGACGGCGAGCAGGGCGAGCGGTTCCAGGGGGCGGGGACCCGGCGCGTGCGGGGTTCCACCCCGGCCCGCCGTACCGCCTCACGTCTCCCGCCGGGGCGTCCGGCCCGTCCGGCCCGTCCGGGACCCCGGTCGGGTGCCTCACCCGCGGCCTCAGGGGCTCGGGGACTCGGAGGCCGCGGGGGCTCAGAGAACTTCGAGACTCAGAGAACTTCGAGGACTTCGAGCGCGTCGCCCGTGCGCAGGGTGCCGGTGCACTCCGGGACCAGGTTCTGCCCGAAGATCAGCAGGCCGCCGGAGCGGCGGTGCCGGGCCAGGGTGCGCAGCGGCTCCTTCCCCCGCTCGCCCGTGGCCTGGTCCGTGGTGGTCACCACGCAGCGGCCGCAGGGTCCGGCGACCCGGAAGCGCACCTCGCCGATCCGGATCCGGCGCCAGCCGTCCTCGGCCCAGGGCGCGGTGCCCTCGACCACCACGTTGGGCCGGAAGCGGTTCATCGGGAGCGGGCCCTCGTCCGGGTGGTCCCCCTGAGCCACCAGCCGGTTGAGGGCCTCCAGCGACGACACCGCGGTGAGCAGCACGGGGAACGCGTCGGCGAAGGACACCGTCTCGCCGGGAAGGCCGTGCCCCGGGGCGATCGGACGCCGGCGGTCGGGGGCGTCGAGGTGCACCAGCCGGGCGTCCGTGCCCAGGTACTCCGTCAGCCAGGCGGCGGCCTCGGCCGCCGCGGGCGCCGCCTCCACCGGGGTGCGCCACACCTCGACCGGGACCAGGCCCGCGGCCGGGTCCGGCACCCCGACGGTCAGCGGCCGCATCCCGGGAGCGGACAAGCGCAGGCCGCCGCCGGGCAGTTGCCCGGCGGCGGCCTGCGCCATGCGCGGATGCCCGCGCTGGGTGAGCTGTGCGCCGTCGGGACCGACCACCATCCAGCGCCGGTCCCCCGACAGTCCCCATGGCTCGACGACGGCACGAGCCGTCCCGACACCCGCGAACGCCTTCACCGGGTGGACGACGAGGGCGGCCAGCCTGGGCTCGGTCATACCCCCATCCTGTCACCCGGGGCGGACAGGCGTCGGTCAGTAACCGCGCCCCTGGTAGGGGTGGCCGTACGGCTCCTCGTACGAACCGGGGTGCGCGGCCGGCGCCGGAGCGGGGGCCGGCATCTGCCGCGGCGGCACCGGCCGGGGGGCGACCGGACGCATCTGCGGCTGGGGCTGCGGGTAGCCGTAGCCGCCCCGCGGTGCGGTGGCCTGCTGCGGAACGTAGGGGGCGGGCGCCTGCTGCAGCGGTGCGGGCTGCTGCACGGGCGCGGGCTGGTAGCCCTGCTGCGGGTAGCCGTACCCCTGCTGCGGGACCTGCTGCGACGGGTGGGAGGGCCCGGACGGCAGCGCGGGCAGCGCGGCCGGGAGGGCGGGCAGGTGTTCCGAGGGCTCGTAGGGAGACGCCGGAACGCGGATGGGCGCGATCTGAGGTCTACCCCGCTCGGCGACCAGGCTGTCGTAGATCGGGGTGTCAGCGAAGGACGGCGTGGAGTAGTAGCCACCGCCGTAGGTGCTGCGGGGGGACGTCATACTCATAAGTTAAGCCCACGATGTGCTGGTTGGGGAGAGCGATAAGAAGGTCATTTCGCGGGGTTTCCGTGGTCATGGACCACCGCTGTGGGCAAAGGTGACGAAAACGCCCGTCCGGTCCGGTAAAGACCTGGGAAAAGACCAGCTCCCGCGGCATTCCGTCGTCCGGCGCGAGCCGTGCCGCCCGGCCCCGAACGGGGCGAGCCCGCAGCGGGCCGCGGACCACGCCCACGGGCCGGGGGTCGCGGCGCACACCCGGCCCCAGACGACCGGCCGCCCCGCCGCGGCCCCCGGCCCGTGCGCGTACGCTGGTCCCCGTGAAGATCGCACTCGTGGACTCCGGAATCGGGCTGCTTCCCGCCGCCGCCGCGGTACGGCGTGCGAGACCCGACGCCGACCTCGTCCTGTCCTGCGACCCCGACGGCATGCCCTGGGGCCCGCGGACCCCCGACGACATCACCGCCCGCGCCCTGGCCTGTGCGCGGGCGGCCGCCGAACTGGGTCCGGACGCGCTGATCGTCGCCTGCAACACCGCCTCCGTGCACGCCCTGCCCGTGCTCCGCGCCGAGCTGGAACCCCGCCTGCCGGTCATCGGCACCGTGCCCGCGGTCAAGCCCGCCGCCGCCGCGGGCGGGCCCGTCGCCGTCTGGGCCACCCCCGCCACCACCGGCAGCCCCTACCAGCGCCGCCTGATCGCGGAGTACGGCAACGGAGCGGCCGTCACCGAGGTGCCCTGCCACGGACTGGCCGACGCCGTGGAGAGCGGCGAGGAGACGGCCGTCGACGCGGCCGTCGCCGCGGCCGCCGCCCTCACCCCGCCGGACGTGCGGGCCGTGGTGCTCGGCTGCACCCACTACGAGCTGGTCGCCGAACGCATCCGCGCCGCCGTCCGCCCCCAGCCTGCCCCGCCTTTGGCCCTGTACGGCTCGGCCACCGCGGTCGCCGCCCAGGCACTGCGCCGGATCGGCGCCGAACCGGACCCCCGGGCCGCCCCCGCCGGCGGCCTCACCGTCCTGCTCAGCGGCCGCCCCGCCGAGCTGACCGCCCCCGCGCACGCCTACGCCGAGGGACGTCTGCTGGCCGCGTCCGGCGCCGTCCGGACCGGCTGAACGGACCGCGCGGACGCCGGGCGGCCGACCCCCGCCCGGCACCCGGCCCCCGGCGCCCGCGAGGCCACCGCGGAAACAGTGGGAAAGGCACGTAGGCTCCCGGTATGGCCACTCCCGACTTCATCCGCGACCTGCGCGCGAGCGCGGGACGCCAACTGCTCTTCCTGCCCGGCGTCAGCGCGGTCGTCCTCGACGACGGGGGGCGGGTCCTCCTCGTCAGACGGGCCGACACCGGCCGCTGGTCGATCATCGGCGGCATCCCGGAACCGGGCGAGCAGCCCGCCGACGCCGCGATCCGCGAGGTGTACGAGGAGACCGCCGTCCACGCCGTCCCCGAACGGCTGCTGCTGGTGCAGACCCTCACCCCCGTGCGCTACCCCAACGGCGACGTGTGCCAGTTCGTGGACACCGCCTTCCGCTGCCGCGCGGTCGGCGGGGAGCCGAGGGTCAACGACGACGAGTCCCTGGAAGTGGCCTGGTTCGAACCGGACGCCCTGCCGCCGCTGGAGGACTTCGCCCTGAGGCGCATCGAACGGGCGAGGAGCGACGAACCCGCGTGGTTCGCGGTCACCGCGGGGAGCCGCGGCGCGGGCGGCTGACACACCGCCGACGACGCGACCGACCGGTCCCGGCGGTCGCCCCGCGGAAAAAGTGTGCCAAGCGGTACGAGGTGCGGCCGCGGTACCGGGGAGGCGGAACGGCACCGGTCCGGGACCGCGCCCGGGGCTCAGTCGGCGGCGAGGGTGTCCGGTGCGGAGCGCGCGAGTTCGGCGAGGGTGGCGAGCGCCCGCGACAGCACGTCGGGCCGTGGTGAGGCCAGCCCTAGCCGGATCGCGCTGGGGGCGCGGTGGCTCCCCACGGCGAACGCCGCGGCCGGGGCCACCCCGATGCCGTGACGCGCGGCCGCGGCGACGAAGGTGTCCGCCCGCCACGGTGCGGGGAGCTCCCACCAGCAGTGGTACGAGTGCGGGTCGCTCCGCACCGCGAAGCCGTCCAGATGGCGCCGGGCGATCTCCTGGCGCACGGCGGCCTCCCGCCGCTTGGCCTCCACCAGGGCCTCCACCGTGCCGTCGGCCTGCCAGCGGGCCGCCGCCTCCAGCGCGAACCGCATGGGGGTCGAGCCGCCCGAGCGGAGGGCGGCTGCCACATCGCCGGCCAGAGCGGGGGGCGCCACCGCGAAGCCGAGGGTCAGGCCGGGGGAGATCCGCTTGGACAGGCTGTCGACGAGGACCGTCCGCTCGGGGGCGAGCGCGGCGAGGGGCGGCAGGTCGTCGCGGAGGAAGGCCCAGACGGCGTCCTCGACCGCGTGGATCCCCAGCCGCGACAGGACGTCGGCGAGCAGGCCCGCGCGCTTGGCGGACATGGTGAGGGACAGCGGGTTGTGCAGGACCGGCTGCACGTAGACGGCGTGCAGCGGCGCGCCGCGGTGCGCCTCCTCGACGGCCTCGGGGACCAGCCCCTCGTCGTCCACGGCCAGTGGTACGAGGACGACCCCGAGCCGGGCGGCGATCGCCTTGAGCACCGGATAGGTCAGCTCCTCCACACCCAGCCGGGCGCCGGGCGGCACCAGCGCGGCGACGACGGCCGAGATCGCCTGGCGGCCGTTCCCGGCGAACAGCACGTGCGCCGGGTCGGGGTGCCAGCCGCCGCGGGCGAGCAGCCCGGCGGCGGCACGGCGCGCGGCGGGTGTGCCCGCCGCGCCGACGGGCCGCAGGACGGGCTCCAGCACGTCGGGGCGCAGCAGACCGCCGAGCCCGGCCGCCAGCAGTGCGGCCTGCCCGGGGGCCACCGGATGGTTGAGCTCCAGGTCGATCCTGCTGTCCGCGGGTTCGGCGAGAGCGGGGGCGTACGGCACGGAGGAGGCCCGTACGAAGGTGCCGCGGCCCACCTCGCCGACCGTGAGGCCGCGGCGGGCGAGCTCCCGGTAGACGCGTGCGGCGGTGGAGTTGGCGATGCCGTGCCGGCGGGCGAACTCCCGCTGCGGCGGGAGCCGGTCGCCCGGCCGGAGGCGGCCCGCTCCGATGTCCGCGGCCACCGCGTCGGCGACCTGCTGATAGTCCCTCATGTTCCCCGTCGCTCCTCCGCGTTCGCACCGCTCCGACGGCATCTCACCACGGAATTGCACCGAGTGCAATAAGAAAGTTGCTCTGAGTTATTTCTCCGATTAGGCTCGACTCCACCCCGCGGCCGACTTCTCGTCCGTTCCGGGGGTGCGACCGGAGTGCGACAGAAGAGTCGCCGGGCAGAGAGAGGACGGACGGATGGACTGGGAGTCCCGGTTACCACTGGACCGGCATTCGCCCCCACCATCTCGGTGCAATCGATGCAATCGGCGTGGTTCCGCCGGGAGTCCGCGGTCCCGGCAGGGGGCGGCGGAATCGCCCGGGGAGTGCACGGCCCGGCGGCAGGCGCCCGCGGACTCCGGTACGACACGGCGGTCCGCCGGGACTCCCGCCCGGCCGCTCCCGGAGCACCGCGTCCGCCGGGCGGCCGCGGGCACGGCGACGGAACACGCGCCCGGACCGGGGAACGGGGATCCGTCGTGATCGGATGGGGCGGAATCCTCGGCGTGGCGACGGTCTCCCTGGGGATGGTGCTCACCCCGGGCCCCAACATGCTCTACCTCGTCTCACGGAGCGTCACCCAGGGGCGCCGGGCGGGGATCGTCTCCCTGGCGGGCGTGACCCTGGGATTCCTGGTCTACCTCCTGGCCGCCAACCTGGGCCTGTCCGCGGTCCTCGTGGCCGTCCCCGGCCTGTACGCCGCCGTCAAACTGGCCGGCGCGGTCTACCTGGCCCACCTCGCCTGGAACGCCCTGAAACCCGGCGGCGTCCCGGTCTTCGCAGCGCGGGACGTCCCGCACGACACCCCGCGCAGGCTCTTCGCGATGGGGCTGACGACGAACCTGCTCAACCCGAAGATCGCCGTCATGTACCTCTCCCTGATCCCCCAGTTCGTCGATCCGGAAGCGGGCCATGTCGTGCTCCAGGGCTTCGCGCTGGGCGCCGTCCAGATCGCGGTGAGCGTCGCCGTCAACCTCGCGCTCGTGCTGGCGGCCGGATCCGTCGCCCTCTTCCTGGCCCGCCGCCCCTCCTGGCTGAGGGCGCAGCGCTACGCGATGGGGGCGGTGCTCGGCGCGCTGGCCGTCACGCTGGCCCTGGACACCTCCAAACCGGCCGCGACCGGCTGACCCCCGGGAAGCCCGCCTCCCGGGGTTCCTCCGCCCGGCGGCATGGGGCACACTGTGGGGCCTGCCCGGTGAGCGGGAACAGATGTCCGGACTACGGGGGTGCGGGGACGTTCGTGCTGGGATTCGTCGTCCGCCGGACGTGGGCGCACCGGTTGCTGGCGACCGCCGCGCTGTTCACCGTCACCCTGACGAGCTGCGCGCTGACCGCCCTCTGGACGTACTCCGACGCCGTCGCCGACGCGGGCCTGCGCCGGGTGCTCCAGGACCGGTCGGCGGCGAGGACGCTGCTGGAGGCGGAGGCCGGCGCCGGCGCCGGCGGCCTGGCACGGCTGGACACCCTGGTGCGCGGCGCCGCGCGGGACGCCTTCGACGGACTGCCGGTCCGCGTCGCCTCCAGCACCCGGTCGGGCACCTACCAACTGCCCGACGCCGGACGGCAGGACGGGCGGCGGGGGACCGGCGGGGACGACGCGCGGCTGACACTGCTGGCGTCCTTCGACGCCTCCCGGGTGTCCTTCACCGCCGGGGACCGCCCCGGCCCGGCGGAGGACACCGGCGCCGTCCCGGTCGCGGTGCCCGAGGCGGCCGCCCGCGCCCTGGGCCTCGGCCCCGGCGACCGGACGACCCTCACCGGCCGCCTCCGGGGGGAGCCGCTGCGGGTCCGGGTGACGGGGATCTACCGCCCGGCGGACCGGAACGACCCCTACTGGCGGCTCGACCCGCTGGCCGGACGCGGCGTCCGCACGCTCGACTTCACCACCTACGGGCCGCTGCTCGCCGACCCCTCGGCGTTCACCGGCGGCCGGGTCGCCCCGGCGGCCGCGTCCTGGCAGGCGCGGGCGGACTTCTCGGAGGTGACCGCGGACCGCGCCGACAGGCTCCGGGAGAGCGCGGGGCGCGCCGTGGAACGCCTCGGCGACGATCCGTCCGCCGCGGGTCTCCGCGTCACCACCGGGCTGCCCGCGCTGCTGGACGAGACGGAACGGGCGCTGCGGGCGAGCCGGTCGACGGCCCTGATGGGCATGGCCGAACTCGCGGTCCTCGCCGGGTGCGCGACGGTACTGGTGTCCGGGGCGCTGCGCGAGTCGCGCGCCGGGGAGGACGCCCTGCTGAGGGCGCGGGGCGGAACCCGGCGGCGGCTGGCGGCCCTCACGGCCGGTGAGGCGGCGCTCCTGGCGGTCCCCGCGGGGGTCGCCGCCGCGCTGACGGCCGGGCCCCTGGCGTCCCTGATCGCGGAGCACGGAGCCGCGGCCCGGGCCGGGGTGCGGGTCTCCGGCGCGGCGGACGGCCGGACGTGGGCGGTCGCCGCCGCGGTGGCCCTGGGGTGCGCGGCGGTGCTGACCGCGCCCGCCCTGCGCCGCCACGGCGCCTACGTGCGGGAGCGGGCCGCGCGGATACGCCGGCCCGCGCTCGGCGCCGCGGTGCGGGCCGGGGCCGACCTGGGGCTCCTGGCGGTCGCCGCGGTGGCCTACGGCCAGTTGTCGCGGTACGCGGACGGCGGCGGAACACCCCGGCCCAGGGACGGGTTCCCCGGCGCGGACCCCGTGCTCGTCGCCGCGCCCGCCTGCTGCCTGCTGGCCGGGGCCGTACTGGCGGTCCGGCTGCTGCCGGCGGCGGTGCGGGCCTCCCGGTGGGCGGCCGGGCGCACCCGCGGGCTCGTCCTGGCCTGCGCCCACTGGCAGCTGGCACGGCGCCCGGGGCGCGCCGCGGGCCCTCTCCTGCTGGGCGTCCTCGCCGTGGCCACGGCCACGTTCGCCGTGGGCCAGGGGGCGAGCTGGGACCGGTCCCAGCGGGACCAGGCCGACTACGCCGCGGGCGCCGACCTGCGGATCACCGGCTCGTCCACCCCCGGCTTCGGGCAGGGCGGGGTGTACGGGGAGACGGACGGCGTCGCCTCGGCCACGCCCGTCGTCCGCGAACAGGTGGCGCTCCCCGGGGACCGCACGGCGACCCTGCTGGCGATGGACACCGGGCGGGCGGCCGGCATCGTGCGGCTGCGTCCCGACCTGGCGGACCGTCCCGCGGAAGACCTGTACCCCCCGCTGCGCCCCGAAGCCGGGCAGGACCCCGGTCTCCTCCTGCCGGACGGGACCCGGCGGCTGCGCATCACCGCACGGCTGCGGGCCGACGGCGGGGAGGACGCCGGCGGGCTGCGGGAGAACCTGGCCGCCGTCGTGGAGGACCGGTACGGCGTCCCCCACACGTTCTCCCTGGGAGAGCTGCCCGCCGACGGCGAACCCCGCACGCTGGAACTGGACTTCGCGGAGGCGGCCGGCCCCGCGGGCGCCCCCGCCGAACCCCTCCGCCTGACGCGGCTGACGGCCGGCCACGCGCTGCCGGACCGCCCCGCCGGCCTCCGGCTGACCGTCACCGGGCTGCGGGCCGTCGCCGGGGACGGCGGCACCGCCGCGGTGACCGTGCCGGCGGACGCCGCCTGGAAGGCGCGGGCGCGGATCGACGACCCCGACTTCCAGCCCGCGCCGGAGCACGGGTACGTGGACGTGCGCGCCCGTGAGCCCGCCGTCGGCCGGGGCGGGGCCGTGCTCGACGCGCGCTACGGAAGCGGGGCGCAGCCGCAGCCGCCGCCCGGCGGGGAGCGTGCCCACGCCGAGCTGGTCCTGTACGCCGCCGGGCCCTCCCGCCCGCTCCCGGGAGCCGTCGCCACCGACGCCTTCCTGGAGTCCCAGGCCGTCGCCGTCGGCGACACGGTCACCCTCGACCTCCCGGGCGTCCGGCTGGACGTCCGCGTCACCGGTTCGGTGCGCGGTCTGCCCACCACGCCCCTGCACGGCGAGGGATCCGCCGGGGGAGCCCTGCTGATGGACCTCGGAGCCCTCCAGGACGCCGTGCAGGCCCGGTTCGCCCAGGGGCCGCGGCCCGGCGAATGGTGGCTGGCCGCCGAACCGGGCGAGGACCGGAAGGCGGCCGAGGCCCTGCGCGCCAGGCCGGACGGCGTCTCGCTGCTCGTGCGCGGCGAACTGGCCCGCGAGTCGGCCGCCGACCCGCTGGGGGCCGGTCCCCGCTCGGCCCTGTCGGCGATCGCGCTCGCCGCCGCGGTCCTCGCCGCGGCCGGGTTCGCGGTGGTCACGGCCGGAGCCCTGCGCGAACGCGCCGGCGACATCGCCGTCCTGCGCGCCCTGGGCGTCCCGAGGCGGCGGATCGCCGCCGCGGTCGCCGCCGAACAGAGCTTCCTGGCGGTGGCGGCCGTCGGCCTGGGGGCGCTGGCGGGCGCCGTACTGGCCCGCCTCGTCGTGCCCCTGACCGTCGTGACCGCGGAGGCGTCCCCTCCGGAGCCCGGCGTGGACGTGGTCCTCCCCTCCGGACTCACCGCCGTCCTGGCGGTGGTCGCGGTGGCCGCGCCGGCGGCGGTGGCCGCGGTCGCAGCCCTGCGCCGGGAGCGTCCCGCCGACGCACTGAGAAGGGCGGAGGACTGACATGGCGGCGACCGAGCGGCCGGGAACCGAGCGGCCGGAGGCGGCCCGCACCGCCCGGGACGGCGCCTCCCGCGCGCAGGCGGGCACGGGCGTGCCGTGGGTCCGCGTCCGACTGAGGGCGTCGGCGGGCACCGCCCTGGCCATGGGGCTGCTGGTCATGGTGACCGCGTTCCTGGCGGCCGCCGTGCCGCGGCAGATCACCGCCCAGGAGGACGCCGCGCTGCGGGAGGCGGTCGCCCGGGCCCCGCTGGAGCAGCGCAGCGTCACGGTCGCCGGGGCCGTCCGGCCCCGGGCCGCGCTCATGACCGACCGCACGACCCCCCTGCGGACGAGGATGGAGGAGTTCGCGCAGGACCTGTGGGACATCGCCCGCCCGCCCCTGGCGCCGGACCGGGACGAGACGGTGTACGGGATCCGCCTCGGCAGCCCCGTGACGGTGACCGGGCGCGGGCTCCCCAGACCCGAGCCCCAGAGGATGAACCCCCGGCTCACCCTCGTCACCCAGCCGCGGAACACGGAGGAGCACATGCGGCTGCTCTCGGGACGCCTGCCGTCGCCGGACGTGCGCGACGGCACCGTCGAGGCCGCGATCACCGCCCGCACCGCCGAGACCATGAACCTGGGGGTCGGCTCCACCGTCCGTCTCCAGGGCTTCACCGGCGCCCGGCTGACGGTGCGCGTCAGCGGCGTCGTCGCCCCCCGCGACCGGGACGCCGCCCACTGGCGGGCCGAGACCGACCTGCTGGAGCCCAGCCTGCGGAGCGTGCCCAACGCGGCACCGCCCCAGCCGCAGTACTGGCACTTCACCGCGCTGATCGACGGCGAGGCGCGCGAGGTGATGAGGTGCTGCGAGGGCGGCGCCGTGGCCTACTGGCACCATCCGGTGCGCACCGACGCCCTCTCGGCGGCGGACGTCCCCGCCCTGCGGTCGGCGCTGGCCGCGCTGACCGGCGGCGCGGACGAGACGGAACTGCTGGGCCGCTCGCCGGTGGCCGACTCCGACACCTACGCCGACGGCCTCATCGAGCTGCTGGACGCGTTCGAGGAGGAACGCCGCACCTCCCGGTCGCTCGTCCTCACCGCGGTCGCCGGCGTCGGGGCCGCCGCCGTGGTGGTCCTGGTGATGGCCGGCGTCCTCACGGCCGCCGCCCGGCGGCCTGAGTTGGAACTGCTGCGGGCCCGGGGCGGGAGCCTGCCCGGCATGGGACTCCGCCTGCTCGGGGAGACGGCTGCCGTCGCGGTGCCCCCCGCCGCGGCGGGCACCGCGTGCGCGCTGTGGTGGGTGCCGGCCCCCCGGAGCGCGGTGCCGGTGGCGCTGGGCGCCGCGGTCGCCGCGCTCGGTGAGGTCGCGCTGCCCGTCCTGGCCGCGGCGGCCCACCGCCGCCCGCGCCCGCGGGCCCGTGAGGACGTCGCCGCGGCGCGTCCCTCCCGGCGCCGCGCGGTCCTGGAACTCACGGTCGCCGTGCTGGCGGCGGGCGGGCTGGCCGCCGTGTGGAGGCGCGGCGACGGCGGTGCGGCCGCCGGACCCGACCCGCTGGCCGTCGCCGCGCCCGTGCTGCCGGCGGTGGTGGCCGCGCTGGTGCTGCTGCGGCTGTACCCGCTGCCGCTGCGGATGCTCGCGCGTCCCGCGTCCCGGCTGAGAGGGCTCGTCCTCCCCCTCGCGCTGGCCCGCCTCGGCCGCGCTCCGGCCGTCTCGCTGCTGCCGCTGCTGGCCGTGCTGGTGGCGCTGACCGTGTCCGCCTTCGGCGGCTCGGTGCTGGCCGGCGTCGCCGACGGCCGCGCCCGGGCGGCCCTGGCCGAGGTCGGCGCCGACGCCCGGGTGGAGGCGCCGGACGGCCTGCCCGGCGGCCTGGAGGAGCGGATCCGCCGGACGGCGGGGGTGCGCGAGGTGACCGCGGCGCGGATCGAGCACGGGCGGAACCTGGAGGGCAACCTCTCACGGCCCTTCACGCTGATCGCCGTCGATCCGCGTTCCTACGCGCGGCTGGCCGAACGCACCGGCCTCGGCGACGGCCCCTTCCCCGCCGGGGCGCTCGCCCGGGCCCGGGAGGGCGAACCGCTCCCCGCGGTCGTCTCGCCGGGGCTGGCGGCCGTCCTCGACAAGGGCGACGTGGCCACCGTCGGCGCCGACAGAGGACCGGTGCCCGTCCGCGTCGTCGCCGTCCGCGGCGGAACCCCCGCCGCCATGGGGGAGTTCGCCGTCGTGCCCGCCCTCGGACCGGCCGCGGCGCACCCTCCGGAACGCGGCGGCGGCGCACTGCCCCCCACCACGCTGCTGGTGAGCGGCTCGGGGATCGACGGCCGCGCGCTGCGGGACGAGGCCCGCCGCGCGGGCGACGGCATCGCGGTGACCCTGCGCTCCGAGCGGGAGGCCGGCTACGAGTCCGGCCCCCTGCAGGACGGGACCGCGCGGATCCACGGGGCCGCCGTCATAGCCGGCGCCGGCTACGGCGCGCTCGCGCTGCTGCTGTGGCTGACGCAGACGGCGCCCGGGCGCCGGGCGCTCCTGACGAGGCTGCGGACGATGGGGGCGAGCCGGCGGCAGGCCCGCGCCCTGGTGTGGGCCGAGACGCTCCCCCCGACGGTGCTCGGCGTGCTGGGCGGGGCGGCGACGGCCCTGGTGACCGCGGCGCTGCTGCGTCCCGGTGTGGACCTGGCCCCGCTGGCGTTCACCGCGCGGACGCGCGCCGTCGTCGGGGAGGAAGTACGAGTGGCCCTGGAGCCCGACGCGGCGTCGCTGCTGTGGCCGTCGCTGCTCCTGCTCGCCCTGGCCTGCGGGACGGCGGTCGTGCAGGCCAGGGCGGGCGGTGCGGGCGCGGAGGGGAACCGGTTGAGGACGGGGGAACGGGATTGAGCCGATCGACGGGGCCGGTCAGCCTGGCCGAGCTGGAGCGCCGTGCCGCGCAGCGCCGCGACGGCGGGGGAGACGGGCACGGACGGGACGCGCTGGTCGTCTGCGACCGGCTGGTGCGCATCTTCACGGCCGACGGCGTGGAGGTCCAGGCCCTCCAGGGACTGGACCTGCTGGTCGGGCGGGGGGAGCTGACGGCGCTCGTGGGCGCGTCGGGAAGCGGCAAGTCCACGCTGCTGAACATCCTGGCCGGGCTCGACACGCCGTCGGCGGGAGCCGCCTCGGTCGCCGGTTTCGACCTGGTGACGATGGACGCGGCCGCCCGGCTGCGCTACCGGCGCGAGGTGGTGGGGTTCGTCTGGCAGCAGGCGTCCCGCAACCTGCTGCCGTACCTGACGGCCGCCCAGAACGTGCTGCTCCCGATGAAGCTGGCCGGCGGCCGGGTGCCGCGGCGGGAGCGGGCCGGACGGGTACGGGAGCTGCTGGACCTGCTGGGCGTCGGCCACTGCCACGGCCGCCGGCCGGAGGGGATGTCGGGGGGCGAGCAGCAGCGCGTGGCCATCGCCGTGGCGCTGGCCAACGCCCCCGCGCTGCTCCTGGCGGACGAGCCGACCGGCGAGCTGGACTCGCGGGCGGCGGACGAGATCCTCACGGCCCTGCGGACGGCCAACGAGGAACTGGGCACCACCGTCCTGATCGTCACGCACGACGCGTCGGTCGCCTCGGCCGTCCGCCGCACGATCGCCATCCGCGACGGGCGGACGTCCTCCGAGGTGCTGCGCCGCGCGGCGCTCGACGAGCACGGCGACGAGGTCCTCGTGGCGCAGGAGTACGTCACGGTCGACCGGGCCGGCCGGCTGCAGCTCCCGGCCGGGTTCGCCGAGAGGCTGTCGATCCGCGACCGGGCCCGCGTCGCCCTGCAGCCGGACCACATCACCGTCCACCGGGACGACTCCCATGACGCGTAAGAGGACGACGACCGCCCAGGCGGAGGACGACATGCCCGACACCGGTGCCGGAACGCCCGAGGAGGGCGGCGGGAAGCGGACGGGGGCTCCGGGGCCCATGGTCGCCGTCCGGGACCTGGTGCGCACCTACGGAAGCGGACCGGCGGCCGTGCGCGCCCTGCGCGGGGCGACGTTCGAGGTGCCCCGGGGCGAACTGGTGGCCGTGCGCGGGCGCTCGGGCGCGGGGAAGACGACGCTGCTGAACCTGATCGGCGGCCTGGACCGGCCCGACGCCGGCCGGGTCGTCGTGGACGGCGTCGACCTGGCCGGGCTCGGGGAGAGGCGGACGGCGGCACTCCGGCGCGACCGCATCGGGTTCGTCTTCCAGACCTTCGGCCTCGTCCCCGTCCTGACCGCGGCCGAGAACGTGGGCGTCCCGCTGCGGATGCGCCGGGTGCCCTGGCGCGAGCGGGAGGAGCGGGTGGACCTCCTGCTCTCCCTGGTCGGTCTGCGGGAGCACGCCGCCCAGCGGCCCGGGGAGCTCTCCGGAGGCCAGCAGCAGCGGGTGGCGATCGCCCGCGCGCTGGCGAACCGGCCGGCGCTGCTGATCGCGGACGAGCCGACGGCCCAGCTCGACGCGCAGACGGGGGAGGCGGTGATGGACCTGCTGCGGGCCGTGGTGGACGACGAGGGCGTCACCGTCCTGATGACCACGCACGACGGCGGTCTGCTGGCGCGCGCGGACCGGGTGCTCGAACTGCGCGACGGCGTGGTGGCCGAGGCGGCGGACCCGGAGGCCGGCGGGGCGTGAGGCGCCGGCCCTTGCGGCGTCCTCCCCTGGTGGTGTCCGCCCGGCGGGGCGGCCCGGCGGGGCGGACCGCCGTACGGGCGGCGACGGGCGGCAGGGGCCGCGGGCTCCGCGGGGCAACCGGAACGGCGGTGCATATCGGGCGCCGGGGAGGAACCGGCAGCAGGATGGCGGTGGTGGACCTGTAAGGAGTCGTCGTGGCCCGTCATTCCTCCCCGCCCGGACGCACGTCCGTCCGGGAACCCTCGCTCCTGCCCGGCTCGGTCGGGGCACGGGACCGGATCGTGAACCTGCTGATGCTGCTGACCGGCATCTGGCTGCTCGTGGCGTCGTGGCCCCTGCGCTACCCCTTCAGCGACGCCGCGGTGGACGCCCAGCGGAACGAGACCGGCGTCGGCCTCCTGGTGGTGTTCATCGCGGGGGCCGGGATGATGCGCCGGCGCGGAATGCTGTCGGACCTGATCATCCTCCTCCTGGGCCTCTGGATGCTGCTGTCGCCCCTCGTCATCGCCTACGGGGGCGACGACACCGCCCCCGCCGCCGCCCACGTGAACGAGATCGTCACGGGCATCGTGCTGATCGCCCTGGCGCTGGTGAGCATGCTGCTGTACCTCCGCAGCCGCCGTACGGGGGCGGAGAAGACGGAGGGCGGCTGACGCCTCCGCCGGGGTGTGTCCCGTCCTGCCGCCGTACGGACGGGACACACCCCGGCGGTTTCCGTGAAATGCGCCTTGTGCGCCTTTTCTCCGAATAAAATCGCCAAGTCCTCTATGGGGCAATGTAAAGACGGCGCGGCGGGCGGTGTGCCGGGAATCACACTCCCCGGTCCTTCGTTTGCCCGCGCCGAGAGATCGTCATGCGCTTTTTCTTCGATTTCCCATGTCGCAGGGGTATTCGACTTCTTTCCGGAGTTTCAGCGCAATCACGCTCGGAAGGAGATCCGGTGCATTCCGTGGCCGGGGGCCGCGGTCCGGCGCCGGGGCGCCCGCCGCCCGTCCCGGCGCGCCTTGTCTGCGCTGACCGGCTGTGTTTATGTGTCCTGGCCTCCGTCCGAGTCGGAGGCTCCACCGCCGGGGACGCCGAGTCCTGCCGCCCGGCCGGTGGAAAGGCAGCAGCCGAACGCGGCAGGAGCGGGGAAACCACACATTGCCGTGCCGTGCTTCCAGCCGGCCCGGCTAGGGGTGAAGCCGATTTCGATGTGCTCCGGCACGGCGGAAATCGGCCGGGCTCTCCGGCCCGAATCCGACAGCTAACCTCGCAGGCGCAGGAGAGGACACCCCCATGTCTCGAGGCCGCCACCGACGTCCGCGGACCCCTTTGATGTCCCGTCAGTTCTCCCGTCTCTCCCTCGTGCTCACGGCCGGCGGCGCGGGTGTCGCCGCGCCGCTGATCGCCGCGGGCAGCGCGAACGCGGCTCCCGCCGCCGTGCAGGACACCGCCCCCGCCGAGCAGAAGCGGACCGCCCCCCGGGCGGAGACCGCGCCGCGGTCCGCCTCCGCTTCCCCGTCGGCCTCCAGGGCCGCCGACTCCTACACCGTCGCCGACGGCGACACGCTGCACGGGATCGCCGTCGGACACGGCGTCGAAGGCGGCTGGAGAGCCGTCTACGACGCCAACCGGAAGACCGTCGGGGACGACCCGAACCTGATCTTCCCCGGCCAGAAGCTCACCCTCGCCGCCGAGCGGACCGCCGGGCAGGGCGGCGGACAGGCCGAGGGGACGGCCACCCCCGCCGCCGCGCGGACCCAGGCCGCGCAGACCCCGGCGAAGAGCACGTCCTACCCCGACAACCTGGACGGCTGGATCCGCGAGGCCCTGGACGTCATGAGGGCCAACGGCATCCCCGGCACCTACGAGGGCATCCACCGCAACATCATGCGCGAGTCGGGCGGCAACCCGAACGCGATCAACAACTGGGACGTCAACGCCCAGCGCGGCACCCCCTCCATCGGCCTCCTCCAGGTCATCAAGCCGACCTTCGACGCCTACCACGTCGCGGGCACCGCCCACAGCCAGTACGACCCGGTGGCCAACATCGTGGCCGCCTGCAACTACGCGGCCGACCGCTACGGATCGATCGACAACGTCAACGGCCCCTACTGACCCGACGGGCAGCCGAGAACGGGAGGACCGCGGGGCGTGGATGGCCCGCGGTCCTCCGCCGCGTCCGCCCCGTGCCGGACGCCGGCCGGGCGAGCCGGCCCGTCCGCACCGCGCACGAGGGGCGGGGTCCTGTCGATGAAGGGCCGATCGCGGGATATCTTGATGTCGAGCAATGTTGCAGACGTGGAGCGGAGCACCCGGTGACTGACTCGACCATCATCTACACATACACCGACGAGGCCCCGGCGCTGGCGACGTATTCGTTCCTGCCCGTGGTCCAGGCGTACGCCGCGAAGGCCGGTGTCCCTGTGGAGAGCCGTGACATCTCCCTGGCCGGGCGGATCATCGCCGTCTTCCCCGAGTACCTCAAGGAGGAGCAGCGGATCGGCGACGCGCTCGCCGAGCTCGGCGAGCTGGCCAAGAAGCCCGAGGCCAACATCATCAAGCTGCCGAACATCTCGGCCTCCATCCCGCAGCTCAAGGCCGCCATCGCCGAGCTGCAGGAGAAGGGCTACGCGCTGCCGGACTACCCGGACGACCCCAAGACCGACGAGGAGCGCGAGATCCGCGCCCGCTACGACAAGGTCAAGGGCAGCGCCGTCAACCCGGTCCTGCGCGAGGGCAACTCCGACCGCCGCGCCCCCGCCTCGGTGAAGAACTACGCCAAGACGCACCCGCACCGCATGGGCGCCTGGACGCCCGAGTCCAAGACCAGCGTCGCCACCATGGGGCAGGACGACTTCCGCTCCACCGAGAAGTCCGCGGTCATCGCCAAGGACGGCTCGCTGCGCATCGAGCTGGCGGGTGACGACGGCAGCACCACCGTCCTGCGCGAGTCGGTGCCGGTGCTGGCGGGCGAGGTCGTGGACGCGGCCGTCATGCGGGTGGCGGCGCTCCGCGAGTTCCTCAAGGAGCAGGTCGCCCGCGCCAAGAACGAGGGCGTGCTGTTCTCCGTGCACCTGAAGGCCACGATGATGAAGGTCTCCGACCCGATCATCTTCGGCCACGTGGTGCGCGCCTTCTTCCCGAAGACCTTCGCCGAGTACGGCGAGACGCTCGCCGCGGCCGGCCTGAGCCCCAACGACGGCCTGGGCGCCATCTTCAAGGGCCTGGACTCGCTGCCCGAGGGCGCGAAGATCAAGGAGTCCTTCGAGGCCGAGCTGAACGAGGGCCCGGACCTGGCCATGGTCGACTCCGACCGCGGCATCACCAACCTGCACGTGCCCAGCGACGTCATCGTCGACGCCTCCATGCCGGCGATGATCCGCACCTCCGGCCACATGTGGGGCCCGGACGGTCAGGAGCACGACACCCTCGCCGTCCTGCCCGACAGCTCCTACGCCGGCATCTACCAGGCCGTCATCGAGGACTGCCGCGCCAACGGCGCCTTCGACCCCGCGACGATGGGCTCGGTGCCCAACGTCGGCCTGATGGCCCAGAAGGCCGAGGAGTACGGCAGCCACGACAAGACCTTCGAGATCCCCGCCACCGGCACGGTGCGGGCGATCGACCAGGACGGCAACGTGGTCCTGGAGCAGACGGTCGGCGCCGGCGACATCTTCCGCATGTGCCAGACCAAGGACGCCCCGATCAAGGACTGGGTCAAGCTCGCCGTCACCCGCGCCCGCGCCACCGGCGACCCGGCGGTGTTCTGGCTCGACGAGACCCGCGCCCACGACGCCAAGCTGATCGAGAAGGTCCGGCAGTACCTGGCCGAGCACGACACCGAGGGCCTGCGGATCGAGATCATGGCGCCGGTCGACGCCATCAAGTTCTCCCTGGAGCGCATCCGCCGCGGCGAGAACACCATCTCGGTCACCGGCAACGTGCTGCGCGACTACCTGACCGACCTGTTCCCGATCCTGGAGCTCGGCACGAGCGCCAAGATGCTCTCCGTCGTCCCGCTGATGAACGGCGGCGGCCTGTTCGAGACCGGCGCCGGCGGCTCCGCGCCCAAGCACGTCCAGCAGCTCGTCAAGGAGAACTACCTGCGCTGGGACAGCCTGGGCGAGTTCCTCGCGCTGGCGGTCAGCTTCGAGCACTACGCGCAGACCACGGGCAACGCCAAGGCCCAGGTGCTCGCCGACACCCTCGACCGCGCCACCGCCACCTTCCTCAACGAGGACAAGTCGCCCACCCGCCGCGTCGGCGGCATCGACAACCGCGGCAGCCACTTCTACCTGGCCCTCTACTGGGCCCAGGAGCTGGCCCGCCAGACCGACGACGCCGAGCTCGCCGAGGCGTTCGCCCCGCTCGCCGAGACGCTCTCGGAGAACGAGCGGACGATCGTCGACGAGCTGATCGCGGTGCAGGGCTCGCCGGCCGACATCGGCGGCTACTACCGGCCCGACGACGCCAAGGCCTCGGCCGTGATGCGCCCGTCGAAGACCTTCAACCAGGCCGTCGCGGCCCTCGGCTGACGGCGCCGGCCCTCCCAGGGCGCGACCGCCCCGGCCGGACTTCCGTCCGGCCGGGGCGGTCCCGTTCCCGGGAGAAGCGGCGGTCGGTGTGCCTGACGGGCACCTGGCGGTCGCCTAACGGGTGAGGAGGACGACCTTGCCCGCGGCGCCGCGCCCGTCCAGTTCGCGCAGGGCGTCCGCGGCCCCCTCCAGGGGGTGGGTCGAGCCGATGAGCGGGTCGAGCCGGCCGGCCTCCAGATGGGGCAGGATCTCGTTCCACTGCTCGCGCAGGTACTCCGGGCGGGGCAGCCAGAAGGCGCCCCAGCCGACCCCGACGACCTCGATGTTGTTCAGCAGCAGCCGGTTGACCTTCACGGTGGGGATCTCCCCGCCGGTGAAGCCGACGACCAGCAGGCGGCCCTCCGGGGCGAGGCTGCGCAGCGAGTCGGTGAAGCGGTCCCCGCCCACGGGGTCGACGACGACGTCGACGCCCCGTCCGCCGGTCAGCTCGGCGACCGCCTGCCGGAAGCCCTCGACGGGCACCGTCTCGTGCGCCCCGGCCCGCCGCGCGACCTCCGCCTTGGCCTCGGTGGAGACCACCGCGATCACCCTCGCCCCCAGGGCGCGCGCCAGCTGGACCGCGGCCGTGCCCACGCCGCCGGCGGCGCCGTGCACCAGCACGGTCTCCCCGGACCGCAGCCGGCCGCGTCGCACCAGCGCGAAGTGGACCGTCAGGCAGTTCATCGGCACCCCGGCCCCGGCCGTGAACGACAGGCGCTCCGGCAGCGGGAAGACGACCGCCGGGTCGGCGGCGACCCGCTCGGCGAAGCCGCCGAAGCCGGGGAAGGCGGCGACGCGGTCGCCGGGCCGGAAGCCGGACCCCTCGGGGGCCTCGGCGACGGTGCCGGCCACCTCGGAGCCGGGGACGAACGGCGGCTCGGGCTTGATCTGGTACTGCCCCCGGGTCAGCAGGACGTCCGGGTAGGTGACGCCGGCGGCGTGGACGTCGATGAGCACCTGGTGCGGGGCCGGACGCGGGTCGTCGACGTCGGCGACGCGGACGGCTCCGGGGCCGTCGAGGGAGACCACCTGTACTGCGCGCATGAGGATTCCTTCGCGGGGTCGTGGGATCGCGGGATCGGTCGGACGGGGACGGGCCGCGGTCAGCGGTAGGTGAGCAGCGGGCGCCGGTCCCCGGCGAAGTGGGCGTGGTCGTTGAAGGACAGCAGGCTGATGCCGGAGGAGCCCGCGACGAGGGTGGTGATCGCGGCGTTGACGACCACCCGGTTCAGCGCCACCACCCCGGCCGGGGGCGCGGACAGCAGGCCGCCGCACAGGGCCGCCAGCACCCCTCCCGAGGTGACCACCACGGCGTCGCGCCCGGGCCCGAGGCCGGCGGCCAGTTCCCGCAGCGCCTCGGCGGCGCCCGAGGCGAACCGCTCCCAGCCGCCGTCGCCGGTGTCCGCCATCCACGCTTCGAGCGCGCGGTCGAGCACGGCCTGGACACCGCGGTCGCCGGCGGGGACGTCCGTCCCCGCGCCGCCGGCGGCCGTGCCGTAGCGCTCGACGAGGCCGATGTGGTCGTACTCGTTCCAGCGGGGGTCGGTGCGCGGCGTCCCCGCCAGCCCGGCGGACTTCATCAGGACCTCGGCGGTGTCCCGCTGCCGGTTGAGGGTGCCGCAGACCACGACCGGGTCGCGCGGCCCGCGCCGGGCCAGCTCGGCGCCGGCGACCTCGGCCTGTCTGCGGCCGAGGTCCGACAGCACGTCGTACCCCTCCGCGGTGCCGGCGCCGAACGACGCCTGACCGTGGCGGACCAGATGGATGACCGGCATCGCTGCCCTCCTGGTGTCGGGGTTCCTGCTCGGGGGCTCTGCTTCAGAGGCGGGACCGGGCGATGACGCGGCGGCAGCGCCAGTCGAGGTAGTTGACCGCCAGCCACAGGTTGCGGAACGCGGGGTTGCGGGTCCGCCGGTGGTGATAGCGGTAGTAGATCTGCTGGGCGATGGCCGCCAGCCGGAACAGCCCGAAGACCTCGTAGAAGGCCCAGTTGTCGGCGGGCAGGCCCGTGCGGTCGCAGTAGCGTTCGACGATCTCGGCACGGGTGAGCATGCCCGGCAGGTGGCTCGGCTGGCGGCGGGTGGCGCGCGCCACCCGGTCGTCGTCGGCCTGCACCCAGTAGGCCAGCGCGCTGCCGAGGTCCATCAGCGGGTCGCCGAGGGTGGCCATCTCCCAGTCCAGTACGCCGGTCACGCGCAGGGTGTCCGGTTCCAGGACGATGTTGTCCAGCCGCCAGTCGTTGTGGATCACACGGATGGCCACGTCGTCGGGCTGGTTGTCGGCGAGCCAGGCGGTCACCTTCGAGAAGCCCGGGGTGTTCCAGGTGCGGGCCCGGGCGTAGCGGTGGGTCCAGCCCTCGACCTGGCGGCGGACGTAGCCGGCGCCCTTGCCCAGGCCGGTCAGGCCGGCGGCTCCGGGGTCGATGCCGTGGAGGTCCGCGAGGGTGTCGACGAAGGTCTCCGACAGCTCGCGCGCCCGCGCCCGGCCCAGCGTCGTCCCGGCGGGCAGGCGGCCGCGCAGGATGAGGCCGGGCACGCGGTCCATGACGTAGAAGTCGCAGCCGATGACCTCCGGGTCCCGGCACAGGGCGCGGACGGCGGGCACGTACGGGAAGACCGGCCTGAGCTTCCGCTGGACGTCGTACTCGCGGGCCATGTCGTGCGCGGAGGAGGCCTTGCGCCCGGCCGGGGGCCGGCGCAGGACCAGTTCGGCGCCGGGGTAGCGCAGCAGGTAGGTGAGGTTGGAGGCGCCGCCGGAGAACTGGGTGACCTCCGGGGCGCCGTCGAGGCCGGCCACGTGCTCCTTGAGCCAGGCGTCCACGCGGGCGACGTCGAAGGCGTCCTCGGCGCGGACGGCGCCGCGCCGGTCGAGGGCCGCCTCCCTGCCGCCGGTGTCGTCCCTGCCGTTCCCGTCGTCGGTGCGGCCCATGTCAGCTCATCCTGGAGACGACGGACAGCGGCAGGTGCCGCATGGCGAACCCCAGGGGCACCCAGGGCCAGGCGGGGATCTTCGCCTGGGCCCGTTCGGCCTCGATGGCCCGCACCATCGCGCGGACGCCCCTCTCGGTGGAGACCATCAGCGGCGTCCGGCCCGAGCGGCCGCTCATCTCGGAGGCGATGTAGCCGGGGAAGAGGGTGGTGACCCTGATGGGGGTGCGCAGCAGCTCGGCGCGGATGCCCTCGGCGAGCGCGGCGACACCGGCCTTGGAGGCCGCGTAGGCGGTGAGGTTGCGGGGCAGGCCCCGCATCGCGCTCATCGAGGAGACGACGACCAGGTGGCCGGCGTTCTGCTCGCGGAAGACCTCCACGGCGGCCTCGCACTGGGCGAGCGCGGCGGTGAAGTTGGTCCGCGCGGTCTGGAGGTTGGCGTCGAAGCGCCCGGTGCCGATGGGCTGTCCCTTGCCGAGCCCGGCGTTGACGATCACCCGGTCCAGGGAGCCCAGGTCGGAGCGGAAGGCGCGGAAGACCTCGAAGACGGCGTCGTGGTCGTTCACGTCGAGCGCGCGCACCGCGACCGTGATGCCGGGGTGGGCGGCGAGCAGTTCCTCCCGCAACCGTTCCAGCCGGTCGGTACGCCGGGCGCACAGGGCGAGGTCGCGGCCCATGGCGGCGAAGTCGCGGGCCATCCGCTCGCCCAGCCCGGCGCTGGCTCCGGTGATGAGGATGCTCCTGCGGGGGCTCATGCCGATCGTTCCCCTGTGCCTTCCGTGTCCGGTGCGCCGTCCGGTGCGCCGTCCCGGGCACCGCGCGCGTCCTGCGCGTCCTGTTCGTCGAGCTTGGTCCTGGTGCGCCGCCACACCGCGGCGATCTGCCGGTCCACCAGCGCCGGCCACAGGCGCCTGACGCGCAGCGCCCTGCGCCCCTCGGGGTGGGTGAGCACCAGGAAGCGGCGCCGGGCGACGGCGTCGGCGACCTGCGCGGCCACCTGCTCGGGGGTGAAGGAGCCCTTCCGGATCAGGCGGGCGGCCTGGTCGGCGAGGACCGGGTCGGGGCTGCGCAGGCCGCTGTCGAGGCCGGTGGGAACGAACCCGGGGCACACCACGGTGGTGTGGACCCCCCAGGGCGCCAGTTCGTGCCGCAGGGTCTCCGACAGGGAGATCACGGCGGCCTTGGAGACGTTGTAGGACGACATCCCCGGCAGGTTCATCAGCCCCGCCAGGGAGGCGATGTTGACGATGTGCCCGCCGCCCTGCCGCTTGAGGACGGGGACGAAGGCCCGGCAGCCGCGGACGGTGCCGCGCAGGTTGATGTCGAGGATCCAGTCCCAGTCGGCGTCCTCGATCCGCTCGACACGGCCCGCCGCGGCGACGCCGGCGTTGTTGACCAGGACGTCCAGCCCGCCCCAGTGGGTCTCGCACCACTGGCGGACCGCGGCCCACTCCGCGTCGGAGCGCACGTCCAGCCGGTGCCATGCGGTCTGCCCGGCGGGCAGTGCGGCGGGTTCGGCCAGGTCGGTGACCAGCACCCGGCAGCCGGCGGCCGCGTAGTGGGCGGCGATGGCCCGGCCCAGGCCGGAGGCGGCGCCGGTGACCAGCACCCGGGTGCCCGTTTCCCCGTTCCGCGTCATGTCCGCTCCCGGTACTTGCCGAGTTCCAGTCTGGCGACCACGCCGAGGTGCACCTCGTCGGGACCGTCCGCCAGGCGCAGCGCCCGGGCGGCGGCCAGGAAGCCGGCGAGCGGGGTGTCGTCGGACAGGCCGGCTCCGCCGTGGAGCTGGATGGCCGTGTCCACGACGCTCTGCACCATGGCCGGGACCGATGCCTTGACCTGCGACAGCCCGCCGAAGGCCCCGAGCGGCCCGGCGGTGTCCAGCAGCCAGGCGGTGTGCAGCACCGCCAGGCGGGCCTGGTCGATCGCGATGCGGGCCCGGGCGATGCGCTCGCGGTTGCCGCCGAGGTTGGCCAGCGGCTTGCCGAACGCGGTGCGCGCGGTCGCGCGGCGGCAGGCCATCTCCAGCGCGCGCTCGGCCATCCCGATCAGGCGCATGCAGTGGTGGATGCGGCCCGGTCCCAGCCTGCCCTGGGCGATTTCGAAGCCGCGCCCGGGCCCGGCGATGATCGCGTCGCGCGGCAGCCGCACGCCGGTGAAGGAGACCTCGCCGTGGCCGTAGGGCTCGTCCAGGTAGCCGAGGACCGGCAGCATCCGCTCGATCCGCACCCCGGGGGTGTCGACGGGAACGAGGACCATCGAGTGCCGCCGGTGGCGGTCGGCTCCGGGGTCCGTCAGCCCCATGAAGATCACGAACCGGCAGTCGGGGTGGCCGATGCCGGTGCTCCACCACTTGCGGCCGTCGAGCACCACCTCGTCCCCGTCCAGGACGGCCGTCGCCTCCATGTTGGTGGCGTCGGAGGAGGCCACGTCCGGCTCGGTCATGCAGAACGCCGAGCGGATCCGCCCCTCCAGCAGGGGCTCCAGCCACCGCTCGCGCTGCTCGTCGCTGCCGTAGTGGAGCAGGACCTCGGCGTTGCCGGTGTCGGGGGCGTTGCAGTTGAACACCTCGGGCGCGATGGGGGAGCGGCCCATCAGCTCCGCCAGCGGCGCGTACTCCGTCACGCTCAGCCCGGCGCCGTACCGCTCGTCGGGCAGGAAGAGGTTCCACAGGCCCTGTTCACGGGCCTTGGCCTTGAGGTCCTCGATCAGCGGCGGGACCGCCCAGCGGTCGGCCCGGCCGCGCAGGGCCCGGAGGTAGTCGTGTTCGCGCGGGACGATCTCGGTGTCGACGAAGGCGGCGACACGCTCGATGTACTCCCGCGCCCGCGGCGAGTGGGCGAAGTCCACGACCGGCTCCTTGCCTGGGGCGACGTCGTTGTGACGCGAGAGTAGCCAACCTGCTGAGCAATGCTCAACAGCAGGACCGCGGGGTGGCCCGGATCACGTACGGTCGTGGGGACGCCCGCCGGGGCCGAGGGACCGGTGCCGGGCGAGCGGGGCGAGGAGGCGGCCGAGACCGTCCACCAGGAAGTCGACCAGGCCGTCGGCGGACACCGTCTCGTCGCGCGCCTCGATCGCCATCTCCTCGGCCATCGCCAGCCAGCCGCGCACCGCCAGCCGCACCATCGGATCGGGGGACGGCTCGCCCAGCGCCTCCAGCACCCGGTCGGCCAGGGTGGCGCGGATGTCCTCGAAGACCTCCAGGACGAGGTCGTCCCCGCCCGCCCCGGCGCGCACCAGGGCCACGTAGTTGGCGCGGCGCCGCCGGACGAAGCCGACGAACCCCTCGACGACGGCGCGCACCCGCTCCTCGGGCCCGCCCTCCCCGGGCAGGCGGGCATGGGTCAGCAGCCGCTGCCCCGCGGCCCGGACCACCGCCGCGTAGTAGTCGCGCTTGGTCGGGAAGTAGTGGAACAGCAGCCCGCGCGAGATCCCCGCCTCGGCGGCCACCTCGTCGACCGACAACTCGTGGATGGGCCGGGTGACCAGCAGCCGCAGCCCGATGCCGATCAACTGCCCGCGGCGGTCCTCGGCGCTCAGACGCACACGGGTGCGGACGGGATCGGCGCTCATGCGGGCGACAGTAACCCGCTCTCCGGAGGCCGGCAAAACACGGGCCCGGCCGGGGCGGGGGCGCGCCCATTGAGCATTGCTCAGTACCTGCCTATGCTCGGCGGCCACCGCACGACGACCGCGCCCGCCACTGGCGCCCGCCGACAAGGAGCCGCCCCCGATGACCCAGGCGAACGCCCAGGTGCACACAGTCCTCGGCCCCGTGGACACCGCCGACCTGGGCCCCACCTACGTCCACGAGCACATCTTCACGCTCACCGCCGACGTCCAGGCCAACTACCCGGAGGAGTGGGGCGACGAGGAGGGACGCGTCGCCGACGCGGCGGAGAGGCTGCGCGCCCTGGCCGCCTCGGGCGTGCGCACCATCGTCGACCCCACCGTCGTCGGCCTGGGCCGGTACATCCCCCGCATCCGGCGCGTGGCCGAGCGGGTGCCCGAGCTGAACATCGTCGTGGCCACCGGTCTGTACACCTACGACGACGTCCCCTTCTTCTTCCGCCACCGCGGGCCGGCGCTGAACGAGGCGCTGGGGGCCGAGGTGCCCGACCCCATGGTGGAGATGTTCGTCCGGGACATCACCGAGGGCATCGCGGACACCGGGGTGCGGGCCGGCATGCTCAAGTGCGCCATCGACGAGCAGGGCATGACGCCGGGGGTCGAGCGCGTGATGAGGGCCGTCGCCGCCGCCCACCACCGCACCGGCACCCCCGTCACCGTGCACACCCACCCCGGGAGCCGGACCGGGCTGGAGGTCAAGCGGGTGCTGTGCGACGAGGAGGGCGTCGACCCGGCGCGCGTGGTGCTGGGCCACAGCGGCGACACCACCGACTGCGACCACCTCGCCGAACTCGCCGACGCCGGTTTCCTGCTCGGCATGGACCGCTTCGGCCTCAACCTCGGCACCACCTTCGAGGCCCGCGCCGACACCCTGGTCGAGATGTGCCGCCGCGGCTACGCGGAGAGCATGGTGCTCTCGCACGACGCCTCCTGCTACCTCGACTGGATCGACCCGGACGTCATGCCGTTCCTGCCGCAGTGGCACTACCTGCACATAGGCCAGGAGGTGCTGCCCTACGTCCGGGAGCGCGGCGTGACCGAGGCAGAGATCACCACGATGCTCACCGACAACCCGCGCCGCCTCTTCGAGTCCGCCGCGCGCTGAGACCGCGCCGGGCGTGGAAAGGCCCCGACGGAGACGGGGGAGTCTCGGCCGGGGCCGGTCTGCAGGGTGCGGGCGCCGGTGACGGCGGTCGCCTGCGCGGCGAGTGGCTCTGCGAGGCTTCAGCCGGACGATCGTCCTCGCAGGCTGTGGGTGAGGCCCGGGGACACTGTCCCGCCACCGGCGCCCGCGACGAGTACAACCACCACCCCGCCCCGGCCATTCCGTACCGAACAGCCGAATCCGGCGTGATCCGCGACACTCCCGGGCGATACGGAGAATACGGGTGCCCGCCAGGATGAACGGGCGGGGAGGGGTACCCGGCCGGTCATGGACGTGCCCCTGGAGGAAGTGCTGCCGGAGTCCGCCCTCCGGGAGGCGGTGGACCTCCTGGTGAGGCTGGTGGAGGCGGCCGGCGCCCTGATCATCTTCGCGGGCGCGGTCTGGGTCTTCGGCCGCTTCCTGGCGGCGGCGGTGCGCGGCGGGCTCCCGCACCGCCGGTTCAGCCGGATCCGGCTCGGTCTGGGCCGCTTCCTGGCCCTGGGGCTGGAGTTCCAGCTCGCCGGGGACGTGCTGCGCACGGCCGTCGCGCCGAGCTTCGCCGAGATCGGGCAGCTCGCGGCCATCCGGACCGCGCTCAACTTCTTCCTCAACCGGGAGATCGCCGCCGAACGCGCCGAGATCGAACGCGAGCACCGGAGGGAGCGGGAGGCGGAGGAGGCGGGCCCGCGCCGCCCGGCGTCCTCCACGTGACCACTCCCGCGAACGCTTCCACGGCTGTCCTCGCACCCGCCCCTCGCACCCGCCCCTCGTGCCCGCCGCCACGGCCCGGAACGCCGGGCCGTGGCGGCCGTGGCGACCGCCTCTTCCGGACCCCTCCCGGCCCGTTCGCCGCCCCGGTCGTTTCCGCGCGGCCCGGCGTCCCGGGCGGGGCCCGGCGGGACGGCCGCCGCAGGCCCGGAAAGCCGGGCCGCCGCGGGCGCCGCGACCGCCGTCCGCGAACCGGTCGCCGGGCCTGTCCGCCGCCGGACCGCGCCGTGCCGGCGCGCGGGCGGGGCGTGTTCCCCTCCGGATTCCCGGAGCCGGGGCGTTCAGCCGGCGGACCCGGTCCGGAAGTCCGCCAACCCGGAAACCCGTGAGATTTCTGACGGGAAATCCGCTGCTCAGCCCGGTGCTCGCCATCTTCCGCCGAATTCCTCCGTTTGGATGTCGTGTCCAGGGCAAGGCGGTCCCGTGAAGACGACAAGGAGGTACCCAGACATGGGCATCATCGCGTGGATTCTCATCGGTCTGCTCGCCGGAGCGATCGCCAAGGCCATCATGCCGGGCAAGGACCCCGGTGGCATCCTCGTCACCATGGTGATCGGTATCGTGGGTGGTCTCCTCGGCGGTTTCCTCGGCAAGGTGATATTCGGCGTCGATTCGATCGACGGATTCTTCGAACTGTCCACCTGGATAGCCGCCATCATCGGTTCGGTCATCGTGCTCGCCATCTACCGGGCGGTCACCGGACGCAGCCACAACCGCGTCCACGCCTGACCGGGCACCGGTCATGCGGTGGCCGGTGAAAGACCTTTCGCCGCACGGGCGGTCCCGGAAGCCGGCCCCCGGCGGTCCCCTCGCCAGAGCGGACCGCCGGGGGCCGGTCGCGTGAACGGCGGACTTCCGGGCGGCCGTTCACCACGGCCGCCCCGGCCTCTGCCGCGGAATCAGCCACGGCCCCCGGAAGGGGAATTCGGGATCGGATCCGGGACGGGGAGCGGACCGCCGTCTCCGGCGGACACCACCCGCCTCCGCGGAGACCGCGGGAGGATTCCGGAAGGGATTCCTTTCCCGGCGGCGCACCGCAGCGGAAGACGGCCCTTTCCCGCCGGGTGCCCCCTTTCCCCTCCGCACCTCCCTTTTCCCTCCGCGTCCTCCCCGTCCCTGCCGGACTTCCGCCCGCCGAACCGCCCTTGGCGGCGGGCGGCCGCCGCCGGCCGCCCGCCGCGGGACGGACGGTCCGTCAGCGTTTGACGCGGCTGCGGACGGCGAGGACCGCGAGACCGAGGAGAGCGGGCTCGGCGAAGCGGGAGGCCATCTCGGTGTAGGTGCCGGCGGTGGTCAGGTCCTGGCCGGAGGAGCGGAACACCACCGAATTGATCACCACGCGCAGCGCCTTCTCGAACCGCTCGGCGGTGAGGCGCCCGGACCACGGGCCGGCGGGATTGCGCGGATCCGGGGTGTCGGTGACCAGGGTGAGGGTCTGCCCGGAGGCGACCTGGCGGCCGGTGGTGGTCGGCCGGGGGACCTCGGCCGGCAGCCCCCACAGCATCAGCGCCAGAACGGTGGCGGTCATGGCCCCCAGCAGCCACCCCAGCGCGCGGGTGGCGCGCAGCCCGTAGCCGGACAGCGCCCAGTACGCGGCCAGCAGCGCCCGCTCGCCCCGGGGGCGGGTGGTGTCATGACGGCGCATCTCCATCTCGCCGTAGTAGAAGTCCGCGGCGTCCGGTTCGTTCTTGCCGTCCTCCAGCGACTTGCGGATCTGCCGGTACAGCGCGGCCAGCGCGGCCGGCTGCAGGACGGAGACGCCGTCGGGCGGGGGAGTCCAGCCGCGGGTCCGGGCGGGGGTGCGGCCGGTGCGTGCCCGCCAGTGGTGCTCCTCGGCCAGGGTGCGCCGCGGACTCCACCGCCGGGATCCGGCGGGGGTGCTGCCGAAGGTGCACCAGCCGTCGACGCGGAGCTGGTCGAGGTGGACGGCGCCGGCGAACCGGCAGCCGCCGAGGTCGACGTCCTGCAGCACCAGGTGCGCGGCGTCGATTCCGCTCACGGACGTCAGCCGCACCCCGGGGTCCCGGCCGGCCAGGGGCGACTCCGGCAGCGGGTCGCCCCAGGAGCGGGAGAACGGCGCGGAGCGGGCGGCGACCGCCACCGGGTACTCGAAGATGGCGTCGGTCAGGTCCAGTTCGGCGTGGCGCAGCCGCAGCGTGGCGGTGGACTGCCACCGGGTGCGCACACAGCTCATCCTGCGGGCGGCCACCTCCACCGTCACCGGCACGCCGAACACCGCCCTGTCCAGCGACACCGTGCGGCCGCACACCAGCGGCCCCAGGTGCGACGCCCCCTCGAACCGGGCCCTGTCGAGCCGGAGGTCGCCGGTGAGGGTCACCCTGTCCAGCCAGACGTCGCCGGAGAGGGAGGCGTCGGCGAAGTCGGCGCCGGCGAGGGCCGCTCCGTCGAACCAGGCGTCGCCGGAGAAGACCGCTCCCGCGAACCAGGCGTCGCCGAGGAAGCGCGCCCCGCCGAACCGGGCGTCGCCGGCGAACACCGCGCCCGCGAACCATGCCTCGCCGGAGAAGGACGCCCTGTTGAACCAGGCGGTGCCGGCGAAGGATGCCTCGTCGAACCGGGCGGTCCCCATGAGCGGCCGGCCGGTTCCGGGATCGCGCAGGGCGTCGAGCAACCGGTTCAGCAGGTCCTCGGTGAAGGGCGTGCCCCGGTGGTCGACGTCGTCGCCGGGGGAGAGGGACGCCAGGTGGGCGGCGCGGTCGGTCTCGTCCAGGTGGGCCAGGCAGGCGCCGTGTCCGGCGACGCGGGCACCGCGGCACCCGGCCGGGTCGTCCGGGCCGGACCGGTGCCCGCAGTGCGGCCAGGCCGGCGGGGCGGCGGGCGGCGGTTCGGGACGTGCGGGCGTCATGTCCTGTGGACGTTCCGGGGCGGCGGGTGGTTTCCCGGCCCGCCGCCCCGCCGGGCGGCTCCTACCCCAGGGCCTCCGCCAGCAGGGCGGCGGTCCTCGCGATGAGCGGGTTGTCCCCCGGGGCCTCCGCGTCGTCCGGTTTGGTGGTGAGGACGGCCAGCACGATCGGGGTCCCGTCCGGCGTCCAGGCGACGCCCACGTCGTTGCTGGTGCCGTACGAGCCGCCGCCGGTCTTGTCGCCGAGCGTCCAGTCCGCGGGAAGGCCCTTGCGGAAGCGGTCGACGCTGGTGGTGTTGGCGAGCAGCCACGACGTCAGCAGGCGCCGGTCCCGGGGCGCGAGCGCGTCGCCGAGGACGAGCCGGGCGTAGTCCAGGCCGATGGCGCGCGGGCTGGTGGTGTCGGTGACACGCCACGGCTCGGCCGAGTTCAGCTCCGGCTCCCACCGGTCCAGCCGGGTCGTCCGGTCGCCGAGCGAGCGGCAGAAGCGGGTGACGGCCGTCGGCCCGCCCAGCTCGCGGAGCAGGAGGTTCGCCGCGGCGTTGTCGCTGTGGGTGATGGAGCACTCGCACAGCTCGGCGACGGTCATGCCGTTCGCCAGGTTCACCTCCTCGCCCGTGACCGGGGCGTAGCCCGACTCCTCGACGTCGGCCCCGGTGTAGTGGATGCGCCGGGCGAGGTACTCGCCGTGCCGGTCGAGGTCCCTGAGGACGGCCGCGGCGGCGAGCGTCTTGAACGTCGAGCACATCGGGAAGCGCTCGTCCGCGCGGTACCGCACGCCGCGTCCGGTGGCCATGTTCCGCGCGTACACACCGAGCCGGGCGGAGTGCTCCCGCTCCAGCTCGCCCAGCGCCTGGGAGAGGCCGTCCTCCGCGCCCGGCCGCGCCGCGACGGCCGTCCCGCCCGTGGACACGGCCGCGGCCAGGGCGGTTCCGGCTCCCAGGGCGAGTACCGAGCGGCGGCTCGGGCGTGTCGTCGAGGTCTGCACGATCGTTTCTCCTCGGCTCGGTGATCACTTCCGGGGGAGAGGACACCCCGGCGTCCGGCGGTGGTTCTCCCCCAGGCGACCTTGGCCGAAAACGCACCGGTCCCCGCGATCCGGCTGCCCCGTCGCCGACCGGAGGGTCACCGGTTCACTCTGTAGAGTGAACCGGTCATGAGTACTTGGAGCGGAGCGGCCGCCGGGGGGACGGCGGCGGGACAAGGGCCGCAGAGCCCGCCGTACGCACCGTGGCAGCCGCCCACCGACGTCGAGCAGAGGCTGTACGAGGCGAAGGCGCGCGGCGACTGGGCCGGGTACTTCGACGTCCTGGCCGGGGCCAGGCTGTTCCACGCGCTGCCCCGCCCGTGGGTGGACGCCAATCCCGGGTACTTCGGCTTCTTCCCCTACTGGGACCCCAGGACGCGCCGGCACTACGTGGCGGTCCTGACCGAGGGGATGCTCCCCTGCCCGGCGCCGGACCCGGTGTTCTTCGAGCACTCGCTGGGCTGGTACGCCGAGCGGTGGGAGAACCACGACTGGTGGCTGGCCGTCGACCCCGGCAGCCCGTGCGAGGCGTACTTCGCGGCGACCCCCGAACACCGGCGGATGTGGACCCACCACGCGGAGAGGGTGTCGCGGGACGCGCAGCGGGGCACCCTGCGCACCCTGCGGACCGGCGGCGTGCACCAGGGGCCCGTGGCGCGCGGCCTGGCCTGCGGGGCGCTGCTGTGCGTGCACAACGGCTCCCTGTGGAACGCGATGGGCTGGCACGGCACGGGCTTCGGCGGCGAACGGCGGCGCCTGGAGGAGTGGTGGGGCATCACCACCCGCGAGGAGTGGATGTCCGCCCAGGAGCGGCTGCTGAAGGGGGAGATGAGCAACTCGGCCTGGGAGTTCGTGCTGGAGGTCCGGCGGGCGGTCGCGCGCGAGTACGGCGGTCCCGTCGGGATCGGCCACTGGCGCGAGGTGGTCGGCCGCGTCGTGCGCGACCGCATCGGGCAGGCCGCCGCACGCGGCGCGGAGGACCTCCCCGACCCCGAGGCGGAGACCCGCAGGCTCCAGCGGCTCATCGGCCGTGTCGTCCGCTACGAGGCCCGCTTCCGCGCGGACGGGCTGCTGGGCGAGGGCGAGTACGTCGCCTCCGTCCTCGCCTGGGACTACGGCCGGGCGTCGAAGATGGCGCGCTGGGGCCTGGGCGCGCGGTTCTGCGACGTCGCGGAGGCCGAGCAGGCCGTGGTGCGGGCGGGCCGGGTCGCCCAGGTGACGTACAGGTCGTGGGAGGCGTTCTCCGCCGGTTACGTCCTCGGCCGCTGCCTCCACTTCGACGACGAGGAGTTCGGCGTCTGGTACGAGGACATGCTGCGGGCCCACCGGGTCCTCACCACCGACCCCGGGAGCCCCTGGCTCACCATCCCCTGGTAGGGGCCGGAGCCGTGCCGGGCCGCCGCCCCTGCGAAGCCGCTCGCCGCGCGGGATCCCGGGACACCGCGAGGCGGATCGTGCTCCGGCCCGGCCCCTTGACCGCGACCGGACCACCGGTGCGCCATGATCCGCCGTGCGGCGACGGCGTTCCGGGTGGGCGGCTCGTCCGGTGAGGCGTCCGCGGACGTGTGCCGCGCGCACGGGAACCGAGGAGAGAAGCATGTCCCTTTCACGGCTCGGCGCCGCCCTGATGGAGCTCGGCGCGGTGGCCGCGGTGGCCGGAGTGGTCATGTACGTCCTTCCCGGACCGGGTCTGCCCGTGCTCGGCCCGGGGGCGGCCCTCCTGGGCTCGGGTGCCGCCGCGCGGGCCGCCGGGCGGGGGCGTCCGGCCTGAACCTCGGGCTCCGTGTGTCCGCGCGAGGCTCCGTGGACACGGCCCGCTCGATGCCCCCGCAGGCGCGGGGCCGGTCCCCTCCCGGAGGGGACCGGCCCTGCGCCTGCGGTCAGCTCTGGGCGCGGAAGGCGCGCAGGCGGAGGCTGTTGGTGACGACGAAGACGGAGGAGAAGGCCATGGCCGCTCCGGCGATCATCGGGTTGAGCAGGCCGGCGGCG